>NZ_CP113913.1:1286083-1607604 GCF_029395355.1 Bifidobacterium sp. ESL0800
GAACCGCAGCCGGACGAGCAGGCCTCGTTGACGGAAATCGAGTCGATGACGCCGTCGGCGATGGCGAGGTACTTCATGTCCTGACCGCCGATGTCGATGACGGCGGTGACACCGGGACTCACCATTTCGGCGCCGCGATAGTGCGCCATGGTCTCCACCACACCCTCGTCCAGGTGCAGGCCGGTGGTGATCAGTCCTTCCCCGTAACCGGTGGCGCAGCTGCGTGCGATCCACGCCTCGGCCGGCAATTCGTTCTCGATCTTGCGCACGATTTCGACGGCCGCATCGAGCGGGCTTCCGTCGTTGGTGCCGTAGGACGACCATACGATCTCGCGGTCGTCGTTGATCAGCGTCGCCTTGATGGTGGTCGAGCCGGCGTCGATACCAAGGAAATGCGGGCCCTTTGCGCCTTCAAGCGTGCCGACCTTGATCTGCTCCTTATGGTGGCGCTCGTTGAATTCGCGCCGGTCCTCTTCGGTCGGGAAGAGCGGCGGCATCGTGGCGGTGTCGACCGGCTTGTTCTTCAAGGCCTCAAGGTCGTCGATGATCTCCTGGCAGCTGCGAGGCTCAAAGTGCTGGCCGACATCGAGCTCGTTGTCGTCGCCGCACATGAGCGCGGAACCATAGGCCACATAAAGGTGGGCGTTCTCGGGAACGATGAACCTGTCGACCTTACCTTCAAGCGCGCGTGCGAAGGCCTCGCGAAGCTCGGAAAGGAAGAACAACGGCCCGCCGAGGAAGACCACGTTGCCGTGAATCGGACGGCCGGAAGCGAGGCCGGCGATGGTCTGCGTGGCCACTGCGGTGAAGATGGAGGCGGCGAGGTCGGGCTTGTCGGCACCGTCATTGATCAGCGGCTGCAGGTCGGATTTGGCGAAGACGCCGCAGCGCGAGGCGATCGGGTAGAGAATCTTGTAATTCTTGGCCATGTCGTTCAAGCCGCTGGCATCCGTATCCAGCAGGGTGGCCATCTGGTCGATGAACGCGCCCGTGCCGCCCGCGCAGGAACCGTTCATGCGCTGCTCCGGTGTCGGCTTGAGATAAGTGATCTTTGCGTCTTCGCCGCCGAGTTCGATGATGACGTCGGCTTCGGGGTAGACCTGGTCGATGGCCTTGGTTTCGGCAATGACCTCCTGGACGAACGGCACGTTCATATCGTCGGCCAGGCCCAGGCCACCGGAACCGGTGATGGCCAGGTTGATCGGCTGGCAGCCCCGCCCGTCCTCTTCAAGCTGTTTCTTGACGTCACGCAGCAACCCGGCCACCGTGGCGCGCACATTGGCGTTATGACGCCGATAATCGGCGAAGAGCACGTCCTTCAGGTCGCTGCTTTTGTCCAGCACAACGGCCTTGACCGTAGTTGAACCGATATCGAGCCCGACCCGCAGGGGCGTAACCTCATGCTCCGTTGTCTTGGTTTCCATCACGTCAGCCATGCCTGAATCCTCACCATTCCCATAAACCCGCCGCGTTTTTACGTAACCTGACGCTGTGAGTTTACACACATATACATTGCTAGATTAGTCTCGACACAGCCCAGCAGTAAGGAACTTCACCGTGATTCAGCTCACAGTAGTAAGCAGTGTGACCTACATCTCTTGACAACCATCACGTTTCATGCTTCTTCGCGTTGTCGCATTCGTTGTCCACCAGCTTTGTCACGTCGTAGTCAAAAAGGTTGATGAATCCCTCACCTGTTGCGTATCCTCTGAATACCCAAACCGCCCGAACCGTCGATCAGCTCGCGGCACCTTCGCCGGCGGAGCGGTCCTTGCCGTAGACCTCGGGGATGAAGCGGTGCTGGTCGTGGAGCTTGGACCAGATCACCGGTTTGACCGAACCGGATTCGTCGTGCGCGCGCAATGAGGCCGGCACGTCGATGATGCGCTGGTTGCTGGAGCCGCGGAATTGCAGAAGCGAGTCGTGGTGGTCTTTCATATATCGTCCGTCCACCAGGATGTCGACATCGCGCAGCAGCTCGAGCTTGTCGTCGCTTTCGCCGGGGCGCATGAGTTCCTCCCACGTGTAGCCCGTCCAGCACCAGATGTCCTTGCTGTGCCCGAATTCCTTACGGATGCGCTTGGCAAGACGCAGCAGCACGCCGGTGTTGAGCAGCGGCTCGCCGCCGAGGAAGGTGATGCCTTGAACGACGTCATTGCCCAGATCCTTGATGACCTTGTCCTCAAAACCCTGAGTATAAGGATGGCCGGCCTGAAAATCCCAGATGGATTCGTTGAAGCACTCGACGCAGTGGAACGGACAGCCGGAAACGTAGACGGAGCAGCGGATGCCCTCGCCGTCGGTCATCACCAGCGGCTTGTAGTCGGCGATCATGTCGTGGCTGAGCCGCTCGCTCGTCCACTGCCCCGCCTTCGGGTTATTGGCCAGCGCCGTGGGAATCCACGGCCCACGCTCGCTCTCACCCGCGGCGAAATCATGCAACTTGCCACCTGCCAGCTTGCCCATATCGTTCCCCCTTTGCTTCAACCGCCACCTCAAACTCGTGACGTGGGAAAATCTCTCGCACAATAATAAAAAAGAAGCTGCTTCATCACTCGGTAGTTCCAGCATCACCGGGCAAAGCAAAGGCGGTCACCGAACAACCAGTGAACCGCCTTTACCCCACTATCTGGAAATCTGGAAAACTACCGAATCAACGGGCCTCTTCGTACCATTCGCGCTCGGTGCCGTCCTTCAGCACGACATGGCCGGTCTCGCCGCTCATGTGCTTGGCGCGGTGCGTGATCTCCTCGTGACGGCCGTGCACCATCGGGCGCTGCACCGGGTTGCCGAGGTAGCCGCAGGTACGCTTGGTGACGTTGCACTTGTCGGGGTCGGAGTTGCCGCACTCAGGGCACTTGAAGCCCTCCTCGGTCGGCTCGAAGTCGCCCTCGAAGCCGCAGACATAGCAGTGGTCGATCGGGGTGTTGGTGCCGAGGTAGCCGATGCCGATGTTGTGGGCGTAATCCCACACGGCCTCGAGCGCCTTCGGGTTGGTCTGCAGGGTCGGGAACTCGCAGTAGTTGATGAACCCGCCCGAAGCATAGTACGGGAAGTCCTTCTCGTAGTCGAGCTTCTCCATCGGGGTTGGCGACAGCCAGACCGGATAGTGGAACGAATTGGTATAGAAGTCGTGGTCGGTCACTCCCGGCACGCGGCCGAACTTCTCACGGTCCATGCGGTTGAAGCGGTCGGTCAACGACTCGGCAGGCGTGGAATAGAGCGAATAGTGATAGCCCTCTTCCTTGGCCCATTTGGCGCACAGCGCGTTCATCTTCTTGACAATCGAAAGCGCGAATTCCTTGCCTTCCGCATCCCAGCTGTGATCCTGCATCCAGTCCTTGCCGTAGAAGACGCTGGTCGCCTCATAAAGACCGATATAGCCCAGCGAGACGGTGGCGCGGTCGCGATTGAAGAGCTGATCGACGTTGTCGTTGGCATTCAAACGGCCGAAGGCACCGTAACGATAGAGCGTCGGCGCGTTGATCGGCTTGGCCTGCTTGCAACGCATGATACGGAACTGCAAGGCTTCGTGAGCGACGTCCATGCGCTCGTCGAAGATCTTCCAGAACCGGTCCTTATCGCCGCGAGATTCCAACGCGATACGCGGGATGTTGACGGTGACCACACCGAGGTTCAAGCGGCCTTCCTCTTCGTCCTTGCCGGTGTCGGGATTGGTCCACCTGGGCAGGAACGAACGGCAGCCCATCGGCGCCTTGAAGGAGCCGGTGATCTTGACGAGGTTCTCGTAGAAGAGAATGTCGGGGTACATGCGCTTGGTCGAGCACTCAAGCGCGAGCTGCTTCAGGTCGTAGTTCGGATCGCCCGGCTCGGAGTTGACGCCGTGCTTGATCGCGTAGGTGAGCTTCGGGAAGATCGCGGTGTGGTGGTCGCGGCCGAGCCCCAAGATGCGCACCAGGAAGATGCAGCGGGTGATCTCGCGGCTGAACCACGAGGTGCCGAGCCCGAAGCCGACGGTGACGAACGGGGTCTGGCCGTTGGAGACGCGGTTGGAGTTGATCTGGTATTCCATGGTCTGCATGGCGTCGTAGATGGCCTTGCGGGTCATGATCTTGGCGTAGATCTCGCGGATCTGCTCGAGCTTCGGAGCGTCAGCGTGGAACGGAGTGTCCTGCGGAATCGGCTTGCGGTCGGCGTCGAAGTGCAGGGTCTTGGGCTCGTTGGCCTTCAGCCCGTCGACGATCTCCTGGGCCACGTTCTCCGGCATGGAGTCCGGGATCATGGTGTGGGCCTGGTCGAGGAACTTCTTATAGTCCTTGCGGGCGTATTCGTCGAGCATCTCGTCGGCGCGGTTGACGGTCTGGCCGCCGTACTGGTCGCCTGCGATGTCCTTGATGATCTGCGTGATCTGCGTGGCCGCGGTGCCGATGGACTTCGGGGTGTCCATCATCGCGTTGCCCAGCTCGAAGCCATTGTGCAGCATGTCGGCGAAGTTCGGCAGCGAGCAGTTGGTCTCGGCGGTGAACGGCGAGTAATCGGCATCGTGGAAGTGGATGTCACCCTTCATATGGGCGTTGGAGACGCGCTTCGGGAGCATCGAGAAGGCGGAGGCCTTGGAGACGGCCCCGGCCAAGAGGTCGCGCTGCGTGGCGTAGACGTTGGAATCCTTGTTGGCGTTCTCGCGCACCAGCGTCTCGTCCTTGTTGACCAAGCGGTCGACGGCGGCGTTGATATCGGTGGCCTTGGCGCGGTCGATGTCCTTGTTGAGACGATAGTTCGTATAGTTGCGAGCCACTTCGTAGAGATGGTTTTCGACCAGTCCGTGCTCGACGAGGTTTTGGATGTCCTCGATCTTGGCCGGGCCGCTGTAACGCTCCTTGACTTCGCCTTCGATGCCGTTGGCGAGATCGCGGATCATCTGTTCCTCTTCAGGACCGACTTCCTTGTTGAGATCCTTAAAGGCCGATTTCACTGCCGCGATGATGTTCACCGGGTCAAAATCAACAATCCGCCCGTCACGCTTTTCCACCAGTACGGTTTTTGTCGCCGTCGTTGGCTTTGCCGGCGCATCCAGAACCTGAGCCTGCATCACATACCTTCCTCTGCAACTAACAAGACGCCGACACAGATCTACAAATCACATGGATGAAATCACACGCGTGTAACTTTCTGTGTCTTCCCTCACTATACGACGCCCCAAATACTATATCTAGGGATTCAATCGGCGTTTCTCCCCCAGATTTAGTAATAATGGCGGAATAGTGCGGAAATTCATAGTCTAAAATTTTCACATTTGTTTTTTCGTCGGCTTGTCTCGCAAAAACCTTGAACATTTGTCCAGCCTCGAATCAAGGAATCTTGATATTCGTCTCAAGATAGCCTTCCTTGTCCTTCATCAAGAGGATTGTGGAATCATGGCATTCAACACGAGATATGGGTATGCGGCACCCAACCAAAACGCAAGTCCGGGCACCGATCCGGGACCGGGGGGCCAACTTGGGTTGAGACGTCCCGGCGAGCTGCCGCGGCTCGCGCGCGACACCACGCCCGAGAACCCCTGGCCGGTGAGCGTGGTCAGCCAGAAATACCATGACGCCGTGCGCCGCTGGCCCGGTTCATGGGTCGAGGGGCAGATCGTCGAAATCAACATGCGCCGCGCCAGTTCCGGCTATATCACCCTGCGCGACAATTTCGAGGACATCTCGATATCGGTGATGGGCTTCCGCAACTTCGTGGCCATGGCCTCGGGCTTCCACCAAGGCGACCGCGTGGTCATCCACGGCAAGCCCGACGTGTGGATCAAGGCCACGCGCCTGAGCTTTGTGGCCGACGACATCCGCCGCATCGGCGCCGGCGACCTCAAGGCCCAGATCGACGAGCTGCGCAAGAAGCTCAAAGGCGAAGGCCTGTTCGACGCCGAGAACAAGGTGACGCTGCCGGAATTCCCGAAGTGCATCGGCCTGATCTGCGCCCCCCAGGCACGCGCGGAAGGCGACGTCATCACCAACGTCAACCTGCGCTGGCCGGCCGTGAAATTCAAGGTGGTGCACGCGCACGTCCAAGGCGTGCAGTGCCCACAGGAGGTCACCGCCGCGATCCAAAAGCTTGACGCCGACCCGGACGTGGACGTCATCATCGTGGCACGTGGCGGCGGCAGTTTCGAGGACCTTATCGGTTTCTCCGACGAAGGCGTGGTGCGAGCCACCGCAGCCTGCGTCACTCCTATCATTTCGGCCGTCGGCCACGAGGATGACTGGACGCTGATCGATCTGGCCAGCGATCTGCGCGCTTCCACCCCCACCGACGCCGCCAAGAAAGTGGTGCCGGACGTGCGCGAGCAATGGCAGCTCATCGCCAACGCCCGCACGCAGATGAACATGCGCGTTCGCGCCCGCGTCGACAACGAAATCCGCGTCATCGAAGGCTACGCAAACCGGCCAAGCCTCACCCATCCGCGCACGATGCTCGAGCCGCACCAGCGTTTCCTGGACGAATCAGTGCAGCGCATGCAGCTGGGACTGACCAGAATCGTGGACGACGCCAGCCTGACCGTCGAAAAGCTGCACGCCAGCCTCAAGGCCCTGAGCCCGCAGTCCACGCTCGACCGCGGGTATGCCGTGGTGCAGGCGGCCAACGGACACGTGCTCGACAACGCTTCGGTGGTCTCCCCCGGCGACACACTGACTTTGACCCTTAAGAAGGGCGAGGTGGTCACGGAGGCGAAAACCGTCAATCCGAAATAACGGAAACGGCGGCAGCTTCACGGCACCACGAATATCCAATAACATCAAGCAATAGAACAAAAATATAAGGACTAACGATGGCAACAGCAACCAAAGATGCGGCAGACAACAAGAACGAAAACACCAAGGCAGAGGCTCCGGCTTCGAGCCTCACCGACAAGGAACGCGATCAGATCGCGCAGATGCCGTACGAAGAGGCGCGCGACAACCTCATCAAGGCCGTGCAGGCGCTGGAGGCCGGTGGCCTGAACCTCGACCAATCGATGCACCAGTGGGAGGTCGGCGAGGCGCTGGCCAAGCGTGCGCAAAGCCTCTTAAACGAGGTGCGCGCCAAGCTCGAAAACGCCGAGGCCGAGCAGCAGTCGACGGCGGCGACGGCCGGTACGCAATCTAACCTCGAGTAACTCGAGGTTAGATTCCGTCTTCACGCGCGTCGAGCGCGCTCACATTGCCTAAACGAAGCTCACAGTGCTTCGTTTTTAACGGCTCAGCAGTCTAACCTCGAGTAACTCGAGGTTAGATTCCGTCTTCACGCGCGTCGAGAAATGCATGATTCTTATTCTCGGTACTTTGCAACGAACGGCTATACTGGTAACTGAAAAGTGCCCAAAGACGGGATGTAAAAGCAACAGAGAAGTTGTGCAGTAACTATGATGATGCTTAAGCATCATGGCCCCATGAAAGGAACAACTGTGATTATCGGAATACCTAAGGAGACCTCCCCGGGTGAAAGGCTGGTTGCGGCGACGCCGAAAACCGTCGGTCAGCTGAAAAAACTCGGTTACGATGTCTCTATCGAAACCCACGCCGGAGAAGAGGCAAGTTTCTCCGACACCGACTACAACGAGGCAGGCGCAACAATCGGCGCGGCTGGGGATGTCTGGAACGCCGACATCGTAGTGACCGTCGACACGCCGACGCCTGAGCAAATCGCTCGGATGAAGCCGGGTGCCATGCTGGTCTCCCGCCTTGCACCGCACAGCAACGCCGAGCTGCTCGACACCCTGGCCCACCACAACATCACGGCCCTGGCGCTCGACGCGGTGCCGCGCATCTCGCGAGCGCAGTCGCTGGATGTGCTTTCGACCATGTCGAACGTCTCCGGCTACCGCGCGGTCATCGAAGCCGCACAATCCTACGGCGGCATGTTCGCCGGGCAAGTCACCGCAGCCGGCAAGACGGCTCCGGCCAAGGTCTTCGTCATCGGCGGCGGCGTGGCAGGGCTGGCCGCCATCGGCGCGGCCGCTTCGATGGGCGCCGAGGTCCGCGCCTTCGACGTCCGCCCGGAAGCCGCCGAACAGATCGAATCCCTCGGTGCTACCTTCGTGCACGCCGAGGGTGCACAGCAGGAGAAATCCGACACCGGTTACGCCAAAGCGCTGAGCGACGACCAGGAAAAGGCGACGCTGGCGCTTTACATCAAAGAGGCAGCGAACGCCGATATCGTCATCACCACCGCGCTGGTGCGTGGCCAAGGCGTCCTGACCATTACCAAGGAAGCGGTGGCCGGTATGAAACCCGGTTCGGTGATTGTCGACCTCGCGGCCAGCGGCGGCGGCGATTGCGAGCTGACGCAGCCCGGCAAGAAGATCACCACCGAGGGCGGCGTGACCATCATCGGCTACACGGACCTCGCCAGTCGCATGCCCCAGCAGACCTCGCAGCTGTACGGCACCAACGTGGTCAATCTGATGAAGCTTCTGACACCCAAGAAAGACGGGCAAGTCACGCTCGACCTTGACGACGAGGTGCAGCGCGGCATGACCGTGACCCAGGAGGGCAAGATACTGTGGCCGCCGCCAAAGGTTGCGGTTTCCGCCGCGGCCAAGGCCGATGACAAAGCCAAACAACTCACCCCCGAGGAAAAACAGGCCCAAGAGCAAGCCGCCAAGGCCAAGGAAGCCGCTATTGCGGCACAAAAGAACAAACGCAACACCGTGCTCATGGCCATTGCGGCCATCCTGCTCGCCGTCGCGTTGGCGTTCGCCGACTCGAAGCTTACGATGACGTTCTCGATCTTCATCCTCGCGATTTTCGTCGGTTATTACGTCGTCTCGAACGTCACGCATTCGCTGCACACACCGCTGATGAGCCAGACGAACGCCATCTCGGGCATCATCCTCATCGGCTCGCTGCTGCAGATCGGCTCGGCGAATACGCTCGTGACGGTTCTGGCCGTGATTTCGGCGGCCATCGCCTCGATCAACGTGTTCGGCGGGTTCCTGGTGACCTACCGAATGCTCAGCATGTTCAGGAAGGACGCGTGAAATCATGACACTCGAATCCATCGCCCAATCCGCCTACCTATTGGCGGCAGTACTGTTCATTCTCTCTCTGGCAGGTCTCTCCAAGCAGGAAACCGCCCGCCGCGGCAACATCCTCGGCATGATCGGCATGGCCATCGCCATCGTCGCGACCATCGCACTGGCCTTGGTCGACTCGGCCCGTCCCGTGTGGGTGACGGCCCTTTTGATCGCCCTGGTCTTCATCATCGGCGCCTCCTTCGGCATTTACAAGGCACGCACCGTCGAGATGACACAGATGCCGGAGCTGATCGCGATGCTCCACAGCTTCGTGGGCATCTCGGCCGTGCTGATCGGCTACAATTCGTGGCTGACCGAAAAAAGCCCGAACGGCGCGCATCTGGCCGAGACCTATATCGGCGTGCTGATCGGAGCGGTGACCTTCACCGGATCGATCATCGCCTACCTGAAGCTTTCGGCCAAGATCAAGTCCAAGCCGCTGCTCATCCCCGGCCATAACCTCATCAACCTGATTGTCTTCATCGTCATGATCGCGATGATCGCCTGGTTCATCCCCACCAACTCGATCTGGCCGCTGGCCATCATGACCGTGCTGGCCCTGCTGCTCGGCCTGCACATGGTGGCGGCCATCGGCGGCGGCGATATGCCGGTGGTCATCTCGATGCTCAACTCCTATTCGGGCTGGGCGGCGGCCGCATCGGGCTTCATGCTCGACAACAACCTGCTGATCATCACCGGCTCGCTGGTCGGCGCTTCCGGCGCCATCCTCTCCTACCTGATGTGCAAGGCCATGAACCGCAAGTTTGTCTCCGTCATCCTCGGCGGTTTCGGCGAGAAGCCCGCCAAGTCGGGCGACGCCAAGGAGATCCAGGGTGAAGTCCACGAGACCAACGCCGCCGACGTGGCGCAGATGCTCAAGGACGCCCACTCGGTCATCATCGCTCCCGGTTACGGCATGGCCGTCGCCAAGGCCCAGCAGGCCGTGGCCGGCTTGGTCGAGAAGCTGCGCGCGCAGGGTGTCGAAGTCCGTTTCGCCGTCCATCCGGTGGCCGGACGTCTGCCTGGACACATGAACGTGCTGCTGGCCGAGGCCAAGGTGCCCTACGATATCGTCATGGAAATGGACGAGATCAACGACGACTTTGCCGACACCGACGTGGTGCTGGTCATCGGCGCCAACGACACCGTCAACCCGGCGGCCGCCGAAGACCCGAACTCCCCCATCGCCGGCATGCCCGTGCTGCACGTCTGGGAGGCCAGGCAGGTCGTCGTCCTGAAGCGTTCGATGGGCACCGGTTACGCCGGCGTGCAGAATCCGCTGTTCTTCAACGACAACACCGCGATGCTCTTCGGTGATGCGAAGGCGAGCGTGGAGGCCATCTCCAACGCGGTGTGACCTATTCAACGCATATAAGTCATATAAGTAAAGGGTTGGGTCCTGTTCCAGTCATGACATTGGAACAGGACCCAACCCTTTGTTTCTAAGACTACAAACTCAGCCGAAGATGTCCTTCGCGGCCTTCGCCACGGAATCACCCATCAGTTCGCCAGTATCGTTTTCCGCGCCGAAGAGACGGTTCAGCGCCTTGTCGGCCTGCTCAACGGTCATAGGCTTTCCGATCTCCTTGGCGACCGCCTGCAAATCAGTGATGGTAGTAACCTTGGAAAGCTTGTCTACCAATGTTTTCTCGTCCATGAGCACTCCTCGTTGTAATCTCACTTGTACGTTCGGCATTCAACTGCCTGCCTCCCATCTTAGCCACCCATGTAGATGAATGTGTATCGTGTCACAATTTTCGGGTCATTTCACCGCGATGGTCGCGAGCAACGCGGCGTGATCCGACCCGGGAATCGCGACTGTGCCGACCTGCCCGGCGACGATTCCCCGGTCCAGGACGATATGGTCGATGCCCGCGAATTTGGGAAGACCGGGTCTGTTCGCCGGCCACGTGAAGACGAACCCGCTGCCGGAACTTTGTGCGGCATCGTGGAAACGCGAACCCAAGATGTTGCGCAACGGTGTGTGATCGGTGGTCGCGTTGAAATCACCCATCAGCACATATCTGGTGTGCTTGTGCGAGCGCATCGTCGCCACGTCATCAAGCGAGGCGTGCCACTGCGTCCAATAACCCGGTTTCGGAGACGTGGTATGCACCGAAACGAAGCGGACGGGCATCTTGCCGCCGGCAAACGAAACAGTGCCGCCTGGCATGAAGGAAGCGCTGGAATCGACGTCGTCGTCCGCCGGCGAATCCAACGCCGTGGCCGAAAACAGTGCGTTGCCGTACTTGCCGTCCGACGAGGAGATCTGCGAGTAAGGCAGGTACTCGTCGATACCTTCAGCGCTGAGGGCGCGCACGAACGGCTTCGTGGTCTCCTGCAGCGCCAGCACTTCCACGCGCTGGTCGCGCACCGCATCGACGATCGCCTTGGCCGAAGCCCGGCCTTTGTAGACATTGACGGTCATTACTCGGGCATAGGAATCGTGGATATCGGCATGGTTTTCGCCGACCGCCGAAATCGCGGCAGCGTCAAGATGGGTCTGAGCGACGAAATACGGATATTGCCGCCATCCCTGAAATCCAAGACACGCGATGGCCAACAGCGCGGCCATCCATCTGCGCGACACCAACGCAAGCAACAGCGCCAGAAGAGCGAGCAAGGCAAACCACGGGGTAAACGCGGCAACCGCAGGCACATAGGGCAACGACTGCAGCTCCTCGGGCAGCTCACGGCTGAACGTGCCCAACAGGGCCACAAGAAGACACAGCCAAGCCAGCAGCGCAACAATCGCACGCAGAAAACCGCCGCGCTTCTTCGCTTTCGGTGCGGGTTTCGGCTTTGCCTTCGATTTCGCCGTACGTTTCGACACCGCTTTAGTCTGAGCTTTGGTTTTGGCTTTGGTCTTCACATTACCCTTCGCATTACATATGGCACCGACAGCAGACGCTGTTCGTCCCATCATATAGAGGACCCGGAAAGAGCGGTGGGAAACACGGGAATCCGACAGAAATCTGTACACAGTTTCCGGCAAGCCTTAGCCAAGCATCTTCAGCAGAGACGGAAAGGGGGCGTTTCCCACACTTAAGCATGGAAACCGCCCCTTCAGCGAAAAGCCTATTCGCTAATGGAAAGCCTACTTGGTAATGGTGTTATAGGTCGGCACATTCGTATAGTCGAAATGCACATTGCCCACGCTCGGCGAGGAAGCCGCCGACACGTTGTTGCACCACATCGGGATGGCCGGCAAGTCGTTCAGGAGGATCTCCTGGGCCGCGTTGAAATCGGCGGTGCGCTTGGCCACGTCCTTCTCCGACTTCGCTTTGAGCAGTGCCGCGTCGAATTGCGGGTTCTTGTAGTCGCCGTTGTTGGTGCCATGCCCATCGGCCGATTCGGAGGAGTAGAGCGGGGTCATGTAATCCTCGGCGGAGGGATAGTCGAGCGACCATCCGGAGAAATAGGGGGTCTGGATGCTGCGGTCCAGCACGCGCTTGAGCATGTCGCTCATCGTCGGGTAGGCATCCGCCACGGCGTCCACGCCCAAGGTGTTCTTCAGTTGGTTGCACACCGCTTCGATCCACGGCTTATGGCCGCCATCGGTCGGATAGGATATGGTGAGCTTCTGCTTGAACGGGGAAATCGCGTCGGCCTGTTTCCACAACTGCTTCGCCTTGGCCGCGTTATGACGCAGGTTCGCGGTGCCTTTGAGGTTCTTCTGATGCTCGGGAACGCCCGGCGAAGTGAAGTCGGTGGCGGCCGTCTTGGTGTTGTAGAAGACCTTGTCGATGATCTGATTGCGGTCGATGGCCATGGAAATCGCCTGACGACGCAGGTCGCCTTCCTTGTTCAGCCCGAAATGCGCAAGACGTTCGGGGATGACGATGCCCATATAGACGGAACCAGGCTGGCTATAGGCTTTGATGGTCGAATCGGTGCGGAACGTCTTCAAGGCAGACTGCGGCACGTCCATCAGGAGGTCGAGATTTCCGGATTGCACATCGGCGTACGCCGCATCCGGACTGGAATAATCACGATATTCGATGCCGCCGTTCATCACCTTGCGGCTGCCGCGGTAATCCGGATTCTTCACCACCGTGATGCTCGTGTTGGGCCTCCACGATTTGAACATGTAAGGGCCGTCGCCGATCGGATGCTTGCCGAACGCCTTGATGTCCTTGTAGGCCACGCTGGGCAGCGGGGCGAACGACTGATGGGAGACCTGGGTGGGGAACACCGAATCCGGGGCGTTCAAGGTCACGATCAGCGTGTGATCGTCGGGGGTCTGGAGACCGGAAAGCTGGGCGTCGTCGGCGGCGTCCGGTTTCTGCAACGCGTCGTACCCCTTGATGATCGACATTCGGCTGGCTTGTTTCTGGGCGTGTTTCGCATTGGCCGCGAAGCTCCAGGCCTTGGCGAAGGATTGGGCGGTGACGGCCTCGCCGTTGGTGAATTTCCAGCCGTCGTTGAGCTTGATGGCGTATTGCGTGGAATCAGCGTTGGCCGTAATGGACTTGGCGACCTCCATATGCTGCCTGCCCTTGGCATCAAAGCTCACCAGCCCCTCGAACAGGTAGCGGATGATGCGGCTTCCGCCCATTTCGTTGGTGTCTGCCGGCACCAAGGCGCTCAACGGTTCGGTGTTGTTCACCGAGATGATGCTGCTGGTACTGCCGTGTTTCGCGTTGGCGGTCTTGGCCTGGCCCGACCCGCAGGCCGCCATCGATACCATCGTCGCGCCGGCCAGCGCAGCCGCAGCGAGACGTTTCCCCAATTGTTTCGATACCATATTTCTTCCCCCTGGTCATGGCTCCATAGACGCGGAAGACGCCCAACATCGGTCTAGAGAACTCGATGTGAATAGAAGCCAATCTGTTCAACAACAAAGACAGTATATAGACAAACCAACAACATGTACCCAACAATCTCAAAAACGGCATCGTGATTTTCGACCGCGTTTCGCTGGCCCACCGGCGTACTATACCCTTGTATCAACTCTGGCGTCAGCGCCAGCAATCAGTCGAAAGGAACACGAACCCATGGCTACGACCACCCTACCCGTCAAATCAATCGTCACCAAAGGCGGCGAAGACGGCATCCTGCTCGTCATCCACGGCGGCGCCGGCGGCCGCGGCAGGCACAGCACCCCCGAACGCGTGGCGCAGACCAGGAAGGATCTCGAGCGGGCGCTTGAGGCAGGATATGCGCAACTTGAGGCCGGAGCCAGCGCCGAGGAAGCCGTCGTCGCCGCCGTCCACGTCATGGAGGACGCACCAGAGTTCAACGCCGGCCGCGGAGCCGCGCTGACCAGCGACGGCATCGCCCAGATGGACGCCTGCCTGATGGGCGGCGACGGCGAGGTCGGGGCGGTCACGGGCGTACGCACGGTCAAGAACCCCATCGACGCCGCACGAGCCGTCAAAGAGCAGACCAAGCACGTCCTCTTCGCCGAACCGCAGGACAAGGAGCTTGAAGACTGGGGCGTCGAGACACGCGAGGAAAGCTATTTCATCACCGAGCAGCGCAAACAGTCGCTGCTGGAAGCCCAGAGGGACGGCGACGAGTGGGAGAAGCACGGCACCATCGGCGCCGTCGCCCGCGACGCACAGGGCCACCTCGCCGCAGCGACCTCCACCGGCGGCATCACCAACCAGATGCACGGCCGCGTCGGCGACACCCCGCTGCCGGGATGCGGCACCTACGCCAACGACGAGACTGTGGCCGCCTCCGGCACCGGCATCGGCGAGGCATATATCCGCACGGTGGCCTGCCATCAGGTCTCCGAGCGCGTAAGGTTCGCCAAGCAGAGCGCCTTGGATTCCGCAAGCGACACGCTCGACGACATCGCCGCCCACCGCGGCTATGGCGGCCTCATCGTGCTGCCTGCCAAAGGCGAGGGCGTGATCGCCTACAACAGCGAAATGATGAACTGCGGCTACCAATCCCCTACAGACAGTTACGTGCAGGCCTGATAGAGAAACACAAATCCGATTGATCGTGGTTTTGGCTGTGGGTTCGATGTGAACGCGAACAGCAAAAGAGACGAAGCAACATATTCGCAAACGAATCCACAGCCCGCGGAAAAACGAGAGCCACGATGAAAACACGGAAAGACGAATCAGCTTCAATCCTCGATACCAGTCGGATTGTCCCTTGCCCTCAAAGAAGATCTGTGCCCGGAATGAGATTCGAACTCACGACACCCGCTTTAGGAGAGCGGTGCTCTATCCCCTGAGCTACCCGGGCAACATATTGTATTGTACACGGAATCCTGTCCGGTACGCCACGGCGCGTAGATCCCGAAACGCAGAGCCCGGTCGAAGGCGCCGAAAACGACGACGCACCACGGTTGCAACCGACAATTCCAGATTTCCATTCCCGGTTAAGATTGCGAATCGCGACGCTCCGCGTTACGCAATACTTTAATAATCGGCAATTGCGATTAGTCTTAAACCATAGGTCGTCAATATGAAACGGCAAGATACCGCCCAAGGCAAAGGAAGGCCAACAATGACTGTTGCACACTGCGGGACCATATCAGCCCCCACACTCGGCTTGCCTGCAACTTGCGCCATCCCGGAGGCCAAAAGCGCACTTCCCAAACAGATGTTTTATTTGAAGCCGCCGGTTTCCTCGCGGCTCAAGCAGCGCTTCGTCGGAGACGTGGCATCGATCACCATGCTTGCCCTGCTGCGCCCGAACACCATCGGCGTCGCTGCCGGCAGGAAAGTCCGCGAAGTTCTGGTGATGGGCATCGAACAGAACTGCAAGGACGCGCCCATCGAGGTGATGGAACATATCGCGAAACTGCGTTCGGGCTCGAACATTCTCTTCGTCTGCGTCCGCGACGTGAGGTTTGGCGACGAGAACAACAGCGGCGTCAACCCGTCGAGCGCCAACGGCAACGCTTCCCAACCCAAAAGCGGCGAGACGCAATGCGCATTAGCGTTGCAACGCATTCTGCCGGTTCGCGCCGGGCATCAAGGGGAGTCGCAAATGCGGACCTACGTCGGCACATGGCAAAAGCCCCAAGCCGCGGCGCTGTCGGTGAACGGCGAAACGCTCGATGAAGTATGGCAGAGCCTGTGCGCCCAGGTCATTTTCGGCGACGACGACGGCAGCAACCTCGACGCGCGACTGGCCAAGCAGACGGCAATCGCCGAGCTCACCGCCCAAATAGCCAAGCTGGAAGGCGACCACGCCCGCGCGAAAGACGGTGCGAAACGCAACGAGATCTTCGTGCGTCTTCACAAGGCCAAGAAACAGCTGGAGGAGCTGCAGCAGTAAGCGACGTGATTTCGTCACTCCTGCTTCTCGGGATTTTGTGACACACTAAGCCCGCTCACGGTCGTGAAAGCCGGCAAATCTGGACCGATCGGAAGATTACGCCACAAGCCGTTTCCTCAGCATCGCAGACTTTCAGCAGCTATGCCTCACCGGAAAATCGCGACGAGAACAGCCTTCTCGACGTCTCAAAATTCCTGCAAACCAACGTATCGGCGGAAAAGACACGCAAACCGGTGACGATTCCTCAGCTTTCGGCAACCTCGTCGCCTACAATCCGGCGATAAAGCCGTTCCAGCGTATCCTCGCGGCGACTTTTGGTCAGCTCGCATTCCCAAACCGTAAGAACCTTCCAACCGGCGGCCTCGAGCTCGGCTCGCTGACGGATGTCGCGGTCGCGGTTGCGCACCAGCTTGGCCGTCCAGAACTCGACATTGGACTTGGGCATCGAGAATTTCGTGCAACCAGCGTGCATATGCCAGAAGCAGCCGTTGACGAAGACGATTGTGTGCCACTTGGGCAGCACGACGTCCGGGTGGCCCGGGTAACGCTTGTCGTTCTTGCGAAAACGCAACCCACGGCGGAACAGATAGGAACGGACCAGCACTTCGATTTTCGTGTTTTTGCCGCGGATATGCGACATCGTATAGCTGCGGGTGCCCCGTCCGTATTTCTCCGGATCTTTCGATTGACGCGTCACGCCTCCATTCCACTTTCAGCATGAGACAAATACAAGAAGGAACTCGCAACAGATCATAACCAATGTTTGCCGCTTCACCGCCTGACACACGGCAAGATTAACAGCAGACAGCCGCTAAACCCGCCGGGATTCGAGCAGCATCACCATTGTCGACTCAATATATGTCCACTATACGGACAGAAGGTTTCTATTTTTGAGACAAATCGACCGATTCGGAAAACTTCTCCCTAGCATGGCTCGCATACCCAAAAACAGGGAAAGAGGTTGAAGGAAGATGGAAAAGGTAAAAAAGGTAGCGGATTGGATCACCAAATGGTTCACGCTGATCGTCATTGTCTGGGCGGTGTTCAATTACTTCGTCCCGCAGACCAGCGAATGGGCCAAGCATGACACCAGCTGGCTCTTGGGCATTGTGCTCTTCGGCATGGGCCTGACGCTTTCGCTTGAGGATTTCGCACGAATTCTGAAGCAGCCGCTGATGGTCATCGTCGGCACCGTGGCCCATTACGTCATCATGCCGCTTATCGCCGTCGCCCTTTGCGCCATCTTCCACCTCGACGGCCCGCTCGCCGTCGGCGTCATCCTCGTGGGCTGCTGCCCGTCCGGGACCTCGTCGAACGTGATGAGCTTCCTGGCACGAGGCGACGTGGCGCTCGACGTCTCCATCGGCCTGCTTTCCACCCTGCTCGCGCCGTTCATGATTCCGCTGCTGATGCAGCTGCTCGCCTCGAAGTACGTGGCGATTCCCTGGCAGTCGCTCTTCCTGACCGCCGTCAAGGTGGTGCTTATCCCCGTCGCGCTCGGCGTGATCTGCCACACCATCTTCAAAGACAAGATCTCCAAGGTCACCGACGTGCTGCCGATCATCTCGCAGACCGCGATCCTCCTGATCATCGGCATCGTCGTCGCCGCCAACCACGCCGGCCTCTTCAGCACGGCCACCGCGCTGGCCATTCCCGTGGTCATCCTGCACAACCTGTGCGGCTACGGGCTCGGCTTCGGCTTCTCAAGGCTCATGTACAAGGTCTATCCGAAGGGCTTCGGCTACGCGCAGCAGAAGGCTATCACCTTCGAGGTCGGCATGCAGGACTCCGGCCTGGGCGCCACGCTGGCGCTGACCTCCTTCGCCACAGCTCCGATCACCGCGATCCCCTCGACGTTCTTCAGCGTCTGGCACAACATCTCCGGCTCGGTGCTCTCCTCCTGGTGGCGTCGCCACGACGAGAAGAAGGGCTTGGTCGCGGCCGACGAGGCCGACGCCAAAGTCGAAACCGCGAAGGCAGCTGCAGCCAAGGCATAGTTCTGCGGTCAAATAAGCAAGAATCAAAGATCCACGTATTAGGTGTCGCAAACGATAGGGTTGCGGCACCTTTTTATACGCCATACAGCTCAAAGACCCGTTTCCGTTATTCGGCGATCATATGAGGAATACCCTCTTCTAGACTGGTCATATATTCATTTGCGATGCGCAAGGAGATAACAATGAGCAGATTGAACGGTAACCGCACCGAAGCGGAGGAAAAAGGGCTCAAAGTCAATGTCGCGATTTTGGGCGCGGGCGGCATCGCGAAATCAATGGCCGATACGCTGGTGAAGATGACCGGCGATCCGCGATATAGCAGCTTGATCGAACCGTATGCGGTCGCCGCGCGCGACGCCGGCCGAGCCTCGGATTTCGCGAATAAATACGGGTTCGATGTCTCGTACGGTTCCTACGACGAGCTGCTGGCCGACCCGAAGGTCGACCTCGTCTATATCGCCACGCCGCACGCGCTGCATGCCGAGCAAGGCATCGCGTGCCTCAAAGCCGGCAAGAACATCCTGGTCGAGAAGTCGTTCACCGCCAACACCGCGCAGGCGCAGGAACTACTTGATGCTGCCCACGAGACCGGGCTGCTCTGCTGCGAGGCCATCTGGACGCGCTACATGCCCTCGCGCGCGCTCGTCGCCGACATCATCTCCTCCGGCGAAATCGGCGAAGTGCAGGCCGCGACGGCCAACCTCTGCTACCCCACCACGCACAAGGCCCGCATGACCGACCCCGAGATGGCAGGCGGGGCGCTGCTCGACGTCGGGGTCTATCCGCTGAACTTCTTCGACATGGCGCTCGGCGCCGACACCAGCGAGCGCACGATTTCCGAGATCGAGACCTCCATGGTCCCCTACAAGACCGGCGTGGACGCGACCGATTCCATCGCCCTGCACTACAGCGATGGCGTGATGGCCACGGCCACGGCCTCGATGATGTGTCCTTCGGACCGAACCGGGTCCATCTGGGGCACCAAGGGATACATGGTCTGCCAAAATATCAACAACATCGAAGGCATCGACCTCTACGGTCTCGACCATCGCCTCACCCGCCATGTCGACGTCCCCGCGCAGCTCACCGGCTACGAGTACGAGGTGGCGAGCGCCGCCAACGCGATCCTCGACGGCAAGAGCGAGTGCGTTGAGATGCCCCACGCCGACACCCTGCGCATCATGAAGCTCATGGACCAGATCCGTGGCGAGTGGGGCCTGAAGTACCCGTTCGAACAGTGACGGTGTTTAACGCACGAGCAGCACAAAGGTCGTGAGATACAAAACCAGAACCGGCGGAAACTCGCCAATCCAGTGTTCGTATCTCACGACCTTTGTGCTCAGCACTTCCAGCGACAACTACCACGGGGCCAGAGTCCAATAAGTTGAAAAATACTTTTTAACTTATGCACCTTCTTAACCAAGTTGAAAAATACTTTTTAACTTGATATATTTTTACGAGAAGTTAAAAAACACTTTTCAACTTATGCATTCGAGGCATCATGATCGACAGACCGCAATATCTCCATCACTTGGAACAATGGCGGGACAAGCCTGTCATCAAGGTGGTCACCGGCGTGCGGCGCTGCGGCAAATCAACCATCCTGGAACTGTTCGCCAATCGCCTCATCTCGACCGGGGTGCCCCGCGACCACATCATCTCCGTCAATCTGGAACAACTTGAGAACGAGCCGCTGCTCGACTATCACCGGCTCCACGAATTCATCATCGAGCATTGCCAAGGCACGGGAACACACTATGTGATGCTTGACGAAATCCAAAATGTGCCCGACTTCCAAAAGGTCCTCGACAGCCTGCAGACCCACCCGGACATCGACCCGTACGTCACCGGCTCGAACGCGATGCTTCTGAACGGCACGCTCGCCACGCTCATTTCTGGCCGATACGTAGAGATACCGGTCATGCCGCTTTCGTTCGCCGAGTACTGTTCAGCGGCGCCGGAAGCGGAATCAATCCAACGAACCTGGTCACGCTACATCCATGACGGGTCCTTCCCCGCTACCACAGAATTCGACGGCGACGACACCCTCATCCACGACTATCTGGAAGGCATCCTCAACACCATTCTCATCAAGGACGTGTCACAACGTCTAGGAAGCACCCGCACCGGAGCGGTGGAGGCGGTCACTCGTTTCATGTTCGACAACATCGGCAACCTGACGACGGCGAAAACCATCAGCGACACGATGACCTCGTTCGGCACCCGCATCTCTGCGCCTACGGTAACCAATCTGTTGGAGGCGCTTTGCTCCGCGTTCATCCTCTACCCGGCCCAGCGCTACGACGTGAAAGGCAAACGCATCCTCAAGCAGGAACGCAAATACTACGCCGTCGACATGGGGCTGCGCCGCATACTCGTTTCCGGCAAAGTCCGCGATACCGGCCGAATCTTGGAGAACATCGTGTTCCTCGAGCTCAAGCGACGCGCAGGAACGGTATACGTCGGGCAAAGCACCGGCGGAGAAATCGATTTCGTCACCAATGGCGTGGATGGCCCAGCCTACTATCAGGTCTCGGAATCGGTCCACAACCCCAAAACCTTGGAGCGCGAGCTCTCCTCGTTCCGCTCCATCGACGACAACTACCCCAAGACCCTCATCACCCTGGACGACGAACGCCCCACCAGCCACAACGGCATTCGTCAGGTTTACGCCCTTGATTGGCTGTTGGAGGGATAAGACCAAAAAACTTGTGCGCCGAATAGCGACAGACCGCAATTCCCCACACGAAAGAAACGTCATTCTGCGCTATCCTGGACATAACGTTTTCTCAAAGGATGTTATTGATATGGATACTGCACCAGTGCAGGTTGTCGGAGCTGCAATAAGAAGGAACGACACAATTCTTTGTGCACAAAGAGGACCGGCAAAATCCTTGGCTGGGTATTGGGAATTTCCTGGCGGGAAAATCGAACGCGGTGAAACACCAGAGGAAGCGTTACGACGTGAAATCAAAGAAGAACTGCTCTGTGATATCAAGGTTGGCTCCAAAATATGCTCAGCTCAGCAACACTATGATTTCGGGACCATCGAACTTACCACCTTCTTATGCTCCCTTGTCGACAGTGAACCCGAACTCACTGAACACACCCAGCTTCGTTGGATCCCCCAAAGCGAACTCAAAACACTGAATTGGGCTCCGGCCGATCGAGAAACAGTGCAACATCTAGTGGTGGAGAACCGGACAGGTGAGAAAGACGATGACTGAACACGAAGCAAACAAGGAAAACATGACTTACGAAACCGCGCCTTCGAACGATTCATTGGTGGAAGCGATAACCTCAGGATTCATCCATCAAAATCCCAATGCCGACAACACCCTTACTCCGACCCTTATTGCGAATCGCAATGGGTTGACCATGGAGGAATCCATAGAATCCGAGTTGGATCAATGTCATGATTTTGACATGTCTGTCGCATTCCTCAACAATGAGGAACTCAAAAGCCTCAAACAATATTTTCTGAATTTCGGTAAAGAAACAAGCGAGCGATCAGGTCGCATCATTACCTCTACCTATAACTATTTCAACAAACCTGAAGCCTTCAAAACCCTTCTGCAAATTCAGAATTGCACCAATATCAAGATATATATTTGGCAAGCCGATTCTGAAAATCATGGTTCGACCTCGATACCAAGCTATCGTTATCATCCAAAAGGGTATGTCTTCCGTCATCGCACCGAAGGCGGAAAAGAACTGGATTCAACCTACATTGGCAGCTCGAATCTGACATCCAGCGCGCTCAAGCTTAACAAAGAATGGAACCTCAGAGTTTCCTCACAGACCAACAGCGGTCTGACTCAACAAATCAACAACGAGATCGATGACCAGTTGAGTGAATCAGTCCAGCTCACGGACGAATGGCTGAAACAATACGAGGAAGATTTCAAACATTATGCTCCTGTGCAACGCGTCCTGCCACAGCCTAAAATCACGACGATCGAACCCAACGCCATGCAGCAGGAAGCGCTGATGAATCTGGCTCAGCTGCGAAAAGCCGGAGAAAGTCAAGCCATCATCGTTTCGGCCACGGGAACCGGCAAAACATATCTTTCGGCATTTGATGTACGACAATGCAGACCAAAGCGAATGCTTTACGTCGCCCAGCAGCAACAGATACTCAAGAAATCCATGGAGTCCTACCAAAAAGTGCTCGGCTGCGAAGATGAAGATCTAGGCCTGCTTTCCGGAACAAGCAAGCAGGGCAATCGCAAATATGTTTTCGCGACAGTGCAAACGCTGGTCAACAATCTGGATTCCTACGAGCCAAATTCCTTTGACTATATTCTTATCGACGAGGCGCATCATTCCGCAGCAGATTCCTACAGGAAAGTGCTAAATCACTTCACGCCGGATTTTCTCCTCGGCATGACGGCGACGCCAGAACGGACCGACGACGCCGACATCTTTGGCCTGTTCGGCAACAACATTGCCTATAACATTCGTCTCCAACGAGCGTTGGAAGAGAACATGCTGTGCCCGTTCCATTATTACGGCGTCCATGAGTATATCGAGGACAAGCCTGATCCAAATACGATAGGCGAACTCAATAGAAGCATTGACGTGGCACAAACCGGAGAGCGCACGGCACTCAACGGATGGATACAGAAATTGGTATCGCCTCAGCGCGTCCACTACATCATCGACAGATTGCAAACTTATGAAGATCCAGGAACTCCGGTAAAAGGCTTGGTCTTTTGTAGCTTGCAAAAAGAGGCGAAAGAACTCTCGGCCTTGTTCAATGCTCAATGGAATCAGCAAGCCGAACGCAAATACCACACGACAGCTGTCACCGGGGATAATGCAGTCGACCGAGACGAAGCTATCAGACAGCTTGAAAAAGGAGAACTCGACTACATCTTCACCGTCGATCTCTTCAATGAAGGCGTCGACATTCCCTCGCTGAACCAGATCGTCATGCTGCGTCAGACCAAATCCAGCATTATTTTCACCCAACAGCTTGGCCGCGGCCTGCGTAAATACCCCGGTAAAGAATCCGTCACCATCATCGATTTCATCGGCAACTACGCGAACAACTATCTCATCCCTATTGCCCTCTATGGCAATACTGGCGATCGGGACATCGAACGTAAAAATCTGCAGCGAAAATCGATCGGTCTTTCTTCGGTAAGCTTCGATCCCATTGCCGAGAAAAGGGTGTTGGCATCGATCGATAAGGCGGATCTCTCCGAAATGCGGTTACTTTCCAGCCAATACCGGCAGCTACGAAACCAGCTGAACCGCATTCCCATGCTCACCGATTTTGCCAAAACGGATCCGTCATTAATCTGTACATTGGCGGACAAGAAGGATAGCTATCTGCAATTCGTCCGTTCCCGCGAGCAGAGCCTTTCCCGTGGCAAGAACACGCAGACATCATATCTCGAGTTGCTGCAACCCACCGACGCGCGGGAAGACGGGGTTCTTAAAATGCTGACCTCAACATTACTGCGCGGATTGAGACCACATGAATTAATGGTTCTGGCAGACCTTTGCGATATCACGTTGCCGGACACATCCAACACCTCGGTTGAGCATCATATCGCTCGTTACCTTGGGCCAGATTCCAATCACGAGCTCTCAGCCGAAAATCTGAGAGCAACGCTATCGGCTCAATTCCCCCAGGCGGACAACAGCCCGGAGCAGATCGCACAAGCATTCCACGTGCTTGATCTGACGTATTTCACTACGAAAAACAAAGAACGTTTCGGCAATGTGCCACTGATACGTCAGACCGAAAACGGTACATTCATCATCGAGGATTGGCTGCTGCAATCGCTACGCTCAAATTCAACGTTCGCCCAGTTCTTCGCCGATACCATACAAGCAGGCCTGTTTAACTGCCAGGAACGATACAAGCAAATCTCAAATACGTCACTCGAACGCACACGCGGATTCATCTATGGAGAGAAATACAGTATCTTCGACGTCATGAGGCTGTGCGGATGGAAGAACGAGCAGGTACCGCAAAACGTGGGCGGCTACAAGCTTGACCGTGAGACGGATTCATTGCCCATTTTCATCAAGTACGAAGCAAGCCAGTATGGTGACCGATTCCTCAACACCAGCGAAATCGAGTGGTTCAGCAAGAATCAGAGAACGTTGAACTCAAATGAATTTGTCTGGCTCATGACCAATGCCAAAGGACCGGAATGGCAACGTTCTCACTTCGTCCCGATCTTCATTCGTCGTAAACAAGAGGAGAAGGAAAAGACCTATTATTACGTGGGCCATGTCGCCGCCGTCACCGGCATTCATCCGGACCACAACCTTGCCGACGACGGAAGAGAGCTGAATGTCGTCATTTCTACGCTTCGTCTCGACAAGCCCGTTGACCCGGAACTGTTCAGACACCTGACCGGCAAATCCGCCCTATAATGTCAAACCATTCGTTGTATCGAGTTGCACATGCAAATACCTTGGCTCACATCGCCCGCATACGATCAGCACGCTCGGTGAGCCAAACCTTGATGACGGCTTGGCGACTGATGCCGACGCGCGCAGCCTCGCCATCAAGGACGCCAATTAGCCATTCCGGCATCTGAAGGCTCAGAGAACGTTGCTCTTCCTTATCTTTATTGGGCTTACGCAATGTACTCATATCGGCATAATCAAGTATGCTCTCGTCACCATTGTCAAAAATGCGGTCGAGTTCAGCTGCTTTTCTCATTTTCATATATCCGTTCCTCCTTGGGATGCGAACGTCTAACACTGATAATTCTTGTACGATCTTTGCGATAAGTGATGATGGCGGTCCAATGCTTGCCGCGCATCATGCCGACAATCGCCCAACGTGGCTCATCGGTATAAGCAAGACGCACTTCGATGAAATCCGGATCGTCCCATAGCACTTGTGCCTGTTCAAAATCAACGCCATGCTTGACAAGATTTCGTGAGCTTTTATCCGGGTCATATTCAAAATCCACTCGTCATCACCTCCTTTATCTTTCTTTTATTTTAATATTGTTATTATATCAAAGTGATCCCATATATAATATTTATTTGCTATAGAATAAACTGACTTCTTCACTGAGGTCGAATCAGTAGCTTTCGCATTTATGCCGATACCAATGCAAATCCCATAAAACCAACATCGACTAGCACTATCACTTCATATAGCACCCTACATTGACTCAGTTCTCAAAACGTCGCAAAAGACGGTGTTCGTAATGCGTAAAACGTCGCAGAAAGTACCCTTTGCAATACGTAAAACGTCGCAGAAAAGCGCGCAAACCTTTATATTCCAACGGTTTACAAGACCACTGGCAAAAGCATAAAAAAACAGAGATTTTACTTATTAACGATAGGCATAAAACACCTCATCAACCAACATTGGCCGGGCTTGTTACGGAGGAGCAAGACCGGCCAATGAGGGTTATTCAATTATCGATACGCATTCGGCGACCGCGACGAGTGGGGCCGGTGCCGAACGCGAAACTAAGCAATCAGAACTCGGTGATGACAGAACGGATGACCTTGCCCTGCTTGAGCTGGACGTAGGCCTCGTCGATCTGGCTGAGGTTGATGTGCTGGCTGACGATGTCGTGCATGTTCAGGCGGCCGTCGACGGCGAGGTCGGCGTACATCGGGATGTCGTGCTTGATGTTGGTCGAACCCATCCACACGCCCTTGAAGCCGCGCTGGTGCACCAGCAGGTCGGCCGGGTTGATCTCAAGGTTGATGGTCGCGTCGGGCTTAGCCAAGCCGATGCAGTAGGCGGTTCCGTCGACGCCGAGCATATCCCAGCACTGCTTCATCGTAGACTCGAAGCCGATGGCCTCGAACGCCTCGTCGACACCGCCGTCGGTGAGCTCGCGAACCTTGGCGACCGGGTCCTCGTTGGAGGAGTTGACCACGTCGGTGGCGCCGAACTTCTTCGCGAACTCGAGCTTATTGTCGAGCAAATCGATGGCGATGATCTTCTTGGCGCCGCAGATGCGAGCGCCGGAGATGATGTTGAGGCCGATGCCGCCGGTGCCGACCACGGCCACGGTGTCGCCGGGACGGACGTGCGCGGTGTTGATCGCGGCGCCGGCGCCGGTGATGGTGGCGCAGCCGATGCAGGCGGCCTCGTCCCACTTCACCTCGTTGTTGACCACGGCGAGCTGGTTCTCATGAATCAGCGCCTTGTCGGCGAAACCGCCGGTGCCGAAAGCCTGCGTGATCGGGCGGCCGTCCGGGAAGGACAGGCGCGACTTCTCGCCGGGCTTGCGCACGCACTCCTGCTGCTGCGAGCAGGACTGCGGATGCCCGTTCAGGCAGTTGGCGCAATGGCCACATACCTGCTCGAGCGAAGCGACGACATGGTCGCCGACCTTGATGCCCTGGACCTCGGGACCCACAGCCTCGACGATGCCCGCGACCTCATGGCCGATGACGGCCGGGAACGGGAAGAACTGGTCATCATCCTCGACCAGATGCAGATCGGAATGGCACAGACCGCTCGCCTGCACGTCCACCAGTACCTCGGCGCCGATCGGGTCGTCGATGATGATCTCCTCGGGCTGGGCAAATCCCTTGCCGACGCCGTACGCTACGGATGCTTTGATCTTCTGAGGCATGGTTATGCTCCTCTATAGTTCTATAGTTGAAATGTAACGTAGGTCACATTACAGCATCGAATCCGACTTTTGCAACCGTCGGCGAATCGTCGCGTTTCCACAACAATTGCAAACATTCGCAACGCAGAAGAATCACATCACATAACCAGCAACCGCACATAAACGCAAATAACAGCTCAAAATATACCATCGTTCACAGTCGCAAAAAGCCGCTCGCGCCGCACGACTTTCTCACGTAATACCCTGACGCCAGTACTCACGGAGCACCCTCACGCGACACCCTCAAACGGCATCCTCACGCGACATCGTCACACGACGCCATCAGACGCCATCACGCATAGGTGAACGTCATCGGATCGTGACCAGCGCGAGTCGGCCCGTCCAATGCGTCGATCTGCGCATGCTCGTCTGGCGTCAAAGCAAAGCCGAAGAGATCGAGGTTCTCGCGCTGGCGATCGGTATGGACGGACTTGGGGATGATGATGGTGCCGTTTTCGATATGCCAACGCAGGATGGCCTGAGCAGACGAAACACCGTGGGCTGAAGCGATGCGGGCGATGGTGCCGTCGCCGGCGTTGAGGTCGGCGCCGCGGGCCATCGGCGAATACGCCTCCACCGCGATGCCGTGCTCACGGCAGAACGCGACCACTTCGCGCTGCTGCCAGGTGGGATGCAGCTCGATCTGGTTGACGGTCGGCCACTCCCCCGTTTCGCGGTGCAGCCGCTCGAGATGCTCCGGCAGGAAATTGCAGACGCCGAGCGTACGCACACGCCCTTCGTCGCGCAGCTTCATCAGCGCCTTCCACGTCTCGCCCGAACGCCAGTTGAAAGGCGTCGGCCAATGCAGCATATACATGTCGACGTAATCGAGGCGCAAATCACCCATCTGGCGGTCAAAGGCCTTGAGCGCGTTGTCGTAACCCTGCTCGGAGTCCTTGAGTTTGGTGGTCACCCACAGGGTCTTGCGCGCCTGGCCAGTATTGAAGCCCGTTTCCGCAAGCGCACGGCCGACGCCCGGCTCGTTGTTGTACCCCGCGGCAGCGTCGATATGGTGGTATCCGACCTCAAGCCCGGACTTGACGACGTCGGTCACCTCATCATCGCCGATACGTAGCACACCCAGCCCGACCTGTGGAATCATGTTGCCATCACTCAACGTGACATTCGGAATTTCCGGTGCAGTTCCAACAGTTTCTTCAGCACTCATCGCAATAGCTCCTTTTGTCGTCAACTGGTATCCAGACTACTAGCCAACCCGAAAAACCGCGCCGGCTAGAGCGTGATGACGCGATCGGCGATCTGCATGGTGGAAGCGCGATGGGAGACCAACACGATGGAGACCGGGCGCTCGTTGGCCAGCGTGTTGATGGAATGAAGAATCACCGATTCATTCAAAGCGTCGACACGACTCGTAGGTTCGTCGAACAGCACCAAGGAGGCGCCGGTAAGGAAGATTCTCGCCAGACTGATGCGCTGACGTTCGCCTTCGGAAAGTCTGTAGCCGAGCTCGCCCACCTTCGTGTTCAGGCCGTCCGGCAAAGCCTCGATAAGACTATCGATCGAAGCGCGTTCAAGCGCCTCATGCATCTGCAAATCAGAGGCATGCTGGTCGGCGATCAGAAGATTATCGCGAATCGTTCCGTCGAACAGATACGTGTCCTGATCCATCATCGTCTCCACACGGCGGCGATAATGCGCCTCGACGCCGGCCAAAGGTTCCCCGGAGAAATCGACGGCGCCGCCCTGCGGGTCCCAATAGCGCATCATGAGCTTCAAGATCGTGGATTTGCCATGTCCAGACGGGCCTTGCACTCCAAGAATCCCCGAGTGCAACGTGGTGAGGTTGAAGTCTTTCAGCACCAACGCAGAAGCAGGAATGGAAGTTGAACCGTTGGAAGAAAGCGGATAGCCGAAAGTCACATCCTTGAGCGAGACGGTTTCGAATTTCGGCGTGTCCTTTCCGGTCTCTTGAACCGCAGGCACTTCGTCGAACAAGGCGAACATGCGCCTGGCAGCCGCCAACGGTTGGTTGAGATTCCCGGGCAAGTCGCTCAACGCAAGAGCAGGGCCGAACGAGCCGAAAATGAGCATCACTGCAACCACACACCTGGCCATCGAGACAGGATCGGCCGTAACGATGCCGAACATGATTCTCACCGCCACAAATGTGGCGGCCACGACACAAACCGCGCCAAGACCACCGAACACGCCATCTTTGCGGCTCAGCCTGCCCTCGAAAAGCCACAGACTTTTGTCTTCCGCGATGATATCGGTCAGACGACGGCGGCCTTGGTTGAATCTGATGATCTCATCCATACCGTGCATATCATCGATAAGCCTGTCGCCGAGTTTGGCGGAATCGGAACGAATTCTCGCACCTATCCCGCGCACATTACCCGTATAAAGCCGAGGCAAGACAAAGCCTACGACCAGATGGGCGGCAATGAGCAACAGCGCGAACCAAGGATCGAGGGTGAACAGCGCCACCGCAAACACCACCGAAGTCGTCACCGCGATGACGACAGGAGAAATGGCGTGGGCAAAGAACGTCTCGAGCAACTCGACATCGGAGGTCACCAACGTCGTCAAGTCGCCTTTGCCTCGTCCGGCCAGTTTCGCCGGGGCAAGACGACGAAGGGATTCGAAGGCCTTTGAGCGGAACAGCGAGACCACACGGAAGCTCATCTCGCGGTTCATATATTCCTCGGCATAATGCATGAAGCTCTTAAGAATGGCACACACCACCACGCCAACAATTGCGAAGGCGACATTCACGCTCCAAACCGGATGGCCGAAGAACGCCATCAAAGCCAGTACGCCGAAAACAGGCATGAAGGTTTCCGCAAGCCGTTCAATGGTCCCGCATAGGCTTGCACCGACGATGAACGGGGTCAGGCGCCCGACGCATCCGAGCAGCCTCAACGTCAGATGGAAGGTTCCCATCTGCTTGTTTTGGGTGCGAGGACGATTGGCGACGTCCAGTATCGCATCTGCTTCATCGTGTTGTTTTGCAGGTTCGTCACTCCGTTTTCCATCGGAATGCCGACTGATCGCCGTGGCCGAAACAGGGTTGAGCGGAGAAGACGCGGTGACCACGGACTTTTTCAGTGAAGTCTTTCCCCCGGCATATTTCAGGCGCTGCGCGCGATCCGTGGTGGCTTTGCCCGTTGCAACATGTACACGAGCGGCTTCGGTTTTTACCCGATGCCCGGCCGCGGCAACAGCGTCCGAGCGATGACGCGTCTGCTTCGTATTCGTTTTATTCGTTTTATCCGTTTTGGTTTTCGCGGCATCTCGAGTCTCAGGCCGATTGCCGAAATCATCGAACTCGTCATGATCCTGATAATCGAGCAACCCAAAATCAAATGGCCTGCGCACCTCATGTTCGGCGGATCGGGGCTTGGCATAGGCACTTCCCCAGCTGTTACGATGCGAGACATGCTCGATTGATGCCTGGGTGGCGAACATCGTGGCGTATCGGCCTTCAATGGCCATCAGTCCGTCGTGAGTGCCGCTTTCCACCACACGTCCGCCGTCCAGAACGACGATATTGCTGGCATCCCTGGCCTGAGAAAGACGATGGGTGATGACGATGACCGTATGCGTTCTGGCCAAATCGCGGATTGCGACATCGATCAGTTCCTCGCTTTCGGCGTCGACACTGCTGGTGGCCTCGTCGAACACGTAAATCGGGCTGTCACGCAGCAACGCCCTGGCGATGGCAAGACGCTGACGCTGCCCGCCCGAAAGATTGCCGGCGTCCGGTTCTACACGCATATCGAGTCGCTGAGGCTGGGAATAGACGAAATCGTCGATATGGGCGCCTTCAAGCGCGAGCCACATTTCGTTGGCCGTGGCATCGGGCTTGGCCATCAGAAGGTTTTCGCGCAAGGAACCGGTAAAGAGATGACTGCGGGAATCGACGAGTGTGACCGCATCGCACAGCGAACGGTTCTTGAGACTGTGCAATTCACAGCTGCCCACGCTTCCCAGCACGCGGTAACCCAGTCGGATCGAACCAACATAATCGTTGCGGGTACCGGCGATCAGCGCGCCGATGGTGGATTTGCCGGAACCGCTCACCCCGACAATGGCGGTGAAACCGTTGGCACGGGCACTGAAACTAACACCGTCCAAGGCTTTGTGAGGTTGAGAGCCGTCGCCGTCTTTGTGTCCGGCCGCGTTTCTTACAGCAGCGTCATTTCTGCAGACAGCATTATCGACAGACGCAGCATTGTCGGATTCGGAATCGACGGGCTCATATGTGTAATCGACATTGCGGAAGGTAATCGAACAATCCTCTACGCCTTGCGGCAATGCCGCCTGTCCGTCCCCGGTCACCGGGACATCCAGCATCGCATAGATCCGTTTGATCGAAGCCAACCCGTTCAAGGCCGTATCACAACACATTGCAAGACGACGCAACGGGACGAAGAAACTGACACAAAGCAGTATGGTGACCAATGCGGCGGGAAGCTTCAGATGACCGCTGGCCACCTGGGCGATGACGATGGCAATGGCACCTGCAGTGCCGCCATAAGAGACCAGGTCCAAGGCGAAGTGCGAGCGAAGTTCAAGGCGAAGGACCTTCATGGAGGTTTTTCGGAAATCTTCCGATTTCCGGTCCATACGTCGGGCGGCAGCCTCGTCGGCGTCGAAGGTCTTCAGCGTTTCCAGCCCCTGAACATTGTCGAGGAACGTGGCACCCATATCCGTGTATGCGTCCCAATATCTATCAAATGCGCGAGAAGTGGCCACCGACACCCACCAGACGATGCCGATGACGATGGGAACGCAGACCAGAAGCAAACCTGCCGTCGGTGCGTTCAACGGCAGAATCGTCACGAACAGCGTCAAAGGACCGAGAACGGCGAAAACCAACTGGGGCAGATAATCTTCAAAGTAACTTTGTATATGATCGACGCCTTCGCCCAGCGATTGCACGACATCGGCGGTTTTCACGTGCTCCGAATACGTAGGGCCCAAATCGAGCATCTTGTTATACAGACGTTCCCGCAAGGCGATTTTGACACGTTCCGAAGCTTCGGTACCGAAGAAATGCGAGGCACGTATGGCCAGGTATTTGATAATCGCGACGACCACCAGCGCGAAGATGAAGGCCGAATAACCTTGCGGCACGGCCTGGAAATCCTTCAGCAGCTTGTTGACGAGCGACGGCTTGACACCGTCGTTGGCACTGGTAAGCACCGGAAAAAGATTGCCGAGCAGACCAACGGCGATGAACGCGAATCCGATATCAGAGAGCAGAGAAACCCAAAGGCTCAGCACTTTCGCGACGACGAATGCGCCACTGCGGTCAACGAGGGTGAAAAGCCGACGGTCGAACATAAAAGCACCTTTCCAGCGGCAATCCTGACGGCTACGTCTGACTATTCGACGCATTCCTGAAGTTGCCTATTACACAATACTGTAGGCCGAATACGATGCTATCTTGAAGCGAAATTCATCACAAAAGCACTAAATTCATAGGGTTTACAGCACACTGGAAAACGGACATCTCGCTATTGAGACCCCCGTTTTTGCCTTCGTTACGGCCTTGTCGTTTGGCGCGCGATAACGCGGGAATCCACGGTAAGCAGTTCAGGGGTCGAGATCTTCCCCTTGATTCTGCCGATGATACGTTCCACAGCCGTGGGAGCCGTCCAGGTCAGGCGCGAATCCATCGTGGTCAGCGGCGTCTGCAGATACGAGGACTCCTCAATATTGTCAAAGCCGATGACCTGCACCTGATCGGGAACCTTGATGCCGTTCGTCGCGAGCGCCGAAAGCGCCCCTATGGCAAGCTGGTCGTTGAGGGCGATCAGCCCATCGAACGCAATATCGTCATCGATCAGCCCTTGCGTCGCACGGGCTCCAGCGCCTATGCTCCAATCCTGTGAAGTGATGCCGATAAGTTCAGGGACAAGTCGCACATGACGCCGGTTGCATTCCTCGACAATGCCTTTCAGACGTAGCTGATCATTGCCTTCCACGGCATTCAACAATGACCGCTCATCGAGCGGCTTGCGCGCGCCGACGACGGCAAGACGTGAGCTGCCATGTTCGAGCAGGTATTGTGCGGCTTTCGCCGCCGCCTGAACATCGTCCGGAGTCACATGATCCACACGCCCCCAAGTGGTGCGCGAGCCAACAACCACAAGCGGGTAATCGACATCGAAATCCTCGGGCGAAATATCCTCCAGCTCGCTCATCGAAAGAATGATGCCGTCCGAAACCGTCGGATTGAATGTTTGCAATACTTCCCTGGCTCCTTTTGCCGAGCCCTCCGCATAGGTGGTGACATAGACCGAATAATCGCGTTTGCGGGCCTCATCGATCACCCGGTTCGCCAGTTCCGCAAGATAAGGCGGAGTCAGGGACGGCACGGCAAGGGTGATGAACCCGGTGAGCCCACGGTTCAAGTTGCGCGCGGCGACATTGACGCGGTAGCCGAGGTCTGCGATAACCGATTGGACGCGAAGGCGCGTGGCATCGGTCATGCGGCCGGTACCGTTGATGACGTTGGATGCCGTCTTAAGCGACACCCCGGCGGCCTGGGCGACATTTCTCAGCGTGACATGCTTGTGATCGGCAGTCTGATCATCATGGATCGCACCTTCGGTCATTGTTCAGCCTCCTTTGCTGCACTCTTCAATGTAGCATCACCACACGTTTGCCGAGTGATCAATATCCCGTTGCGTTCGAGGACAACGGCAGCATCCTCCGCCTGAGCACGGACACTTGCCTCGCCATCAGCCATTTGCAGACCGCCTTCGGCAATTTGTCGGTCAGCTCCAGCGTTTTCAACACGACCTCGATAAAGGAAGACGACTTCTCCGTCGACATGATCGATACGAACCGGCTGACGGCCACGAGTGAGGTAGAAATCGAAGGCGAATCCTTCGCCGTTGCGACGGATATGGACCAAATCGGAACACGCATTGAACGCGTCCGAGTTGTCAAGGGCGTCGACAGAACCCCGCATCGTTGTCTGCTCAACGTTATCGACACCGGCCCCGGAATGCGTCTGGGTCATCCCCAACCGCAGATATCGCCGCAGGAACGACGCCAACGCCTGCCGATCCAAGTCACAGCCGATGTAATAGGCCCGTCCTTTGCCATAACCATTACGAGTAATCGCCGGCATGCCTTCCAGCTCCCAATCCTTTGCCTCGTCTCCTTGGTAGCTGGCAAGCACCGTAACGCAATCAGCGACCGACCCGATGACCGTCTGCCAAAGCCTTGAAACGGCGCCGTTCGAAAGCTGCACGGAATCGTACTCTCCATCGATAGACCCAAGGATATTGAATTCTTCGCCCGACACCCCCAGGATTTTACGCAACAGCCCATTGCCGGCCCCCGGATAGCCGCCAAGACCCACATGGAAGTCCTCGTCGACAAGCCCTGTGGCGTAACCGACGATCACCGTTCCGCCGCGGGCAACGAACCGCTCAATACGTTGCGTTTGTTGATCGGAAAGCGACAAGACGGTAGGCAACACAATCGTGGTATAACCGCTGAAATCCCCACGCAACGGCACGACGTCGGCACGGTGCCCCGCGTCCAGAAATGCGCTGTACCAAGTTGAGACATCGTCGAGATGGCTGAGCTTTCTGGTCGGCAGCGTCTTGCACTCGGTCGCCCACTGCGATTGTGCATCGAAAAGGATGGCCGTATCCGCCTGTTCGACCTTGCTGCCTTGCAGGCCGGCCTTCGAAAGCGTGTTCAAGGCCTCGCCAAGCTCGCACACTTCGCGGAAGATTTTGGTCTGCTCCCCGGCGTGAGGAATCATAGCGGAATGAAAGGCTTCCGACCCGGCTTCGGACTGACGGACTTGGAAGAAATTGATGGCATCGGCGCCCATGGCCACATGCGCCAGAGCATCACGGATCAATTCGCCGCCGCGTTTTCTGGCATTGACAGGCTTCCACTGCACCGCCGAGGTCGAATGCTCCATCAAGTACCAAGGCAGACGCAGCGAAATCGAGTCTACCAACGCATCGCCGCACAATAAGGCGTCGAGATGCTTCGCACCCGGTTCAAAATACTGGTCGTTGGAGACGAAATCAACCTCGTCGCTCCAATCGGCATAGTCCATCACGCATTGATCCGCGGCGACCATGAAATTCGTGGTCAACGGCTTGCCGGGGCAGATTTCGGCGATGGCATCGCGCTCGGCGGCAAAGAAATCCTTCAGGGCATCGGAGCCGAAACGCTCGAAATCCAGTTGAAGACCCGGATTGATCATCACGTCATCACCGGGATGCATCGGCAGCTGGATCTGGTCGAACGAACGCACCTGTTGGGACCAGAACGCGGTGCCCCAGGCCTCGTTGACAGCCTCGATGGTGCCGTAACGCGCCTTGCACCACTGGCGGAAGGCATACTGCGAATCCGGCGAATAATCATGGCGATTGTTCCAGCCGTATTCGTTGCCGACATGCCACGAGACCACATAGGGGTTGTCCTTATAGTGCTCGGCCATCTTGCGGCACATCGAAAGAGCGTATTTGCGGAAAACCGGACTTGACGGACTCCATGACTGCCTCGAACCGGGGTGGACGATCGTGCCGTCCGATTCGAGCGGAAGCACCTCGGGATGCATTTGATACAGCCACATCGGCGCAGTCGCCGTGGCCGAGGACATATTCACGGCGATACCGGCCTTGCCGAGTTTTTCGACGATGCGGTCGAGCCAATCGAAATCCCAGGTCTGCGGATCGGGCTGGATGCGGCCCCAGCTGAAGATGGCCAAAGCCACGACGTTGACCCCGGCCTCCTTCATCAGGCGAATGTCGTCGTCCCAGGTCTCCTCCGGCCACTGCTCAGGGTTATAGTCGCCGCCGTAGGCGATGCCCCGTCCGTCAGGCGTCAGCAGATTCGGCCAGCGAAAAGCACGACCAGAACCTTTCGCCGAACGGCTAACGGTTGGCATGTGGGAGACAGACATGTTGGTTATTCCTTATTCCATGGCTCAAACAAATGGATCCTTGACCCATTGCAGCAGAATGCTTCCAGTGTCGTTTGCCCGGTTTGTCGCGTATTTACCCAGGATGTCTGAACGATATCCCGTCGCAGCGACCGACCGAATCCGGCAATGGACACCGGAAGCGTTCTCAATCAATCAATGTGTTTGCGGTTTGTCTTTTGACAACATATGCAGCCAACCCGAACTGCCGATATCGTTCCGCGACAGACAGGGCCGCGGCAACGGCGTCATGCCCGGCACTCCAGCCATGTCGATCACGGCCATGAACGCCGCATCACCGGCGTCAGCCAACCCGCCGCAACCGACAACCCGCCGCAACCGTGTCTGTGCGGATCGCCAAAACCAAACCGCAGCACCTATCACTTGACGGTTACGGTGTAGCCTTCCTGCTTGCCGTGATCGGCGAGCTTCTGGGCATAATTGCTCATGGCCTTCTCAAGTGTGATGTCCTTGTGATAAGCCTTGGAAATCTCATCGCCATAAGCGGTCTGGGCAAACGGGTTGTAGGGCAGATACTGGAACTTCTCAGTCGGACGCTGCGCGCCCTCGGCCAGAATCTTGTTGACGTTCTGCCCGCCGAAGTAGTCGTTGACCTTCTTGTTGGCCGCACTGTTCGGATCGGTGAAGGAGCTCGAATTGAGGATCTTCTTCAAACTGCTGAACGTGCCGCTGTCGGCCATCTGCTGGGCACCGGCGTCGTGGGTCATGTAACGCACGAACTTGTAGGCCGCGGCTTGAGACTTGTTGGCCTTCGGCACGGCGAGCGCGGAACCGCCGTCTTCTGCGGATACCTGCTTGCCGGCTTCCCATTGCGGCAGCGAGCCGACGCGCCAGTTGCCCTTCTGGTCGGGAGCGCCGCTCATGAGGTTGACCGGCATCCATGCGCCGATGGTCAGCGAGGCGAGGGTGCCGTCGTTCAGCTCACGGTTCCATTCGTCCGACCAGTTCGCGGTCTTGGTGTCGATAAGGTCTTCGTCGATCAGCTTCTGACGGAACTCGATGTACTTCTTCATGCCCGGGTCCTTGGTCATATCGATGGTGATCTTCTCGCCGTCGACCTTCCAAGGCTTGGCACCGGCCTGCCAGGCCTGCGCGGTGAAGGGCTGATAGTCGCCCGAGGCACCCGAGCTGTTGGTGATGTAGGAGCCGGCGGCCTTGATCTTCTTGGCAGCCTCGTAGTAATCGTCCCAAGTCTTGATCGACTCGCCGTCGACCCCGGCCTTGTCGAAAACGGCCTTGTTGTAGAAGAACATCTCAGGGCCTGCATCGATCGGCAGCGCATAGGGCTTGGCATTGTATTGCAGCTTGTTCCACGGTCCGGCGGTGAAATCGTCCGCCAGCTTGTCGGCGCCGAACTGGCTCAGATCCGCAAGATCGCCGGTGACCGCGAACTGCGTGACCGTCGGGTCTTCGAGCATCACCACATCCGGGATACCCTTTTTGGCCGCCACCGCGTTGGACAATGCGGTCGAAGTCTTTTCCGCGGTGCCAGTATTGTTGAACTTCACCTTCACGCCGGGGTTGGCCTTTTCGAAGTTCGCGATGATCTTCTTCATCGAGTTACCGGTGTCCCAGCCCCAAAAGATCAGATCGGCCTTCGATTCCGAACCTTTGTTGCCGTCCGAATTGCCCGAGCCGCAGCCGGCCAGGCCAATCATCGTCGCCGCCGCAGCTACAACTGCAACAATTCTCTTTGCATTACCCATTTTGGCTCCTTTGTCTGTGCATCCATGCGCTACCATCTGCGCACTATATTGGGCAAACCGATAAAACCGTCCAAACACAGCTTTTCTTTTCGGATACTCAATTGCTTGATACAACTGTGTATCGCTTACGTTTTCTATGGTACACAGTTGTTTCAATTTGTCAATCCGAACAGGTAAGTCTGGATTATTGGATTTTTACATTATCGCTACCGGTATCCGCAACCGCCCAGACAGCACGCCGGCATCCTAAAATCTGAAATCTTCCGACAACGAAGTTGGGCGTCTCACGGTATTTCCATGAGACGCCCAACCCGATGTATTCGAATGACTGCGATCGGTTACCTACCAATCGGCATCATCGAACGAACTTTTCAGCAGTGGTTGTCGAGGCGGTGATACATCTCGGAGAGCTCGAGTTCGCGCTCGAAGTCGCGCGGCGTGGTGTTCTCGTCGATGGTGGCCAGTTCGACGCCGGCGATGCGGGCGAAGTCCTCCCAGCCCTCACGGCCGAAGGAGGTGGTCATGCAGGTGTGGTGCGAACCGCCGGCGCGCAGCCAGCACTCGGCCGCGCTCTTGAGCGACGGACGGGGCTGCCATAGGCCACGTGCGCACGGCAGGGCCTTCAAGGAGCCTTCCGGCTCGACCACGTCGACCACGTCCATCAGCAGACGGAAACGCTCGCGCATGTCGGCCATGGAGATGACGGTTGCGGCCTTGTGCGGGGCGACGGTGAAGACCAGGCGCACCGGATCGGACTTGTTGCCGATGCCGAGCGGATGGATCTCGAGCTTCGGCTTGGCGATCGTGCCGACCGAGGGCGAGACCTCGAGCATGTGCGAGCCCATGTCCATCTCGTGACCCGGCACAAAGTTGTAGGAATAGTCCTCCATCAGGCTCGAGCCGCCCTCAAGGCCGTAGCCCATGACGCTGGCGATACGCACCAGCACCGAGGTCTTCCAGTCGCCTTCGGCGGAGAAGCCGTAGCCGTACTCGCTGGGCAGGCGCTGGGCGCCCACGCCCGGCAGCTGCGGCAGGGTGCCGAGGTCCTCGAAGTTGTCGACCGCGGCGGTGGCGCCGTTGTCCTTCATCATGTTGACCATCGCGGCCTCTTCCTTGGCGGCGATGAACAGCTCTTCATAGCGGGCGTCCAGGAGCTCCGGGGCCACGTCGTACTTGGCCTTGTAGTCCTCGATGATGGCCTTGACCTGATCGTCCTTCACCTTGTCGTAGTATCCGCACAGCTCGTTGACGGCCCAGGTGTTGACCTGCGTGCCGAAGACGCGCTCGACCTCGGTCTTGTCGCCCTCGGTGACCGCGACGTTGCGCATATTGTCGCCCCAGCGCATCACGCGCATGTTCTGGGCCTCGTTCCAGCCGGCGCAAGCGCGAACCCATGTGGCGATGCGCTCGGCGACCTCAGGGTCGGTGTAGTGGCCGACGACGATCTTGCGCGGGATGCCGAGGCGGGTGAGGATGTAGCCGAATTCACGGTCGCCGTGGGCGGACTGGTTGAGGTTCATGAAGTCCATGTCGATGGTGTCCCACGGAATCTCCTTGTGGAACTGGGTGTTGAGCTGCAGCAGCGGCTTGGTCAGCACCTGCAGGCCGCGGATCCACATCTTGGCCGGCGAGAACGTGTGCATCCAGGCGATCACGCCGATGCAGCTGGGATCGGCGCTGGCCTCTGTCATGAATTCCTTGACACCGTCGGAGGACTTCAGGGTGGGCTTCAAAACGAGCTTCACGGGGATCTTGCCGGTGGCGTTCAACGCATCGACGATCTTGGTGGACTGCTCGGCGACCTGACGCAGCGCTTCCTCACCGTAGAGGTCCTGCGAGCCGACGCCGAACCAGATGGTCTTGCCTTCGAATGGGTTTTCGAATGTCATCATTACTTCCTTTTGTTTCTGTTATGTTCTTCGTTGATGATTGGTATTCATTACTGGATTCCACCGCGTTCAGGACGTTCGAATTCATTGAACGGCCTGAACGCGGCGTTAACCAAAATTCTCAGCTTTCCAGATCGATGGTCTTGATGGCGGCCTTTTCGATCGGCAGCGCGCGCGTGAACCGGGCGAAGAAGTCCTCGAAGCCAGCGACGTCCTTCGGGTCGGGTTCTTCGGTGGTCGATGCGGCATCGGCGAATACACGCTGGTCGAGATAGACATCCAGCGGGGTGTCCTTGTGCCAGAGGTAATCGGCGAGCACTGCCATGCCCCAAGCCCCGCCTTCGGCCGCCGTCGACATGACCTTGATGGGGGTGTTGAACGCGGCGGCGAGAATCTTCTGCGCCACCTTCGGGGTGGTGAAGATGCCGCCGTGGCCGACCATCGAGTCGACCTTGACGTGCTCGTCCTTGGTCATGATGTCCATGCCGATCTTGACCGGCGAGAACGCGCCGAAGAGCTGGGCACGCATGAAGTTCGCAAGGCTCATCTTGCTTTCGGGGCCACGGGCGAAGACCGGGCGGCCTTCTTCGAGCCCTGCCAGGAATTCGCCGGAATAGAAGCAGTAGTTGATCAGACCGCCGGCGTCGGCGTCGGCGTCCGGGCCGATTGCCGTGCGGAACAGCGTGCCGTAGAGTGTGCCGGCGTCGAGCGGGGTGCCGATGGCCTTGGCGAACTCGCTGAATACCTTCATCCACGCGTTCAAGTCGGAGGTGAAGTTGTTGGCGTGGCTCATGCCGCACGGGTCGCCGGCCGGGGTGGAGACCAGGTCGACTTCCGGGTGCAGGCGTTCGAGCGGATGGTCGAGCACGACGGAGGCGAAGATGGAGGTGCCGGCCGAGACGTTGCCGGTGCCCACGCGCACGGAGTTGGTGGCCACCATGCCGGTGCCGGAATCGCCTTCAGGCGGTGCCAGCGGCGTGCCGGGCTGCAGGGTACCGGTCGGGTCGAGCAGCTTCGCGCCTTCAGCCGTCAGCGTTCCTGCGTCGCTTCCCGCCACCAGCGGTGTCGGCAGCAAGTCCTCGATCTTCCAAGGCTGCGAGGCGACCTCGGGCAGCGCGGAGAACTGGGCGAGCATATGCTTGTTGAAGCCGTGGGTCTCGGGGTCGATCGGGAACATGCCGGACGCGTCGTCGATGCCGAGCACCTTCTTGCCCGTGAGCTTCCAGTGGACGTAGCCGGCCAGCGTGGTGAAGAACGCGACGGACGGGACGTGCTCCTCCTTGTTGAGGATGCACTGGTAAAGATGGGCGATGGACCAACGCTCGGGGATGTTGTACTGGAAGAGCTGGGAGAGCTTTTCGTGGGCGTCGTGCGTGTTGGAATTGCGCCAGGTGCGGAAGGGCACGAGCAGCTTGCCGTCCTTATCGAAGGCGAGATAGCCGTGCATCATCGCGGAGAAGCCCATCGTGCCGATCTTGGTCAGCTTCTCGCCGTAGGCGTTCTCGACGTCGTAGGCGAGCGAGGCGTACGCCGCCTGCAGGCCGGACCACACCTCGTCGAGCGAGTAGGTCCACAGGCCGTTTTCCAGGTGGTTCTCCCAGCCGTGGTCGCCGGCGGCAATCGTCGAATACGTGTCGTCGATGAGTACGGCCTTGATACGGGTCGAGCCGAATTCGATACCCAGCGAGGTTTTGCCCGCGCGTATCTTTTCGGCTATCGCCGCCACGTGTTCCGTGGTGTCTAATGCAACTGTCATGGTGATCTAGCTCCTTTACTATCGCTCTGGCTACGGCGTTTGCAGGGAATTTGCCGTCGCCTGCGACAAAGCACGTGCCCCGTCAATCGCCACGAGCATATTCCTCCAGCCCACAAGTACCGCATGAACGCAGCGATATCGTATCGCCGATAATGTGAACGCTCACATCTTGATAGTCCCTATCTTACACGCAGCCGTTGCCAAGTCCGCGTTTTCGCAACGTTGCGCCGGATTTACGGTTTTCCTTCGGAATCTGGCCGATACCTCACCCTTAACCGGAACCTGACCGATGCCCATCCTTCTGCCGGAACCCAATCGATAAATCGAACTTTGTGTTCACCACAATCACACGGACAACGATCATGTGGATAACCAGAGCTCGAGACCGGCAAACCGTGGATAAACCAAAACGACACGCCCGAGAATGTGGATAACCAGGAGCATCCGACCACAGCACCCGTTTTTGGCACGGTTTGCGAGCCGAATTCTCTAAGCTACGAAGAACAGACGAAAGCAATACATCATCATATTTTGTCTAGTGTGGAATTGCAATTTTATACAAGTGCAGGATTGTGTTTTATATCTAGTGGAGGGTTTAATATATGGTCTTACGAAAATGGCTCATCAAACAGATGCGCAAAGAAGCCAGGGCAAAGGGTATAGAGATACGGGAACGACAGGGAGGAAACCACGAGATTTTCTATCTAGACGATGTGATAATCCCTATACCCCGACATAACGATCTTGAAAAAAATACCGCCCGACAAATCATTAAAGAGGCATCGGTCAAATTAGGAAAGGACTGGCTGAAATGAGAAGGAGATTCATAAAGAAAGACTATCTGGGGACGACCGCCGACGGCAAACCGACAGTACACAAAGAGAGTTATCCAGTTACCATCGAAGCGGGCGAGAAATACTGGATACTCACCATTCCCGGTGTCGGGGTGACCCAGGCACGCAAACTCAGCGAAGTGGACGACATGGCTCGCGACCTCATCGAGATCATGACCGGGGACCAAAACTTCGCCATGACGAAAGAAGTGAAGTTCCCCGAAGAGGTGGAGGCGCACCTGGAGGCCATGAAACGCTACCGCGAGCAGTCCAAGAAAGCGAATACGCTGGCGGCGCAGGAATCCCGCAAAGCCGCGAAAGGATTGCGTCAGGTCGGCCTCACCTTGCGGCAAATCGGCCAAGCCATGGGCATCTCCTACCAGCGCGCCAGCCAGCTGGTCAACGGATGAGACCTTGACTTGCACAATATTTGCAAATGTCAAATGAGAAGACAGAAATTCATAAAAAATCAAGAAATCTTGAATTTTGTCTAAATAATTGGCGTTTTGCAACACATTTATATAAAATCGAGTCATGGAAGAGGCACAATCATCGCCAAGACGCGAACTACGTATTGTCATCATCGACGATGACCCCTGCGCATTGGAGCACGAAGCCAGCATCGTGGGCAGTGTCCAAAATCGCGACGGCTGCCATATCAAAATATGGCCGACGACAAAACTCGACGCGGGGATTCACCAATGTCTATATTCTCCTCGTCAACCTGATGTACTCATCATCGATTTATCCGTCAACAGCGACATTATTGAACCCACTCTGAAAACAATCAAGGATTCCCGACCAGACATCATTCTCATCGGCATCACCGCCCACATCAACAGACACATCAATTCGACCGCTTCCCAACAGTATCTTCGCTGCATTATCAACAAGGCCGAGCTGAACCACGCACTTCCTGCCGAGCTCAAAGAGATCTATCACCAAAAGATATTGCATCCTCCTACCCAGCCGCTCGAACCGAAAAGGACCATCCCTCCCTCTCATTGCACAAACAGGCAAACGACACAACGCCGCAAACAGCGGGAACGGAAATCCCACAATCCTCATCGTTCGGCAAACGACGATGACGACCCCAACAGGCGGCAAACACGGACTACCCACAAAGGCGTGGCTTCAGACCCTGAACACGTTGCCTGCCAAACAGATCAATTGACAAATCCGAACACACCAATTCAACAACGGATTGCAACTCAAGGCCGCTATGGCGATGCACTCCCTGCGTCCGTAAATCTTCAAAGCGCTGATTCATCCGGCGATAACGACCTAGTACAGACACAGGAGCGTATGACTGCTACACTGCGCTTTCAACAAAAGCCCCTGCCTCTCTCACCGGCCGAATTACGCGTCATCAATCTGTGCTCGCAAGGAATGGGAACGGACGAGGTCGCCGAGCATCTGAGTATTTCCTCCAACACCGTTTATTCGCATCGAAGCCACATCATGGGCAAATACCACACACATTCCTGGCACGAGGCACTCACCATCTATGAGGAAAGGACGAAGAACGGAACCTCATAAGGCACCGAAGGCGCATAGTCCGTAAGGAAAATGCGCCAAGTCGAATCTTGGATCGTTCGCGTAATCCGAGAAAGATATCGACAGCAAGGAAACTCAGCAAGAAGCACAACCGACGCTAGGCAAGCTTGAAACCCAGCTCCTTGGCGGCATCTGCCGGAACCGGGTCTTCGCACCAATAATCCTCGAGATTTTCGTCGGTCGCCAAAGAACGGATCTCGGCCTGATCGATGTAGACCTCGCCGCTTAAATGATCGGTTTCGTGCTGGAAGATGCGGGCCGGCCAGCCGTGCAGGCGTTCCTCGTGTTTGTTGCCATCCTCGTCCTGCCAACGGGCGACGATGTCGAGCCAACGACGGCGAACAGCCTGATAGCCGGAGAAGCTCAGGCAGCCTTCGTAGAAGCTGCGCTGCTCGGAGCCGATGGGTTCATAGGTCGGATTGATGATGGCACGGAACGGGAATTCGGCGATTTCGCGCGGATCGTTCGTGTCGTCGATGACGTTTTCGTTGTCGTCATCGGTCACGCTGTTCTCTACGTCTGGCGTATCCTGGCCGTTGTTGCCACCGACATGACCTTCGGGGTTGTCGTCGACTCCCCTGCCGCCGACGCGCACATGGTCTTCCACCACAGCGATACGCAGGCCGAGACCGATCTGCGGGGCAGCCAGGCCGACGCCCGGCGCCTCAAGCATCGTGACGCGCATGGCCTCAATGAGTTTAGATAGCGTGCGCTTGCTCAGCTGGCCATCATATTCCACCGCATTCTGACGCAGCACGGGCTCCCCCATCTGCACGATGGGCAGAATCTTCTCCTTGCCGCCGGTTTTGATCAGGTGCTCGACCGCACGATTGAGTTCGGTGTCGACTTTGGAATTTCGGGAGAACATCAGATCGCCAGCTCCTGCGCGACCACGGCGGCCAGACGCTGGCAGACCTCATCGGCCTGCTGTTGCGTTTCAGCCTCGACCATCACGCGGACCAGCGGTTCGGTGCCACTGGGACGCAGCAGCACGCGGCCGGTGTTGCCGAGCAGCTTCTCCTCGCGCGCGACGGCGTCCTGCACCTTGGCGTTGGTGGGCGCGGCCTTCTTGTCGACCTTGGGAACGTTGATGAGCTGCTGCGGCAGCTGCGGGAAGTCGGCGGCGAGTTCCTTCAAGGACTTGCCGGACTTGACGACCTCGTTGCACAGGGTGAGCGCGGTCAGCGTGCCGTCGCCGGTGGTGGCGAACTCACGGTTGATGACGTGGCCGGACTGCTCACCGCCGATGGAATAATCGCCCTTGAGCATTTCCTCAAGGACGTAGCGGTCGCCGACGTTGGTCTGCACCGTCGAGATGCCCATGTCTTTCAGCGCCAGCTTGAGACCGAGGTTGCTCATCACGGTGACCACCAGCGTATTGTGGTTGAGCTTGCCTTCGCGCTTCTTGGCACGCGCGAGGATGCCCATTTCCTGATCGCCGTTGACCATATTGCCGTCTTCGTCCACAGCCAGGCAGCGGTCCGCGTCACCGTCGAAGGCCACGCCCATCGCGGCACCGGAGGCCTTGACCATCGCCTGCAGCTGCTCGGGGTGGGTGGAACCGGCCTTCTTGTTGATGTTGTAGCCGTCAGGCGAAGCGTTGATGACCAGCACCTCGGCTCCGGCACGACGCAAGGCCTCGGGCGCGACCACGGAAGTGGCGCCATTGGCGCAATCGGCCACGATCTTCAGGCCCTTCAGCGGCTTGGGCTGGGTCTTGTCGGGCGCAATCGGCGCGATGGCACTGACCAGATGGTCGATATACATATTGGTGGCGGTATTGATGTCATGACTTACGCGGCCTACGCCGGCACCCGTCGGACGATCCCAATCCTTGCCAAGCACCGCTTCAATCTCGTCCTCCTTCTTGTCCGGCAACTTGAAGCCGCCGCGAGCGAAGAACTTGATGCCGTTGTCGGGCATGGGGTTGTGAGAAGCGGAGATGACAGCGCCCATTTCGACGTTGAGTTCGCTGGTCAGATACGCCACGCCGGGAGTCGGGATAATGCCGGCGTCGATGACATCGAAGCCGCCAGCGCTCATGCCCGCCGCGAGCGCCGAAGCGAGAAAATCGCCGGAAACACGGGTGTCACGGCCGATCAACGCACGCCGACGGCCCTCCTTGTGCTCTTCCTCGGTTCCGGACGAATCGCCAAGCACACGCACCGCCGCGTCGCCCAGGTCGAGCGCCAGCCTTGCGGTCAAATCCCTGTTCGCCAGTCCGCGAACGCCATCGGTTCCAAACATATTAGGCATGCTGCTTTTATCCTCCGCTTGCACGAATAGTACTGGACTTCATCTTACTCAAGAGACTTCACGTGCGCCGCACCGCCCCGCAACACTGCCCGATTTCGTCGCATTTGCCCAGACTCGCCTGACTGGCGGTGAACAGGTTCCGGGCGTAGTGGCCATGTATGCGAAACCCCGCCGCGGATTACATGCGGCGGGGTTTCACTTCTGTGGCTGTTACCAGACGAATTACTTCAGGCTGGCGTTGTAGGCGGCGACCTTCACCGCGCGGCGGGAGGACTCGACGTTGCCGATGATGATGTTGCGCAGGGCGCGCGCGGCGTCCTGGTGGGCATCGAGCCACTCGTCACCCAGGCGAACCAGCTCTGTGGCGTCCGCATACGCCGGGTAGAGGTCGTTCAAGAGCGACTCGGCCATGTGGAAGGTGCGGTTCTCCCAGATCCAGTCGGCGGTCTCGAAATACTTGGCGGCATAGGGCTCGGCGAGCTTGCCGCTCAGATTGCCGGAGAAGCCGAGCGCCGCGGCCTCGAGCTGGGAGTTGGTCAGGCTCAGGTCGCGGATGGAGGCGTCCCAGGCCCATGCCTTGGCAACGGCTGTCGGCACAGAGGCCTTGGCGCCGTAGGCGAACTCACGGTTGTCGGTGGTGTCGCGCAGCTTCAGTTCCGCGTCGATCGCCTCGTTGTCCATCTCGCCCACGGCGGCGAGCGCCTTGGTGAGCGCCCAGCGCATGTTGTTGTCGATCTCGAGGCCCTTGAGCTTGAGCGACCCGGAGAGCAGGCCCTTGACGTTGGAGACGAACGGGGCGTCGCCCTGAGCGCCGTAGTCCAGATAGGCGCTGACGAGCTGGAACTGTTCGTCGCTGCCGGCCTCGGCCGCGTTGGCCAGGTCCCACAGGCCCTCGGCGACGTGCTTACGCACGGCCTCGCGGCGGGCGGGAGCCACATACTGCGTGGCGGTGATCTTCAGGCAGCGCAGCGCGTAGCGGAAGGTGGTGGACTCGTGCTCGGTGGAGAGCATCTTCAGGCTCAGGTCGAGGAAGCGCTCGGCCGGGAACTGCGCGTCGCGGGTCATGTCCCAGAAGGCCAGCCACACCACGGCACGAGCCAGGGCATCGTCGAACTCGAAGAGATGTTCGGCAGCGAACTCACTGGACTTGCCATCGAAGCGCAGTTTGGTGTAGGTCAGGTCATCGTCGTTGAGCATGATGAAGTCGGGGCGCTTCTTGCCGGCGGCTTCGGCGGCCACGGTGGTCTCGCCGGTGACGTCGAGCTCGATGCGGTCGGTACGCACGATCTTGCCGGTCGCCGCGTCGCGGTTGTAGAAGCCGATGGCCATGCGGTGCGCGCGCAGCACCGGGTGATCGGCTGGCGCGGTCTGCGTCAGCGTGAGCGACTTGATGGTGCCGTCGCCGTTCTCCTCGACGTCGGCCGAGATGGTGTTGATGCCGGATTCCTCGAGCCACTGCTTGCTCCAGGTCTTCAGGTCGCGGCCACTCGCGGCCTCGAGCTCGACCAGCAGGTCCTTCAGCGTGGCGTTGTCGTACTTGTGCTTGTTCAAGTAGCTGTTGATGCCCTTGAAGAACTTCTCACGGCCGACGTAGGCCACCAGCTGCTTCAGCACGGAGCCGCCCTTGGCGTAGGTGATGCCGTCGAAGTTGACCTCGGTGTCGTGCAGGTCGTTGATCGGCGCGGTGATCGGGTGAGTGGTCGGCAGCTGGTCCTGGTTCAGGGCCCAGCTCTTCTCGCCGGAGGTGAAGGTGGCCCAGGAATCGGTCCAATCGGTGGCCTCGGCGGTGGACAAGGAGGACATGAACTCGGCGAAGGACTCGTTCAACCACAGGTCGTTCCACCACTTCATCGTCACCAGGTCGCCAAACCACATGTGCGCCAGCTCGTGCAGGACGGTGACGACGCGGCGCTCGGCCAGCGCGTCGGTGACCTTGGAGCCGAAGACGTAGGAGTCGCGGATGGTGACCATGCCGATGTTCTCCATGGCGCCCGCGTTGTATTCAGGCACGTAGATCTGGTCGAACTTGGCATACGGATACGGCACGCCCCAGGTCTTGGCATAGAAAGCGAAGCCCTTCTTGGTGATGTCGAAGAGATAGTCCGCGTCTTTGGCAAAATCATCCTTCAAGGACTGGCGGCAATACTGGGCCATCGGCACGGTGCGACCGTCCTCGTTGGCGTAAGTGGTGTGCCACTGCGCATACGGGCCGGCGCAAATCGCGGTGAGGTAGGAACTCATCTTGGGGGTGGTCTCGAAGATCCAACGCTTGGTGCGCTCGGCCGGATGCGACTGCAGCGTGCCTTCCTCGGTCATCGCGTCAAGCTCGGCGGTGGAGGCCACCGGCATGTTGGAGGTGACGAGCCAGGAAGCGGGCGCGGTGACCTCGAAGTCGAAAGTGGCCTTGATGTCGGGCTGGTCGAAGACGGCATAGACGCGGCGGGCGTCCGGCACCTCGAACTGGGAGTAGAGGTAGACGTTGTCGTCGGCCGGGTCGACCGAGCGGTGCAGGCCCTCGCCCGTGGTGGAGTACTGGCAGGAGGAGACGACCTTCAGGGTGTTGTGTTCCAAGAGAGCCGGCAGCTCAATGCGATTGTCGACGTAATACTTCGACGGATCGAGCGTTTCGCCGTTGAGCTCGATGATGCTGACCTCGTCGGCGATGAGGTCAGCGAAGCTGGAACTCCCGGCTTTCGCGTCAAACGTGATGACGGCAACTGACGGGAAATTCTTCGGCCCCTTCGTAAGGTCAAGGTCAACATGATAGCTGACCGGACCGGTGATGATCGACTTGCGTTCCTCGGCCTCGACACGGGTAAGATTCGCTCCTGGCATTTCGCTCCTTTTGAGATTGGGAAATAATACGATAATTCCATTATGCCAGCCGGAGCCGTCACCGGACAGTATTTTCAGCCAAAGCCATGATTGGACGTCGATTTCAAGGTCGGGATATACCCCCAAAAAATCTCGCGACGGGTCATGGACACACGCAAAATCGGGACAATACGGTCAATGATGTCTAGCAGCGCTTTATGCTAAAAGAGTTGAGAGAATATCGGGAAAGCTGTGTCACCATGAACATTAGCTATGAACGCTCGGGGTGCAAGCAGTTTTTCAAAAAGCATCGCGATGACGAAAAGACCATCAAAGCCTGCATTGAAAAGGCCCTGGCGACGCAGCTGGAGACCGGAATGTCGAAGGTCAAGCGCGCGGTGTCGGCGCGAGTGAACGGGCAATGCGTCTACGAATGCCGTATCAATCTCAAACGCACGGGCTCGGCGCGGGTCGCGTTCGTCGTCAACGAAAACAACACCGATATCGATGTGCTCTTCATCTCCTCGGTGCTGCAGAAAGACGAATTCACCCATATGCTCGAACGAGATCTGAAGGAGGCCGGGCTATGCGACTGATTCCTGTGAAACAAGCGCTGAGCATGATGGAGAACGCGACGCCGGCGAAATCGGAATATAAAAAACTCACGTTCTGGACCGCCAAAAAAGACCGTTCGCTCTGCCTCGAACACGACGGAAACGGCCTGATTCTGCACGAGCTGGGCTATCGCGAGGAAAGCACGGCCTTCACTTCGGACAAGCACGACGTCCACGAATGCAAGCACGCCGTCAAACAGGCGTTCAAGCGCGAGTTCCCCCGCAGCCACAAGGTCTACGTTTCCGCGGTGAAATAACAAACAATATCAGAGCGGCGACCACCAAGCCTGGTAGCCACCGCTCTTATTAATTGCGTATCAATCTATCCTGTATGAACCAGTCATACCAGCGCATATTCTTGCGGATAGTGCTGCGCAAGCTGCTTGAGCAGCAGATGGCGCGCCAGCCAGAGCGCGAGCAGCGGCAGGGCGAAACCGACGGTGACGTCGGAGAGGAAATGGGCGCCTTGCATCATACGGCTCAACATGACGACCAACGCGTAAACCAGCGCAAGCCCAAAAACCATGCCCTCCTTGCTTTTCCAGCGCGGCTCGACCAGGGCGAGCAGGCAGAGCGACAAGGTTGAGCCGGCCCACAGGGAATGGCCGGAGGGGAAGGATTTGATATTGTCGGCCACACCACCAGCGGCGACGAGATAGTGCTTGCCGTTCGGGTGATACCACGGCGTGAACAGGTCAAGATCGCCCTGCATCGCGCGGAAACGGACACGGCCCCAGAGGATTTTGGCGACTTCCAGCACACCCATCGAACACAGGAACACCGCCACGATCACGATGCCGGCCCAGCGATAGCGCCGCTTCAACTCGTCGGGAATCTTATAGACGATGGCGGCGATCAGGATGGCGACGATGACGCCGTAGGCGACGCCGAACAGATGGCAGTATTTGTAACACAATGCGAGTCCCAACAACGTCGAACCGAGGTAGACAAGGCCTGAAAGCACAAGTTTCGCAAGATTCTCTCGTACGAATCTGTAGGTCCAGAAGAGCAACGCCGCACCAATCATCAGTACGGTCGCGCCGATAAGCGGAGCCAGCCGCTCAAAGAACGCCGAAAAACCATTACCGGGCATGTACAGCGCCTGATCGATGCGCAGATCGGCGAACGTACCGATGATCAACAGAACCAATGCGCCAATCGCTGTGGCAGGAAATATCTTTTTCATACGTTCAATCCTCATGGTCCGTATCGTTTTCTTTTTCATATCATTGCCGTAAAGAACATACATACCAACCCGCACCGCGGCGGTTTCGGCCGTCTGCAAGTCAGCGTTGCCAATTCCAAGCTCAATACTGTATCCCGCCGAAAGCCACGGACCACGTCTGCCTGCGAGAGGTTCGGGAAACGTTCACATAGCAATTTCCCCGGCAAGCGCGAAGCCTACCGGGGAAATGCAACACTAGTTACTTGGATTCGGTTCGACGGTATTGTCGAAATCGGACAAAGCCCAAGTACAACGGGCTCAGCCTCACTTGCCGGACGGGGTGCCGTCGATCACGTCGTGGGCGATGTCGGCGACGACCGGGACGATCATCGGCTTGCGATGAAGCTGACGGGAGACCCAGCCACCGATGGTGCGGCGCATGATCTGCTGGAGCTTGTGGGTATCGTGGGTGCCCTGCATCATCGCGTCCTCGAGCTGACCGACGATCTGGCGACGCACCTTGTCGAGATCGCTCTCGTCATCGGGAATCGCGTTCATATAGACCTTCGGGCCGGAGATGACGTTCTTGGCGTCGGTATCGACCACGGCGAAGATGGAAACGAAGCCTTCGGTGCCGAGGATCTTGCGCTTCTCGAGCTCGTCGTCGGTCAGCTCACCGACGGTATCGCCATCGACGTAGACGTAGGCGCACGGCACAGAACCGACGACCGCGGCCTGGCCGTGATAGAGATCGACCACATCGCCGTCCTCGGCGAGCACGACGTTCTTCGGATCGACGCCGGTCTTGACGGCCACCAGGCCGTTGGCGACCAGGTGGCGGTTCTCTCCGTGGATCGGCATGACGCACTTGGGCTTCAGGATGTTGTAGAAGTAGGTGAGCTCGCCTTCGTTGGAGTGGCCGGAGACGTGGATCTTCGCGTTGTCGCGGTTGACCACGCGCGCGCCCTTCTGGACGAGCTTGTTGATCATGCCGTAGACCTCGTTCTCGTTGCCGGGAATGAGGGAGCTGGCCATCACGACGGTGTCGAACTCGTTGATGGTGATGTCGCGGTGGGTGCCGTCGGCGATGCGGCCGAGCGCGGCCATCGGCTCGCCCTGCGAACCGGTGCACATGTAGACCAGCTTGTTGTCTTGAATATCCTTGGCCTTCTTCAGATCGACCACGGTGCCTTCGGGGATATGCAGATAGCCGAGATCGGCGGCGATGGACATGTTGCGCACCATCGAACGGCCAACGAAGACGACCTTGCGGCCGACCTTGTGCGCGGCGTCGACGACCTGCTGGACGCGGTGGACGTGGCTGGAGAAGCTGGCGACGATGATCTTGCGGGTAGCCTCGCTGAAGGCACGCTCGAGCTCGGGGCCGATGGTGCTTTCGGGACGCACGAAGCCGGGGACCTCGGCGTTGGTGGAATCGACCATCACCAGGTCGACGCCCTTCTCGCCGAGCTTGCCGAATTCCACCAAATCTGTAATACGATGGTCGATGGGCAGCTGGTCGAGTTTGAAGTCGCCGGTGTCGATGACGGTGCCGGCAGGCGTGTTGATGCACACAGCCAATGCATCCGGGATGGAGTGCGTGACGGCGACGAACTCGAGGTTGAACGGGCCGACCTTGAGCTTGTCGCGGCCGTTGACCTCGACGCAACGCGGGTTCTGATGATGCTCCTCGCACTTGGCCTTGACGAAGGCGAGCGTGAGCTTCGAGCCGATCAGCGGGATGTCAGGGCGAAGGTTCAGCAGGTAGGGCACGCCGCCGATGTGGTCTTCGTGACCGTGGGTCAGCACGAGCGCCTCGATATCGTCAAGCCTGTCCTTGATATAGCTGAAATCAGGGAGGATGAGATCGACGCCGGGCTGCTCCTCGTCGGGGAAGAGCACACCGCAATCGACCAGCAGCAGATGGCCGTTGTATTCGACCACGTTCATGTTGCGGCCGATTTCACCCAAGCCGCCGAGCGGGACGATACGCATCGAGCCCTTGCGGTACTTCGGCGGGGCGATCAGCACGGCGTCCTGGTTGGGCGAGGTGCCGGGAGTGCGCGAAACCGTACGCGGGTTGGAACGGCGGCCACCAGAGCGGCTTCCGCCACGTGGGGCACGAGACGAATTCGAGCCGCTCGACCGACGTCCGCCCGAACGGGAGGAGCTACGGGATTCGCTACGCTTGCTGCTTGTGCGTTTCTCACCGCTCTTGGCACTCGTGCGCTTTTCGGAATTCTCGGCAACTTCTTCGCTTTTGCGAGCGCGTGCCTTGCTGGCGCTGCCACGGCGATGCGTGGCGGTAGTTTTTTCTTTTGTTTCTGTCATATTCTTTAACTGTTTTCTGTTTTCTTAGTGTCCGCACCTGTGTGTGGACGAGGTATAAAAACAGCGGACGAAAGCCCGCTGGACGCTTACGCGCCGCCGACTTCCCCGCTGCAATGAGTAGTGCTTTTGCCTTGCTGTATCGTCAAAACCTTCTTAAAACCTAGGCATCCAGGATACCGGCAGCGACCATACCCTGATGGGCACGCTCAAATTCCGCTTGGCCCGGACCGACATTCGGCAGGCGCATCGTGGTCTCGTCGAGCCATCCGCGCTCGTGCAGCGCGGCCTTGGCGAGCACACCCTGGAATCCGGTGCCGTTGATGGCATCGACCAGCGGGGCCAGACGAACCGCAAGGCGCTGGGCCTGACGGATATCACCGCGGTCGAAGGCATCGGCGAGCTGGCGCATCGGGTCGGACGCGACGTGGGCAATCACCGAAATGATGCCGACGGCCCCGATGGAAAGGAACGGCAAGAACAGCGCGTCGTCGCCGGAGTACCAGGTCAGACCGGTTTCCATACGCTTGCGCACCGCTCCGGCGATGTCCCCCGTGGCGTCCTTGACCGCCTTGATATTCTCGAGCCCGGCCAGCCGACGGTAGGTCTCCAGTTCAAGATGCACGCCCGTACGTCCTGGGACGTCGTAGACGATGATCGGCTTGTCCGCCGATTCGTTGACCGCCTGATAATGGCGGAAAATGCCTTCCTGCGAAGGACGGGAATAGTAAGGAGCGACCACCAGCACCGCGTCGGCGCCGGCCTCCTGCGTCTGCTCGACCATACGTACCGTATGGGCGGTGTCGTTGGAACCCGCGCCGGAAATCACCGGCACGTCGACGGCCTCCTTGACCACTTCAACGAGCTTGACCTTCTCATCCATGTGGGTGACCGGGGATTCACCGGTGGTGCCGTTGACCAGCAGGCCGTCGGCCCCGGAGGCGACCAAATGCTTGGCCAATGCCGCGGATGCCTCGAAATCGATGGAACCATCCCCGAGCATCGGCGTGACCATAGCGGGAATAACACGGCCGAATGGCGCCGGATCAAGAAGATGCATAGAAGACTCACTCATACTTCAACGCTACTTGCCGGGCGGGACGCTTAACGTCCCTACCTTAAAGGTCGAGGAACGCGTCGAGGCCTACGGTCAGGCCGGGGTGGGAACCGGAGGCGAGGTTGCGCACGGCCAACAGGACGCCGGACATGAAGGAGGCGCGGTCGAAGCTGTCGGCGCGGATGACGAGCTGCTCGCCGGTGTTGCCCAGCAGGACTTCCTCGTGGGCGTTTAGGCCCTGCAAGCGCACGGCATGGACGTGGACACCGTCGACGACCTGACCGCGCGAGGCCGCCTCACCTTGCGTACCATCGGGCATCGGGGAGCAACCGGCCTGCTTTCGGGCCTCGGCGATCGCCTGGGCGGTGTGGATGGCGGTGCCGGAAGGGGCGTCGACCTTGTCGGGGTGGTGCAGCTCGATGACCTCGGCGGACGTGAAGTATTTGGCGGCCTGCGCGGCGAACTTGTCGGCCAGGACCGCGGAGATGGCGAAGTTCGGGGCGATGAAGACCGCCTGATCGTGGCGCGGTGCCTTGGCAAGTGCGGCCTTGACCTGATCGAGCTTCTCGGCGGTCCAACCGGTGGTACCGACCACGACGTTGACACCTTGAGCCACGAGTTTCAGCACATTATCCAGTGAGGCGTTCGGCACGGTGAACTCCACCGCTACGTCGGTGTTGTCCGGCGTAATGGCGGCGATATCGTCATTCTCACCGACTTGCTGCGCGACTTGCATATCGTCCGCGGCCTTGACCGCCTCGACCACACTGCCGCCCATGCGTCCCTGCGCACCGACCACTGAAACTCTGATCATCACTCCTACCTTCCAGCCTAAAAAACAATTCATCGTCAATCGTACAACGACAATCTCACGCTCCCCCGCATTTCCTGTATTTTGTATATGTTGGTGCCACCAAGTGAGCGAAATTCAACAGATTTAGGAGTCATTTGCCAGAATAACGCCATCTTGGTGCACCAAGATGGCCGATTTTTAAAGAATTGATGCCGATTTACCTGATATCGATGCGCTTGGTGCACCAAGACCACCCTAAAATTGCACTTTTCACATTTAAAACCGAACGACACGCCGAAATGTGGATAACTCCGAGCATTCGACCACAGTACCCGTTTTAGCTTCACTCGGAAGGCAATAGCATTTACGCTTGAATGCATGACAAACATTTATGATACGCAAAGCATCGCTTACCAACAGCTCGATGCCATCCGCAATGAAACGGCAGACTCCCTTCACGGCCTAACAGCAATATTCGGCAAAGGGATAATCGCCTGTCACACTACGGCACTCAAATTGTTACGCATTGAACTGCCCTCACATTCCAGCATCAACCAGGATAAGATCCATATCCTCACCGACAGGAGCAACGCCGACCGATTGCCCAATGCCGAACTCATCTCCTGCCATACATCAAGAATCCATTTTGAACCCATTGATGTCGACGAAGTGATCTCAGCGGTTCCGCCCGTATTCGTTTGGTGGCAGATGGCCGCTTATCTCGACTGGACAGAGCTTATCGTTCTCGGCGATAGCATGATGCGCGGGAACCATGCCATTCGACGTCTTTCGCTCAGTGATTTTCAAATGTTTATGGACAAGCTGCACCCGAATACACCACAATTGAAGAAATGCGCGACCTCATTGAGTTTTATGCGAGAGAATACGGATTCATCAATGGAAAGTCGTCTACGGATACAGTTAGCGAGACTGGGCCTAGGCGGTCTGAAAGTCAATGCCCAGGTTGCCGATCCTGAAGAAGGACATAACTGGTCGATTGATCTCGCATGGCCGAAACACCATATCGGAATTGAATATGACGGACAATATCATTTCGACAAGGCACAGGTAATCTCGGATACGCACAAAAGGCAACGACTCAGAAAAGCGGGATGGAAGATCATCACCGTCTACGCCCAAGACTTCTATGATCTTGTCGAATTCGGCACGTATTCGGATATCTTCAAAACCATCATCTCCGCGTTGCAACAGGCATCAGGCAAACGAGTATTGGCACATGAACCATTCACTGACGCAAAGATGATCAGGCACGGCGACAACCTTCTCCTTCGCCGACGATACAGGAGATGCAGCAGTCTCGCAGCATCTGGCAACAAAACCACAATAACCGGATAAAAAGCGGCAAATCACCGATACACGGGATCATGCAATTCTCGATTTTTCTTTTATAACAAATTCACGCTCGTTTTCGGGGTCTTGGTGCCACCAAGACCCCGAATTATATAAGAATGAGTGTGAATTCACTCAATTTTGGCCTGCTTGGTGCACCAAGCAAGGCGTTTTTAATGAATATGGTCTTATATGTGGCAAAAAACGGGGACTTGGTGGCACCAACAACACGAAAATGAGGCGAAATGAACATTGTGGGCCGCGGCTTGCGTCGACTGCGGCTTTACAACGGCAGCATTGGGGCACGAAACGTATATCCCTGACTCCGCACGCCACATATCACCATCAGCAACTCGGGATGTCACTGCGTCTCAGCGTCTACGCGCCAAAGCCCAGCCGAGCACGGCCAGGGGCACGGCGGCGAAGGTGGTGGCGATCGGCAGGAGCAGGCCGACATGCGGACTGGAGACGTCGAGCACCATGCCGGCCAGCGACGAGCCGAAGGACGTGCCGACCGTGCCGGCGGTGGTGACCCACGAGAGGCCTTCGGTGAGGCTCGTAGGCGGGACGATGTCTTTGATGATCAGGTTGCCGGTGGCGAACAGCGGCGAGACGCACAAGCCGGAAAGCACCGAGAAGACGCCGAGCAGGATGAGGTTGTCCATCGCCAGGCGGCAGAGCACGTAGCCGCAGGTCAGCAGTGCCAGGTAGACCACCATATGCTTCCAGTTGGAGCCCTTGGGTTTGTGCGAGCCGAAGATGAACGCACCGACGCAGGAGCCGACGGCGAACATGGCCAGCTGAAGCCCCAGGAACTGGCTGCGGCCGATGGCCTTCATCATCGCGGTGACCGAGACGTCGAACTCGTTGAAGCTCATGTTGAAGACCACGAAGACGACCAGCAGCGGAATCACGCCGCCGTAGAGCAGCACGCTTTTGGGCTTCGGAGCGTGGGTGTGCAGCTGTTTGAGGCTCACCCCGTCCTCTTCGAGGCGCAGGCCTTCGTCGCCGCCACGATTGGCTGAGGCGGCCTTGACGTCGGCGTCCGTGGGAGAGGCCGCGACGACCGCCACGCTTTCCAGAACGGGCGGCTGGGTGCCTTTAAGACTGAAGAAAACCGCTCCTCCGAGCGCGCAGGCGATAGTGGGAACAAAGAGCTGGGAGACGGGGCTGACCGACGTGGCGAGCCCTGCGGCGAGGATCGGGCCCAAAATAAAGACCATCTCATCAATGCCGGCCTCGAGCGCATAGGCCGTGTCGAGCAGGTCGCTGTCTTTCGGGTCGCGTAGGGCGTAGGCCCAGCGGGTACGCACCAGCGCGCCGAACGCGAACTGGGTCAGGCCCATCAAAATGGCCAGCACGAACAGGACGGGAATGGAGACGCGCGCCCACGCGGCGAACGCGAAAACCAGCATGAACAGCACGGAGACCACCAGCGCGGGCCAGCCGACCTTGCGCTGGCCGAACCGGTCGAAAAGACGGGCGTAGAACGGCGTGACGACGGCGACGGCGAGGATGTAGGCCGCGCTCATCGTGCCGGCAATCGTCCAGTTGTTGTACATATGGTTCAACGCAAGCACGATCCCCAGGCTCATCATCGAGATCGGAAGCCTGGCCACCGCTCCGGAAATACAGAACGCCTTGGCCCCAGGAATGGCGAAAAGCCGCCCGTACGGCGACTTGTGACGCTGGCTCGACGAAGAACGCACCACGTTGCTCATTTACTTTCCACGATCCTTTCCGACAAGTCAGGATGAGGGGCGGCATCAAAATCGCGGTTTCCCCATGCCGAAACCAGCGAATCATCGCAAGACATGTCAACTACATCATTCAATGCTTTCAATGTATGTATCCAGTCTATCCGTTCTAGTCGGACGAAAGCCCGCAGCGTAACTCTTCGGTTCCGATACAGAAACGGAATCATGGAACAAACCTTGCCGAATACACGAAAAGCGGCACACGGCCGCTTTCCGAAATCCGGCAAAGGCAAACATACCAATCCATCGGTATTCATTGCATGATATCAACCGCGGTTCGTACCGCTCTCAAAGATCTATGCAACGACCTGCTTGACCTTGGCGGGGACGCCGGCGTAGATGAACATCTTGGTGGGAGCCAGCTGCGGGTCGCGGCCGTCGTCGGGATGACGCTGCTCGTCGCGCTCGGCGACACGCTTGAGGCCATGACGGTCGTAGAAGCTTACGTCGCAATCCGAGTCGGTGTGCAGATAGAACATCGGCACTTGCGAGCGCTCGAAATAATCCATGGTGCGGCTCCACAGCGCTCCTCCGACACCGTGGCCTCGGGAGGCGGAGGAGACCAGGAACAGCTCGACTTCGGCAGGCGCCTTGGCGTTGATGCCGGACTGGCGCTCCATGCGCCGCTCGATCTCAAAGCCGAGTTCCGTGTCCGCCAGCGCGTTGTGCCCGGCCGGGGTGGAGTTGAGCCGTTCGTCGATTTTCGCCATCTCCTGCGCGACGTTGCCGAACATCACCGGCTGGCCGGGAACCCGGGAAAGCGCGACGCCCATGAATTCGCCGTTCTTGTGGGCAATCTCGCCGCGCGTCGACGGCGCGATATAATGCAATACAAAGTGGTAGGAGAGCAGCATCGAAAGCTTACTGTCGTTGCCGGTAAGTCCATAATGTCCCCAGGTCTCGTCGAACTGCCGGGTAATGGCCTCGACGTCACTCCAGATCATCGGGGAATACACCACTCCGATTCCGCCGTCACCGTTCGCAATATTGTGCATACGTCCTTTTCCTCCGTAGTTATTGAGCGCCTGGCGCCTGCCGGCCCCTACCGGCACGGCCGTTCATCTTCCGGCCAGAAACTTTGTTGAAAGTCAAGTCAAAAATCAAACCACTACATCATACCCATCATCTGTTACGCTGCGAGCCATACTCGCCCAATCGGCGCGTTTGAACGCTCGCTGAGCGCAAACCACGGATACTATAGCACCGCGCGTTATACATCTTTGCCTTTTGTGTCTAGCTTTTAGCGCAAACACCTGCCACGTTTACCAACATTCGCCCCTCAGCGCCGACGTTTCGTCCTCATCGCTGACCGCTAGTCCTCATCGCCGGAAACCGGGATCCCGGCGTTCAGCTCCTTCAGGATTTCGGGTTTGGACTTGGGCTTGGCATGTTCCTCACGGCGGTCCTCGCTGGCGACACTGACGTAATACAATGTGGCGTCGATGCTGTCGAGCGGAATGCCTTTCATCTGCGCGAACATCAGCCGGTACATGTCGAGCTGGGCAAGTTTGCGGTCGATGTCCTCCGGCGTCATCGGCCTCTTGCCGGTCTTCCAATCGACGATGGTGAAGCGTTTCGTCGCATCGGTTTCATCGAGCCCGCCATAGAAGACCGCGTCAAGTTTGCCATTGACGATGCGGTCACCGAGCTCGGGGATGGCGACGACGATCTGCTCTTCGGCAGCGTACGGGCGGCGCGACGCCCAACGGCCTTCGACCAGTCTGCGCTGCCACGCGAGAATCTTGCGATCCGTCGCGCTCTGTTCGGGCTGGGGGTGCCGTTCGGCTTGCTCGAGACCGGCGATCAGCGAGGCGCGGGTCTCGAGCTCACCACCAGCCGCAATGGCCGCAACACCGTCGTCGGCAGGCATGTCGGCAACCTCATCGACACCGTACGCATCGATGAAGCGCTGCGCCCAGGCATGGAAACGCGTGCCGGCCTGCGCTGCCGGCGAGGCCACGCGAGGAATCGGACGCACAAGAGCGCGCCAATACTCACGGCTCTCCCTGGCGCTCATGTTGCCGGCGCTGGCCTGCAACGAAGTGACATTCTGGCGGCGGCTGGCAAGAATGCGCTCACCGCGCCGACGAACGACGACATCCAATGCGTCGGTGGTTTCGGCGCGGGAAGCGTTGCGGTGCGGGCGACTGGCCACCGCGTCGGATACGTCGTCGAACGCGTTACCAGGCATGCTGCCATTGCCGTTCCAGGACGCGCCCCCACCATTGCCGTTCCCACTGTCATTGCCGAACAAACGATCGGCTCTGCTACCGTCGCCGTTTTGCACGACTTGCGTTGACGGCATCAGATCGTCGTCGGCCAACAGCATACGCGTGCGCTTGGCGAGCGACTGGCCTTCGGGCAAATCGGCGGCTATGCGGTCGACCGCAAGTGCGACGGCATCGTTTTCATCTTGGATGCCGGCTTCTCGGGCCTGGGCTGCGACGGGGTTGCCGGCCTCGCCTTGGACGTCGGCTGCCCCGCCATCGCCGGCCCTGCTGCTCTCGACCCGACCCACCAGACGCTCGCGCATCTGCCGGGTCAATACAGCCGAACGATGCAACCGACCCGCCATCGACTCACTCAACGAGGCGGGCCACGGCAAGGTTTCGTCCGCCTGCTCTCGTTCGTCCTCGTCCAAAGGCGTCTGCCAAGCCTCCTCGACGATGGCCCGTACATATTCCTTGGCGTTTGAGCCGACAAAAAGGCCGTCTGGCCTGGGAGCGTTCAATTGTGCCAACGAGCGGGGATCGTCCGAATCCGCATCTGCTGCACTTCCGGTTTCGACATCGCTATTGCCAGCACCGGCATGCCCAACCGCCGGATTATCACTTTGTGATATATCCTCGATACTCGCGCCTTCAACATAGGCCAAGTTGCCGCTATCGCTATCGGAGACCTGCGTATCGTCCTCGACCACGACCACATCATCCCGGTATGCCAAAGCGTCATGCACTTCGGTAAGGAAATTCGAGGGCTTGGCATCGTGGCCCGATCCGGCCGCCGCGGGGTCGCGCGAGAGTTCGGCGTGACGGCTGTAGGTCATCAATACTTCTTCGCGGGCGCGCGTCAACGCGACGTAAGCGAGCCGGCGTTCGTCGGCGTGCAACCGGCGGCCGTATTCCTCCTGCTGCGACAGATAGATTGCGCCACTGCCGTCACAAGACGTGGTTGTGCCCGAATCAAGCGCGTCGCCGTCACTTCCGTCGATCGCGTCGAAGGCCCGCATCAGCCCCTCGGACTCGTTGCCCACCACCTCCACGCTGGAAAGCTGTCGCAACGCCTCAAGCGGGTCGTCGCCGATCCCTGCGTCGTGCGGGAAGCGGGGCAGGATATCGGCGTCGGCACGCACCGGGACGGGCACGGCAGCGGGGTTGTCGAGCCAGGTATTGGCCGTCTCGTGGTATTGCGGAGCCTGCCAGACGCCCTCTTTCAAGCCGCCGATATGATCTTCGTCCAGATCGATCTTGAGCCTGTCGCCCTGATTGGACGGGAAGCCCGTGGCCTTCATACCGACCATGGCCACGGCATCCCATTCAAGGCCCTTGGACTGGTGGATGGTCATCAGCACCACGTCGACCGGTTCGTCGGGCACCGCCGCCGTCTCGTCGGGGATGCTCTTCAGGGAATCCACCCAGGAGACGAATCCGCGCAGCGTTGGCGTGGCACCTTCAGTGATTTCCTGCGTATAGGTGTTGACCAGATCCACCAAAGCGTTCATCGGCGAACGAGCCAGAGCCGGATCCACCTGTTTTCCAGATTCCTGAATGGCCTGGGCCACGACCGTATCGATATCCAGATCGAGCGCTTCGATGGCGGTTTCGATGATCTCGACAAGGGCATGGTTGGCGACGGCATTGACCTGCCGCAAAACTCCCGCCGCATGACGGATGGCGGCAAGTCCGGACGCGCTGAAAAGCGAGGCGACACGAGGCGAATCCAGGGAGGACCCGAGCTTGTCGTCACTCAGTACGTCGGCCAAGAAGACCATGTTGGGCACCTGATCACGATGCTCGGCGACCAGTTTTGCCCGGTTTTCCGGCTTGGCGTCCGCCGGTACGAGTCCGGAGGCGGCCAAGGCACGGAAGCGGTATTCGTCGTTGCGCCGGCTGGCGAGCTTGGCCAGAGCCTCCAAATCGCTGCTGCCCAAGCCGAAGCGCGGCGTTGCCAAAAGACGCATCAGGGCGCCCGAGTCCGTGTGATCGGCAACGACGTGCAGCAAAGCCAGCACATCACGGATTTCAGGCCGGTCCAGAAGGGCCGAATAGCCGACGGTCAGCGTCGTCAGTCCCGCTTTACGCAACCTTAAAGCGAATTGCGGCATGGTGCTCTTGCCTCTAAACAGGACGGCCACATGCGGCCGGACGTCTTTGCGTCCCGGGTCTTTGGGCGTATGCCTGGCGATGGAGGTTTTGGCGAACCGTACCACGGCATCGATCTCCTGGCCGAGCGTGTCGAAACCGAGCACGCCCAACGTGCCTTCCTTGGCTGTGTCGATCGTGGTCAACGCCGGCACCGGCACCTCGCGCATCGGCGAACTCGATGGCGTCGCCTGAGGCGAGCGCAGTGGCTGGGTCAGGTCGTTGGCGGCTTCGAGCACCACCCGGGCATTGCGTCGGGTGACGCTCAGCGAATACGGCTTGGCACTCTCGTCCATACCGAAATCGCGTTGGAACATGCGGAACGCGCCCGGGCTGGCACCACGCCAGGCATAGATGGACTGGAAGGGGTCACCCACGGCATTGACCGCGGAATGCCGTGATGGTGACGCAGAAGAAGTGGAATCGTCAGGATGGAACAAGGCGGCGATCAGCGCGGCCTGGGTGGTGGACGTGTCCTGATATTCGTCGAGCAGGACGTGGGTATAGCGGTGGCGCAGACGCTCGCCGATCGAGGGGAAACGGGTGATCAATGCGTAGGCGGCGACGGTGAAATCGTTGAATTCCGCCATATTGAGCTGCTGCTTGCGTTCGTGGTAACGCTCGACCAAGGTCAACAGGACTTCGCGTTTTTGGGCGACACTACGCAACCCCGCGCTGCGAAAGACGGCGAGACCATGGCCAGCTGCACGGTAATCGGCGATGCGCTCGGCGAATTGCTCGTCGCGCTCCTTCTTCCTGCGCTTCGGCGGTTTTCCGGGTTTCGGTTCGTCTTCAGGCACGGCTTCCTCGCCGATGACAGCGTCCATCTGCGCGATGAACGCCTGATCCCACGCGCGTATACGGGTAATGGCGTCGGGGACGCTCACGCAATGCTCGCCGATCATCGAGCCGCTGATGGCGTTGGAAAGGCTCAGCACGCTGGCGACGATATCGGCAAATCCGCCGAATCCCTGCCCGCGCAGGATGTCCATGTTCTCGTCGATGACGGAGACTGCAAGCTGGTGGGCTCCGGCCTCGCTCAGCGGCTGGGTGTTCTGGTCGAAGCCGACCAAGAGACCGTACTGGCGCACGATGGACTGGAAGAAGGCGTCGTAGGTGGAGACCTGCGGTTTGAGAAACACGTTGGCGCGACGCGGGGCGCCGGCAACGCTCGCCACGGCCTCGTTCGCCCGTGCGTTTTCGGCCACCGCGCCGGACACACGGCCCAGCAGCTCGGAGGCGGCCTTGCGCGTGAAGGTCAGCCCGAGGATCTTCTCGGGCGGCACGCCGACCTCGATCAGGTTGATGATGCGACGGGTCATGGTGTAGGTCTTGCCCGATCCGGCGCCGGCGACCACGAGCACGTCGGCGTCTTCGGGCGCGTTGATGACGGCTGCCTGCTCTGGGCTGTCGGTATTGGCGGTCTTGACAGTATCACCGGTATCGCCGGTTCTGCGTTTCATCCCGTTACGGTTATCATATTCGGATACATTCATACCGACCTGTACGCCTTCGATATCATCGAACCGGCCCAACCGTTCGTCTTCCGCCATCTCAGCCCCTCCTGACTTCATAGACCGTATCCACCTCGCCGGCGCAGGCCGGGCACACCGTTTTCATCCTGCACCAGGTCACGTGGTCGGGTTGCGGCCGCGCGACCAGCACGCTCGAGCGGGAGGCCGCCGCAGCGTAGAAGATACGCGAGATCATCGTCAGCGCCCAGACGGCCTGGGTGCCACGCAGCGAAAGGAACTGCTGCCAGGCGTGTTCGCCCACACCTTGTGGCGCGTCGGCCGGCAGGTCGGCAATATCCGCGAGTTTCTGCAAATCGGCATAGTGGCTGCGCGGCGTGAAACCGGTGCTGTTCAATGCCCCTCCGTGGAAAAGCGGCGGCTGGAACAGCGTTTCCGGAACCCGATAGCCATAGGCAGGAGCCGGCGTCGAGTCAACATCGAACAGGGCGCTTTGGGTGATGTCGGGCATGGCCTTCAAGGCCTCGACCCCGTGCAATCCGGCATTGGGCAGCACACTCGAAGTCCTGCTCCCATCGTTTTCGCCAGACCGATCCGCTTCGGGGAACGCCAGACCGAGCTGGTAGCAGACCAGCTGCAAATCGTTGAACATCTGCTTGGCTGTGTGCTTGTGCCCGGTTTTCCAATCAATCAGGCGCACATGCGCCTTGCCGTCGCCCAAGTCCCGCCATTCCAGCCGGTCGATACGTCCGGTCAGACGTACCTGCAGATCCGTGTTCATGCCCTCGGGCCAGCCGCCGTTGAGTGCCGCCATGATACCTGCGAGATCGTCGAGGTCGATCGGGTCGATGCCGTCGATGGCGTTATAGGCCGCGCAGATGTCGTCAAGGCCGAACCGTGCCGCGAACGCATACTCGCTATCCGCATGCTGCAAACGGCCCACGGCGAAGTTCTTGAGATTGCCGTAAGGGTAATCCTTGCCATTCGAAGTCACAAAGTAGGTCGCGATATCGGTGAGCGTCTGCTGCGCACCTTCGTCCTTGCTTTCCGCCTTGTAGCGCTGCTCGGGGTCGTCAATGGCATCGAGGTCATCGGCAAGTTCATGGTACATCTCCATCATGCGAGCCGCGATCGCCTCGATACGTTCGTTTTCGGGCTTTTCTGCCATGAAATTCGGGGAATCCAGGCCGGCCTCGCCGGCAAGCTGGGCGACTTTGTGGATCAACGTGCCGAAACCGGTGGCCGCGTTCGACGGACGCGGGCCGGCGAACTGGCTTTCGAGCATCCAGCAGACCGGGCATGCCCAGATTCGGTCGACCTGCGAGGGGGAAAGCGTTACCGTGGGAGCCGAGGACGATGAATCATTGTTGTTCGATGCGTTGCGCGAGGGTTGGGCGGCCTGCAAGCCCGCGGGCAAAACGGTTTTATCGGATTGTGATGATTTCGAGGCATCCGCTTTTGTTCCGACTTCTGAACGCACACCTGCTTCACCGTGCAGGTTGAAGGTATACGGCCAGCTTTCGGGATCGGCCGCTTCGAGCCCGGCGTCGCCAAGCAATGCCAGCGACACGGCGGCATCCTGAATCCGCACCGAAGATGCGGCGTCAGACATGGCCTCCGATTGCAACGGACCGGCCGCAAAGTCAGTCGAGTCAGCGTCCTTGCGCGCTGCGCTTGCAACAGCATCCGTCTGACGCATCAGCTCGATGCGCGAGGCCGCCACCAGCCCACGCGGGTCGGCATCAAGGCCGGCAAAGCGGCCGGAATCCGCAAGCGGCGTGTAATCCCGGGCCGCCGGATCCGCGTCGCGCACGCGATCGAAGCGTTCGGGCACGTAGGTATAGAGAAAATCGGACGGGACGGCGTCATCGCTCAGCACTGCGCTCAACGTCACCTGCTCGCTCGCCCTCGTCAGCGCCACCAGGAAGCTTTTCTGCTCGGCCGAAAGCACCTGGGCAAGCTCCGGGTCTCCTCCGGCCATGCCCGGCTCGAGCTCGTCGCGCATGCCGCCGTGCAGGACGACGTCGGCAAGGTTCTCGCCGCCGAACATGGTGTTGCGCGCTGCCAGGTTCGGCCAGACATCCTGCTGGATTTCGGCGATGAACACGAAGGGCCAATGGCCGGCCGCGGCACCGGCGGGGGTGGTGAGCGTGACCGCCTGATCGATGGGCGCGACCTTGGCCAACGAATCGGCCTCAATGCGCATCGAACGGACGCTGGAAATGAAGTCCCCGACGCTTTGCTTTTCGCCCGCGCCGGAAGCGTAGGCGAAAAGCCGCATCATCACGTCCAGCCGGTCGTTGGCGGCACGGCCGTCGGCGTTGTTGGCGAGCGCTGCCACCTGCCAGGAAACGGCCACATGACAGGCATCCCATGCCAGCCCGAGCGCATACTGCGGCTCACGGCTCGGCAAGGCGGCCAGTCCCTTTTCGACTTTGGCCACCAAATCCCAGACATGGCCGAAAGCCCGAGAATAAAGGTCGCCACCCACTTTGCCAATCAATTCCAGAACCGCTGCGGCGTCACCGGCAGATTCAGCTTCGGTCTGCGATGCGTCGTCCATGTCGGCAACATCGAACGCCAGCATGATATACATCGCATCCACGCCGAAGGGCATATCACCTTCGCTCTGCTGTCCGTCATCTGAAAGAAGGCTGTTATCGACTTCGATATCGCCCGTCGTACGTTGCGCGACAGCCCGATCCCGCAACGCCTTCCACGTAGTTTGCAGACGCGGCAGTTGCGCGGTGACGTCCAAAGACTGCCTGGCTCCTTCGCCATTCGCCGCGGTGGTTTCGTTGTCCGTTTCCCCGTCGATCACCTGAGCCAACGAGGCGATGGCCTTCATCACCGATTCCACCGGGGACAGACGCGCCGGGTAAGCCGCGGAAGACGAACGCAGGCTCACCAACGGACTTTCCAACAAGGTCTGCACGCGGCTACGCACATATCTTGCCGTCTCGCCCAACGACATGCCGGAAGCATCGATACCGTCGTGTCGCAGCCTTGCCAATTCCAGCAACGCGAACAGCCCCTGCACGCTCGGATCGTCCTTGAGCGGCTTGGTGACCGCCGAGTAACGAACCGGCACCCCGTCGCCGCGCAACCGCTCGCCGAACGCGCGCACCGTGTCGTTGTCGTGGGCGATGAGCGCGAAATCATTCCATTGCCGGCCGCTAGAAAGATGCGTTTCCTTGATGCGCCAGACCACATCGTCCAGCTCCTCGCGCAAGTTGCGATACAGCAGGGTTCTTACGCTGCCGTCCTTCGGTTTCGGGTCGTTTGCGTCCAAGGTCTCGATGGGAAGGCTTGCGGTCAGGCGCGGCAGTTTTCCGGGGCGGTCGGGCAATGCCACGGAAGTTTGTTCGTTGGCGGCGATGGAAAGCGAGACGCGTGAAGCCAGCAAATCGAGATATGAGGACGACGCGGCGAAATGATTGCCCAAAACCGGTTCACCATTATTGCTGTGCCCGACGGCCCGGGAAGCGCCGGTTTCGACAAGTCCGTTTTCATTCGCCGAATCCGGAGAATCATTGTGTCCCGCGCCATCTTGCGCGTCATAAGATCTGCCCGAGATACTCGCGGCCTGGCAAATCCTTCGCGTCGGCAGTGTCATCGTCTCGGCCGAAAGCGGTGGCTGCTGCGCGCGCATGAACAGATACTCGGGGTAGGAACCGCGGAAGGTCTGCACGGCTTCGTCGGGATTGCCCACCAGAAGCAGCCTCACGCCACGTCGTGCCAACGCCTCGAGGAACGAAAGCCCGGCCAGCGTCAGATCCTGGAAGTCGTCGATCACCACGAATGTCGGCAGCACCCGCGCGTCCACTTGTGCAGCCGCCAGCGCACCTTCAACCAGCAGGCGCGAGGAATCGAGCCGGGACTCGCCCGGATAGCCGTCGACCACGGCCTGCATATACTCTTTTCGCAGGGCGAATGCCAGCCGCCACTGGACACCGAGCCGTTCATCGCGCAAGCTGTAGGCATCGCTTGCATTCCGCGAATCCGCAAGCAAACGGAGGACCTCGTCTTCGCGCGCGGCCCCCAGACCCAGCTCGTCCATACGAGCCAGCATGTCTCGCAATTGCATTACAAACGCATCGTTGATACCGCGCGCAAAGAGTACGTCGCTGCTCCCGATGCCCTTCGACGTGGAGCGGGGTTGCGATGTCGTGTCGCGAACCGTTGTTGCGCCTTGCCTGCGGAAGGCCGAGCCGCGCGAGCCTCTGCCCGCCGCGCTTCCGTCATCACCGTAGACGGTATCGACCCAATCGTCCGCGGCAAAATACCGTCGCATCAGCTCGCAGGTATCGCACAGCTCGCCGGCTCGGGCGTGCCCGACATGCACCGCCACGACCTGACGCAACAAGGCGTCCTGCTCCGCCCCGTTCAAGAGTTTCGGCAGGGGCTCGTGGCGACTCTCACGAATCCGCGAAATCATACGAAAGGCGATGGCGGAAAGTGTGGTCACCGGCCGGGCGCTTGAAGTGGAACGGACCTCACGAATGATTCGGTCGGAAAGCCTGTCGGCAGCCTGACGCCCGGAAACCGCCATGGAAACCCTGCCGTCGCCGAACCGCTGGATGCCCTCGAGCGTCGCCGCCAGCGCGAATTCGGTTTTGCCGCTCCTTGGCGCACCGGCCACCAGAAGCGTGCGGGCGCCGGTTTCGCAGGCATCGTCCAGCATCGTTTTCACCGCATCCATTGCGGCGTAACCACTGAAATCCAACGTTTCGTTCCCACTCATAGCCATAGTCAAAGTCTAAAGGCCGGTATGGTCGCGAAGGTATAAGAAAACCTTCACGCACCCGACAGAGGCCACTTACCCTTGCTGCATTCCTGCCCTGGGGGGATTGGGTGACATAACGCCACGTGAAGGCTTAACCAGTATACCCCATACCGGGACCGAGCACACGACCTTCGACAATCCGTTTTAGAGCTATCCGACAAACTCAGTATCCAATTGCCGCGCATCAGCCGGAAAAACGAAATACGTACAAACAACATCGCAATTCGAATCCATTCACCGAACGGCATAAAACCGATGATTTGCACGCGCCCTACCAAGGCACGCACCACCGCGCATACGGCAACTCGCCGACGAGCATCATCAACCTGCGCCCAACCGCCACAATCGGAGTGCCCACTGGCTTGTAGTATGGAGACGATACGCGTCACGTTGACGGCGCAACACAATTGACGGAACGCCTTGCCGATGGACCGCGGAGGCTGAAAGGAAACAGATGAGCGACAACAAGAACAATACGCAACTGCCCGATCTGGTGGTCGTAGGGGCGGGGCTGTTCGGCCTCACCGTGGCCCAGCAGGCGGCCGAGCACGGCCACAGCGTCGAGATCATCGACGTGCGCGAACACATCGGCGGCAACGCTTACTCCTACATGGACGAGGAGACCGGCGCCGAGATCCACCAGTACGGCGCGCATCTCTTCCACACCTCCAACAAGCGCGTGTGGGATTACGTCAACCGTTTCACGTCGTTCACCAACTACCAGCACCGCGTCTACGCCACGCACGACGGCGAGGTCTACCCCATGCCGATCAACCTGGGCACGATCAACCAGTTCTTCCACGCGCACTACACACCGGGTGAGGCCAAGGCGCTCATCGACGAGCAGGCCGGCGAACTGGCCGGCACCGATCCGGAGAACCTCAACGACAAGGGCATCCAGCTCATCGGCCGGCCGCTCTACGAGGCGTTCATCAAGAACTACACCAGCAAGCAGTGGCAGACCGCGCCGGAGGACCTGCCGGCGTCGATCATCAAGCGCCTGCCCGTGCGTTTCAACTACGACAACCACTATTTCAAGGACACTTGGGAGGGCCTGCCCACCGACGGCTACACCGCCTGGATGCAGCGCATGATCGACGACCCGAAGATCCACGTCACCCTCGGCGTCGACTTCTTCGATGAAAGCCAGCCGTTCAACAAGAAGGCCGTCGTCGGCCGCGTGCCCGTGGTCTATACCGGCCCGGTCGACAAGTACTTCGACTACCAGCTCGGCGACCTCAAGTGGCGCACGGTCGATTTCAAGGAGCGGCGCTACGACGAGGGCGACCATTTCGGCTGCCCGGTGATGAACTTCGTGGACGGCGACGTGCCCTACACCCGCGCCATCGAGTTCAAGAACTTCAACCCGGAGCGTCGCAAGTCCCAGAACCCCGACAAGACCGTGGTCTGGGAGGAGTACAGCCGTGCCGCCGGCCGCGACGACGAGCCCTACTACCCCATCAACACCGCCGACGACCAGAAGCTCTACCAGGGCTACAAGGACCTGGCCGCGCGCGAACCGCAGGTCGTCTTCGGCGGCAGGCTGGGCACCTACGCCTACTACGACATGCACCAGGTCATCAACAGCGCCCTGATCGCCTACGACAAGCAGGTCGGCCCGCTGCTGAGCAAGTAAGCGGTAGTACGAACCTTACCGAATGCGCCTTTTCCGATATCCCATTTACAGATGTCGGGAAAGGCGTATTTTGTATTATGCAGACATATTGCTGCTGGTAAACGGACTATAACACGACGCCAAAGTCCGTTTACCAGCAGCAAACGCAAGGCCGAACACATCCAGACTACAGTGACATCCATGGCATACGACGATGGCCGCCACCTGCTTCATGCAGATGACGGCCATCAGATCAATTCAACCGGAATGACGCATAAGCGTCACTCACTCAGGCGTGCCAGACGTCCTTGCCGTTGTCCTTGGCGGTCTTCACATCGGCGTCGAGTTCGGCTTCATCGGCCTCGACTTCGCCGGCGATGTACTTCTCGACGAGCTGGCGGGCCTCGGAATCCTCATGCTGGACGGCCGGGGACTTCATGAAGTAGGAGCTCGGCGCGAGGATCGGGCCGGAGAGGTGACGGTCGAGCGCGATCTTGGCGGCACGCACGGCGTCGATGACGATGCCGGCGGAGTTCGGGGAATCCCAGTCCTCAAGCTTGTACTCAAGGCTGATCGGCACGTCGCCGAAGGTGGTGCCTTCCAAGCGCACGAATGCGAGCTTGCGGTCGTCGAGCCACGCCACGTAGTCGGACGGGCCGATATGGACGTTGTGCGGATCCATCTCATGAGGCACGATCGAGGTGACGGCGCGGGTCTTGGAGACCTTCTTGGACTCCAGGCGCGAGCGCTGCAGCATGTTCATGAAGTCCATGTTGCCGCCGACGTTCAGCTGATAGGTGCGGTCGAGGCGCACGCCGCGGTCCTCGAAGAGGCGGGCCATCACGCGGTGGGTGATGGTGGCGCCGACCTGGCTCTTGATGTCGTCGCCGATGATCGGCACGCCGGCGTCGCGGAACTTCTGCGCCCACTCCGGGTCACTGGCGATGAAGACGGGCAGGCAGTTGACGAAGGCGCAGCCGGCGTCCATCGCGGCCTGCGCGTAGGCCTTGTCGGCCTGCTCCGAGCCGACGGGCATGTAGCTGACCAGCACGTCGACCTTCTTGTCGCGCAGCACCTGCGCCACGTCGACGGGCTCGGCGTCGGACTCGGTGATCATCTTCTTGTAGTACTCGCCCAAGCCGTCGTAGGTCGGCCCGCGCAGCACCTCGACACCCTTGTTCGGCACGTCGCAGAACTTGTAGGTGTTGTTCTGCGAGGCGCCGATGGCCTCGGAAATATCCTTGCCGACCTTCAACGCATCGACGTCGAACGCCGTCACAAACTCAATGTCGCGGACCCGGTAGCCGCCGAAGTTGTTGTGCATCAGGCCGGGGATCTTCTCATCATCCTTCGCGTCCTTGTAATACTCGACACCTTGAATCAGGGACGAGGCACAATTGCCGATGCCTGCCACTGCCACGCGAATACTCATATTGACTCCTTTATTTCACGTGCAAAATTCCATTTACGAGTCTAGCCCTTTATAACGAAAAGGGCATCAGCACATAACTTCATACATAACCAATGTAACAGAAATCGCATAAATGGATACTCATCAACCGTATGATAGAGCTTAGGCAAGGATTATGCCCGTATTTGCGAAAACAACAGCGAGCCGAGAAAGCCTCCCTATCTTTCGTTACCGAAACTGCACAACTAAACCACTTTTGCCCGCCAATCCCAGTCGTTTTTCAGGGGCAACCATTACGGTAGTTGGCATGGTCACAGAGTTTCGCACGGCTTCGGCGCGCGCCGCAGGCACAGGTAGGACAAAGCCCAAACGCAAACACCAACACGCCAAGACAGCGCGCGGCCAATACCCACGCCGCAGCGCCAACGCCGCGAACAACCGTCCGAGAAAACAGGGCCCACAACGCAAAGCACCAAAAAAGCACAAACATCGTATTCTCAAATGGACGCTGGGCATCATCGCCCTGCTCGCCCTCGTCGGAGCCGGTGTGTTCGCCTATCTTTACGCCACCACCGAAATTCCTCTCCCAGAAAAAATCGCGATGGCCGAGAAAACGAAAGTCTATTACGCAGACGGCACCACGCCCGTCGGCGATTTCGCCACCCAGAACCGCGAGATCATCAGTTGCGACGCCCTGCCCAAATACATCGGGCAATCCATGGTGGCCAGTGAAAACCAGACGTTCTACCAAGACACCGGCGTCGATTTCAAAGGCATTGCGCGCGCCTTCCTCAACAACGTCAGCGGCGGCGCACGCCAAGGCGCCTCCACCATCACCCAGCAATACGCGGAACGCTATTATATGGGCGACACCCACACCTACTCCGGCAAGGTGCGCGAAGCGATTCTGGCGATGAAGATCACGAAGTCGCAGGACAAGGACAAGGTCCTGTGCAACTATATGAACACGATTTATCTGGGACGCGGAGCCTACGGCATCGAGGCCGCGTCGAAGGCCTACTTCAACAAAGACGCCAAAGACATGACCATGCCCGAGGCGGCGCTGCTGGCCGGCATCATTCCAGCTCCTTCGAACTGGGACCCGGCGGTCAACCCCAAGCGCGCGCAGCAACGCTATACACGCGTCATCGGCATCATGGAGCGTCAGCACTACATCAGCGCCAAAGACGCCGCGGCCAACCCGAAAATGCCGTCGACCGTGCCTCCGCAATCGCAGCAAAGCTCGTACAAAGGCACCAACGGCTATATCCTGCAGATGGTGCGGGACGAACTGACCGGCAGCGGGGCCTTTACCCGCGACGACATCGACACCGGCGGCTATACCATCGTCACCACCATCGACAAAGGCAAGCAGGATCTGATGTTCAAGGTCGCCAGCCCCTCGCAGGACGGCAACGGGTTGGTGCCTGCCGGCGTGCAAATCGGCGGCATGAGCGTCAATCCCAAGGACGGATCGATCATCTCGCTGTACGGCGGCGACGACTACCTGACCAAGCCGCTCAACAACGCGACCCAGGCCCTCTACGAACCCGGGTCGACGATGAAACCGTTCGCGCTGATGGCCACGGCCGAGGAAGGCGTCAACCTCAGCACGACCTTCAACGGCAACTCCCCGCGCACGTTCACCAATATCAACACGCCGGTGCAGAACTTCGGCAACCAGAGCTTCGGCTACACCAACCTCTACAACGCCACGGCGAACTCGGTGAATACCATCTACATGGACCTGCAGCAGCATCTGGGGACCAAGAAGGTGGCCCAGACCGCCCAAGCCGCGGGCATGGACCCGAAGCTCGTGACCGGAGACAACGCCTTCACCGTGTTGGGCAACGACAGCGTGCATGTCAAAGACATCGCCCAGGCCTATTCCACCATCGCCAACCAGGGCAACAAACCGACGCTGCATATCGTCGCGTCCGTCAAGGACTCGCAGGGCAAGGATATGTACCGCTCACCCACCGACACCACGAGGGTCTTCAGCGCCAATGACGCCGCGCTCGTGACCAAGGCGATGACAGGAACCGTGCAATATGGCACCGCGACCGAAGCGCTCAAAATCGGCAAGGCCGTGGCCGGCAAATCCGGCACCGCCAACGATTCGACGGCAGGCAGCTTCGCCGGCTTCTCGCCGAACACCGTGACCGTGTTCGCGATGTGGAACCCCGACCCGAACAACAAGGGCAAGCCCCTGCCGATGCCGTCCATCGGCTATTACGGCACCGGCAGCGACTACCCGGTGCACCTGTTCACCCAATACATGAAGCAGGCGCTGGCCGACACGCCCAACGAGGCGTTCCCCGTGGCCAAGGACGAAGGCAAGATCGGCGGCCCCGACGGCACGTGGGGCACAGGGGCAGGTTCCTCATATTCCGGGTGGGGAAGCCGCAAGTATTACAGCTCCGAAGGTATAGATTCCAGCAACACCGGTAGCACCACAGGCGGCAGTAACGAGACCGGCGCCGGAACCGAGTCCAACGACTCCGACAGCTCATCCGAGGCAACGGAGACGACCGAGGGGCCCACCAACACTGATAGCGGCGAAAGCGGCAACGCCGAATCTTCGTCGCAATAAAGCCATTAGGGCTGGAACGGCAACAAGCAGCCACAACAAGAAACCAAACAAATCGGATTCCGCCGAATAAACCAAAAGCGGGCTTGCCTATGGAAAGCAAGCCCGCTTTTGGTATCCCTCGATATCTATTGCTTGATATCTATTGCTTGATATCTATTGATATCTCTTGATACCTATTGATAACTCTTGGATTGTATGGAACCCTAGCGTATCGAACGGTTGATCGCGGAGATGACCGCCTTCAGCGAGCTGGTGGTAATCGACGAATCGATGCCGACGCCCCAGATGATTTTGGCATTGGCCTCGCCACCGATCTGGCACTCGACGTACGAGGCGGCCATCGCGTCGGTGCCGGCGGTCATCGCGTGCTCGGCGTAATCCATGACGCTGACTGAAATGGCGATGGACGAAAGCGCGTTGAGGAAGGCGTCAAGCGGGCCGTTGCCGGCGCCACTGACCTCGCGCTCGATCGGGTCGGCGCCCGGCTCGGCACCGCGGTCCAAGAGCTTGGCCTTCAACACGGTGTCGGAACCGTCCGCGCCCGAGGAAACCGAGACGTTCAAGAGCTTCAGGCGGCCCCACGATTGCAGATCGTCGTCGCCATTGTCGCCCACGGCCTCGCCGATCGCGAACGCGCCGTTTTCCTCGACCGGAAGGTACTCGTCCTTGAAGAGCCTCCAGATATCGTCGTCCTTGACCTCTTTGTCGGTCTTGTCGGCGTAGTCCTGCACGACCTTCTCGAATTCGATCTGCAGGCGCTTCGGGAGGTCGAGGTTGTGGTTGGTCTTGAGCAAGTAGGCCATGCCGCCCTTGCCGGACTGCGAATTGACGCGGATGATGGCCTTGTAGCTGCGGCCGATGTCCTTGGGGTCGATGGGCAGGTAGGGTACGAGCCAGACGAAATCGTCGAGGTTCGCCCCGCGCTCTTCGGCCACGGCCTGACGGGCCTCGAGCCCCTTCTTGATGGCGTCCTGATGGGAGCCGGAGAAGGCGGTGAACACGAAGCTGCCGGCGTAGGGATGACGCTCGGAGATGGTGAGCTGGTTGCAGTATTCGACGGTCTTGCGAATCTTCGGAACATCCGAATAATCGATCTGCGGATCAACACCTTGCGTGAGCATGTTGAGGCCCAGCGTCACCAGATCGACGTTGCCGGTACGTTCGCCGTTGCCCAAGAGGCATCCTTCGACGCGGTCGGCCCCGGCGAGCACAGCCAGTTCCGCAGCGGCCACGCCCATGCCCTCGTCGTTGTGCGGATGCAGCGAAAGCACGATGGAATCGCGGTCTTTGAGGTTGCGGGAGACATACTCGACCTCGTCGGCGAAGACGTTCGGCGTGGTCATCTCGACGGTGGCCGGCAGGTTGATGATCATCTTGTGCTCCGGCGTCGGCTTGATGACGTCGATGACGGCGTTGCACACCTCGACGGCGTAATCCGGCTCGGTGCCGGTGAACGATTCCGGCGAATACTCATAATACAAATCCGTGTCGTCGGCCGCCCCTTCGAGGTCCTTGCACAGTTCGGCCGCATCGGTCGCCAGCTTCTTGATGCCCGCCTTGTCCTTGCGGAAGACGACCTCGCGCTGAAGGACGGAAACGGAATTGTAGAAATGCACGACGGCTCTTTTGGCACCGCGCAGACATTCGTAGGTCTTGCGGATCAGATGTTCGCGGGCCTGGGTCAGCACGACGATGGTGACATCATCGGGGATGAGCTCGCGTTCGATCAGCAGACGCACGAAATCGTAATCCGTGTCGGAAGCCGAGGGGAAACCGACTTCGATCTCTTTGAAGCCCATCGAAATCAGGAGGTTCCAGAAACGCAGCTTGCGCTCGGAATCCATCGGGTTGACCAGCGCCTGATTGCCATCGCGCAGATCGACCGAGCACCAGCGCGGGGCGCGGCGCAGTTTTTTAGTCGGCCAGGTGCGTTCGGGGTAATCGAACGGAACCTGCTTGTCGTAGGCCACATACTTCGTATACGGCATTTTGCTGGGCTTCTGCGGTTCTCCTACGAAACGCCGGGGAGGCAGCAGCAGGTCATTGTTACCTCCATTGGATTGTGTGGCAACCGCCGCGAGATCAAATACCGATGATGCTTGATCCTGACCCATCACTCCTCCTTTTCTTTTTTGTTGCGTACCGCACGTTGCGACACGACTACAACGAGATGCCGTCACCGTGATGATGACGGATATAAAGACTTACTATAGCCGCAACCAAGGCAGGCGGCACAACTGTTTCGGGATGCGACATCTTTGTGTCCCAAAAGTCCGAAACCCCTCCCGAATCGACATCTTTCAGCTATGTTGGTGCCACCAACCCCCATCAAAAACGCCACTTTTCACATCAATCTCGCTCAAACGGCCATCTTGGTGCACCAAGATGGCGAAAAATAGCACTTTCGACACCAAATCACCCAAAAACAGGGGACTTGGTGGCACCAACATCAATCAAAAAGGGACTTTTGATGTTGATGAGGGGTGACGGATCAGTGGAACAGGGAGATGCCGCGACGCGCCTGGCAGTAGGCGTTGCCGAGCCACGTGTGACGGGAGGTGGGCCAGACCGAGCCCAGACGCGGGGCGTTCTGACTCATCCAGATGCTCGGCACGCGGCCGTCGGCGCTGCGGGAGCCGAGCAGGTTGAAGCCGTTTTTCTTCACCAGCCAATCGGGATGCTGGGTGGCGATGGCGAGGCCCTCTTCAAGGGTCAGCGGCATACGCTCGTCGGAATCGATGAGCTTGCGGGCCACGTCCGGCTCGCGGTTGACGTAGGCGGTGCCGGTATGCGGATCGACCACCAGATAGAACGGGCCTTCCGGCGGCTCGAAACCCGCCTGCGGCAGAAAACTGGCGACGTCGCGCGGGGGCATGGTGGTGAAGCCGGCCATGCGATTGATGCTGGTTCGGGCGATCAACGATTCGGGGCTGACCAACTCGTGGGTAGGCACAAGAAGGATGTTCTCGCCCAAGTCGCTGTCTTTCAGCGCGTCGATCAACGGCCGCGCGAGCGCACGGAACGCCGCCGCGCTCATATCCGCGACGTCGGGATAGCCCAACGCCACGATGCGATCCAGTTGTTTCTGCGCTTCTTTTGATGCCTTCGACATACCCCCAGTATGCCACGCGACCGGTATGTCAGGCGCAACAGATACACGCCGAAGCACTCATCATGCGATTACGACTGCTTCTGCGGTACCTATGCAGAGATACTCACACTTTTGCACCATATTCTGTGATTATCTCCGCATACTCATAGCCCCTGCAAAGATAATCACAGTTTCAGGCCCTTTTTTATGATTAAAAATGCACCCATGCAAAGATAATCACACATTTGGGCACATTTTCGTGATTATCTCTGTAGCTGGCGAACTTCAGTCAGTAGGCTCGTTCACCTCACTGCCCAAGTTGCGCTAAAAAACAAGATTCTGAACCGTTTTCGCTGATTTTCATCGCATCGCCAAATGACGTTGCGATGAAAATCAGCGATTTGAAGTTCTTTCGACGATTTTCACCGCATTAACGACGCGACGAGTCATGCGCCGAAGTGCTTGCGTGCCACGATCTCGGCGAGCTCGACGGCGTTCAGGGCGGCGCCCTTGCGCAGGTTGTCGTTGGCGATGAAGAACGCCAGTCCCTTCTTGCCGTCGACGGCCTGGTCCTGGCGGATGCGGCCGACGAAACTCGGGTCCTTGCCGGCGGCCAGCTGCGGGGTGGGGATGTCGGCAAGCTCGACGCCCGGCGCGTCCTTCAGCACCTCGCGGGCCATGTCGGGGGTGACGTCGCGCTCGAATTCGGCGTTGACCGACATGCCGTGCGCGGTGAAAACGCCGACGCGCACGCAGGTGCAGGAGGCGGCGAGGTCGGGCAAGTGCAGAATCTTGCGGCTTTCGTTACGCAACTTCTGCTCCTCGTCGGTCTCCTCGCTGCCGTCGTCGACGATGGCGCCGATGAACGGCACGGCGTTGAAGGCAATGGTGCGCACGACCTTGGTAGGCTTGGGGAAATCGATGGCGGAACCGTCGAAGACGAGCTTGTCGGCACCTTGGTCGACGGCGGCCTTGGCTTCGTTCATCAACTGCTCGACGCCTGCGCGTCCGGCTCCCGAAACCGCCTGATAAGAGCTGACAATCAGCCGCTTCAGGCCGAAGTGGGTATCGAGTGCCTTCAGCACCGGAATGCAGGCCATGGTGGTGCAGTTCGGGTTCGCGACAATGCGACGGGGAATGTCGTCAAGATCGTCGGGATTGGCCTCGGCCACCACCAGCGGCACGTCGTCGTGCATACGCCATTGCGAGGAATTGTCGATGACATAGGCGCCGGCCTCGGCGAATTTCGGCGCCCAGACCTTCGAAGTGCCACCGCCGGCGGAGAAGATCGCGATATCGATGCCCTTGAGATCGGCGTTGGCCACGTCCTCGACCACGATGCTGCGGTCGCGCCATTTGAGCACGGTGCCCGCCGAGTGTGAGGAAGCCAGGAAACGCAGATTATCAATGGGGAAATTCCGCTCGTCAAGCACGCGACGCATGACCATGCCGACCTGTCCGGTGGCCCCCAGCACCGCTACGTTGACCTTGCGCTGTTCTCCGTTAGATTCAGTCATCTGTTTCCTCCCCTTTGGCGGCCGTTCACTCGTGGCTTCCGCAGCCGCAACCTCATGAGACATCCATCGCTCCAAAGTGAAACACTGCGGGGCGCTACGTGCCACATCATAGCGCAAGGTACTGCGCGGGGACGGCTGCACGCGGCTTTATGAGACATGACAGAAGCGGATACCCGATTACGCAAATGGACGGTGATTGATCACCGACACCGCCGATCATCGAACCACTCGTATCCAACCCCGTTATCGGCCATATCCACGTTATGCCCGGGCGCATCGCATCTGGCTGGTTGGCCAATACGATGCGCCCATATCTTTTCAAGTCAATGACTTCACCGAACGATATGACAGCCAGCGATGCACGGCGTTCAGCGGCCGGTGCCGCCGTAGACCACCGCTTCCACCTGATCGGCGTCGAGGCCGTACGCTGTGTGCAACGCGCGCACCGCGTCGTCGAGCTGGTCGAGCGGGACGAGGGCGGCGATGCGGATCTCGGAGGTCGAGATCATCATCACGTTGATATGCTTGGCGCTCAGGGATTCGAAGAACTTGGCGGCGAGACCGGAATGGGTTTTCATGCCCACGCCCACCACCGCGACCTTGCCGACCTCGGAATCGACGAAATAGGAACCGTAACCGAGCTCGGCCTTTTTGCCGTCGAGCGCTTTCTCCACCGTTTTCACCGTGGCATCGGGCACAGTGAAGGAGATGTCGGCCTTGCCCGTCGAAGCTCCTGCCTGCACGATCATGTCGACGTTGATGCCGCTTTTGGCCAGTTCGGTAAACACGCGTGCGGCCATGCCGGGCTCGTCGGGAACACCGCGCACCGTCACGAGGGATTCGGTGCGGTCGTGCGCAACGCCGGAAATCACCGGGGTCTCGGGGCCGAGATCCGGGAAGATGTCGCCCATCGATTTATTGTCGGTTTCGCCGGTTTCGCCGGTTTTGCCTTGATCGCTCAAATTCACGCCCTCGTCTTTCGTATTGTCACTGCTCATTGTGTTTCCTTTGCTCTCTTGCCGTTGAAGTTCATATCCATATATTTTCTTGATGAATCCGTGCTAACCGGCCCATTCTCGGATTGTTTAATCCAGATTCGGCAATTTGCGCGCATCGACACCCTCCGGCACCACCAACGTACCCATCCGGTGCGAGAACGAGCTGCGCACATGCAACGGCATATTGAAACGCTGGGCGTATTCGACGCAACGCAAGGCGAGGACCTTCGAACCGCAGGAGGCCATTTCGAGGATGGCATCGTAGCCGATGGAGGGGATGCGCCGCGCGCTGGGAACGATACGCGGGTCCGCGGTGAAGATGCCGTCCACGTCGGTGTAGATCTCGCAGATATCGGCACCCATTGCCACTGCGAGCGCCACCGCCGAGGTATCGGAACCGCCACGGCCCAACGTGGTGTAATCGCCATCGGCGTTGATGCCTTGGAATCCGGCGACAATGGCGATCTTGCCATCGTCGACGACATGGGCCACGCGCTCGGGTTTCACGGATTTGATATGTGCCGCTCCGAAACGGGCGTCGGTCATGAAGCCAGCCTGCGAACCGGTGAAGGAGTAGGCGCGCTCGCCGTCGGCGTGGATAGCCATCGCCAGAAGGCTCATCGAGATGCGCTCGCCAGCGGTCATCAGCATGTCCATCTCGCGGGCGGGAGGATTGGAATCGATGCTCATCGCCTGGTCAATCAGGTCGTCGGTGGTGTCCCCCATCGCCGAAACGACGACGGCGACGTTGTTGCCCTTACGTTTTGTCTCCACGATTCTTTTGGCGACGCGCTTGATGGACTCGGCGTCGGCCACGGAGGACCCGCCGTATTTCTGCACGATCAGCGCCACAATTCTCCCCTTGTTCTCTCCGGCAGATGCATCTGAAAAATGCATGCCGCCACATCTCGACATCGACCAACAAAAGGCATGACACAAGAAAAGTGCGACGTAACCCGTTCTTATGGCCGACTTTTGACAGTAATGATTGAATTATAGGCCAGTCTCCCGCCCGACTGGGCCGCTTATCACCATACGGGCATACGATGCGAGCGCTCAGGCTTTTCTCAATGCCAAGGCAAGCCCGATGAACAGTTTCCTTCAATGCTTTCGAAGGCAGCGCTCAGGCTTCCTGGCGGCCCTCCAAGGCACGGCCCAGCGTGATTTCATCCGCGTATTCCAAGTCACTACCAACTGGCAAACCGCTGGCAAGACGCGTGACCTTGAGACCGAGCGGAGAAAGCAAGCGGCTGAGATAAGTCACCGTGGCTTCCCCTTCGATATTGGGGTCCAGCGCCAGAATGATCTCTTTGACCTCGTCGGTTTTAAGCCTGTCAAGCAGCTTGGGAATGGCCAGGTCGCCTGGGCCGACGTTGGCCATCGGGTTGATGGCGCCGCCCAGCACATGATAGACGCCGTGGAACTCGCGGGTGCGCTCGATGCTCATCACGTCTTTCGGCTCCTCGACCACGCAGATGATGGAATGGTCGCGGCGCGGATCCGAGCAGACCGGGCACGGGCTCGTCTCGCACACATTGCCGCAAATCTCGCAGAAGCGCACCTTCTCCTTGACCTCACGGATGGCGTCGGCGAGGTCCTGAGCCTCCTCGTCACTGGCCGAAAGCAGATAGAAAGCTATGCGCTGGGCACCCTTGGGACCGATGCCCGGCAGGCGCGCGAAACCATCGATAAGACGCTGTATCGCGCCGTCATAAGCCAATGCCATCTACTTGCTACCTCTCCTCTTCGGGATGCTTTTCCGCCGGTTTGATGTTCTTGGGATTCTTCGGATCGTCCGCCTTGAAGGTCTCGACCTTCTTGACATCGAACAGCTTGGAAAGCTCATCCAGCCCCACGGCCGTGACATCACCCAACGACTGGTCGCTCATCGAATAGTCATCGTCCTCGGCCGCTACCCGTGGACGCTGATCGGCGTCTTCGGCCGAGTCATCGGCATATTGGAACCGTGCGGCCACGTCTCCCCTGTCATCGGGATTAGCGGCGGGGCTGCCGTTCGGGGCAGCGGACCGTGATCGAGAATTATTCGATTCCGCAGCTATCGGCTTCCTCCCAGCATCTATACCGTCCGGTGAGGCATAGGAGCCGTTGGCGGATGAATCCGGCGGCCTCGTCTGCCAATTGTCGGGACCGGAAGCGGATGTCGCGTTGCGCGCCGCACCTGTGTCTCCCGACTGCCGGCCTGCAGAATCACCGTCGGTTCCGGCTGCGCCGGAGCTGGAACCGGCTGCAGCCTGATCGGACGAAGGCGTGGCCCATGGGTCGATGCCGTCGCTCAGATCAGGCACCGCGACATGCTTCTTGTGATGCTCGACAGCCTGATTCGCCGATCCTTCGACGGGCGCAGGCCGGCCTGTAGCGTTGCCATCGAACTGTTGCGAGGCGTTGCCGCCGGAAGTCGCCGCCGCTTGTCGTCCTCCGGTTGAATTCGTTGCTGTACCGTTGCCAGAGCCCGGCGCCGGCAGCGGATTCATCCACGGATCGTAATCGTCGTCCATCGGATTTTGCGATCCTGGGCTCATGGCCATCGGGTTCGCAAGGTTCTGCGCATCATGTTCCCGGTTCGTTGCGGGTACACCTGCTCCTGCGGCATCACCTTGCGATGAACCGTTTCCGGGTTTCGTGTCAGTACTATCGGCTCGACTTACGGTCTCGCCGTCCCTGCCGTTCCCGCCTACCGGATAAGCGGCTCGATGGGAGGAATCATCGGATTCGCCGGCGGCATCGGCTTGCGCCTTCTTCTGCTCCTTGGGAGCCGAGGCGCTATGCCCGCTCTGCCCGGCGGCCATACCCAGCCCTCCGGTCGCAGAGACCTTGGCAAGCGCGATATCACGCTTGACCTTGGCAAGTTCTTCGGGCTTCATACGCTTGGTGGAAACGACTTTTTCACCGTTCGCGGCCACCCCGGTCGGAGCGATCATCGTGTGAGGCCCAAAGACGGAGCGCACCCCGGCGAGCACCACGTTGGCGGCCTTCTGACCGTTGTGTTCGGCATCGGAGGCAAGCGCCAAAGCGAAGGCATGCTGGCTCAAGGGGCAATCAAAGGTCATCGACAGGCGAGACTTGCCGGCATCGTTTCTCGCCAACGAAACCGTGGGCACCTTGTCGTGCGCGACATACCCACGCACATCCTCCGGCAATGACTTGAGCACGATATCCCATCGTTGCTCGACGGTGGCATTCGGATCGACGTTCACCTGTACCGTCGCGGCCTTCTGATCGCCTTGCTGTCGTTCAGGGTTGGAACCGGCTGCGTTGGTTGCTGCATTGGGATCAGAAGAATGCCGATCTGGTTGCATTCCACCGTTCGCATTACCTTGCCATCCGTGAGGTTCACCGATACCGGCCGACGCAGATACAGATGCGGTGCCTGTGCCCGCAACCGGCGAATCGGGATTATTGCCAACCTGCTGAGTCCGTGAAGCGTTATGCTGCTCCGGAGCTTGGGAAGCGGCTGCCGGGCCGGCACCTGCCTGACGATTGTTTTGCCGCTGGTTCGCAGCGTTTCTGCTCGAACCGATGAAGCCACCACGGCTCTGCGGCGCATTGTTGCCTTGCCGGGACTCGTTGTTGGCGGCAGCAGGCCGTGATGAGCCCGTACTCGCGGCACCGGTTCCGGCTTGGACCGCACTCGGCGCAAAACCGTTCTCGCGGCCGGCCAGCAGTTTCGCGGCCAAGAGTTCCAGACGCATACGAGGGGAAATCGCACCGGTCATATTGCCCAAGGTGTCGTTGATGGTCTCGGCCATCGCCGTAAGGGTCGAAAGCCCCAACGCTTTGGACTGGCGGTGCAAATCGCTCATGTCCTCGACCGCAGAGTCGTCGCTCAGCACGTTTTCGGCTTTCTCACCACCGAGGGTGAGCACGAGCAAATCACGGACACGCGAGAGCAGATCCTCTACGAACCGTCTGGGTTCGAAGCCGCCTACCACGACCTTTTCAACCACGCCGTAAAGTCTCTCGCCGTCCTTGTCGATAACGGCGTCAATCGCCTCGCCGATAAGTTCGTCGGGGGTAAACCCAAGCAGAGCCACCGCGGAATCGTATGACACCTCGTTGTCTACGGCTCCGGCCATCAGCTGATCGAGCACGGAAAGCGTGTCTCGCACCGAACCGCCGCCGGCCCGCATGGTGAGCTTCAGCACACCTGGTTCCAGATCGATCTTCTCCTTGTCGCACACCTCCTCCAGATACGGCCCCATGACCTCCGGAGGCACCAGACGGAACGGGTAATGATGGGTACGCGAACGAATCGTCGAGATTACCTTGTCCGGCTCCGTGGTGGCGAAAATGAACATGACGTGTTCCGGCGGCTCCTCCACGATCTTCAACAGGGCGTTGAACCCCTGCTGGGTGACCATGTGGGCCTCGTCGAGGATGAAGATCTTGTATCGATCGCGAGCCGGGGCGAAAGCGGCGCGTTCACGCAGCTCACGCGCGTCCTCAACGCCGTTGTGGCTGGCGGCATCGATCTCGACCACGTCGATCGAACCGGGGCCGCCGGTAGCCAGGTCCTTGCAGCTTTCGCATTCGCCGCATGGATGCGAGGTCGGGCCCTTGGCACAATTGATGCACCGGGCCAGGATTCGCGCGGAACTGGTCTTGCCGCAGCCGCGCGGCCCGCTGAAGAGATAGGCATGGGTGAGCTTGCCTTCATCCAATGCCCGGGAAAGCGGGACGGTGACCTGATCCTGCCCTATGATGCCGTCAAATGTGTCTGGCCGATACCGTCGATACAATGCAAGTGCCATAGTTCTAACCTACCTTCACCCGACTATTTTTCACCATGCCTCAGCGGCGAAATCACTCGTTTCCCCATCACATCGCTTCAGCGCTGCGCCCACCTGACAGAATCGGCTTCACGGCTTTCACGCCCTGACGTTCAGGCATTGACACCATGGCACCGGCACATGAAATGGTGACCCGGCTGTGAACGAATGCGATTGCGCGGTGTTCTTACGAACATTCTACCGGCCCGGCACGAGCCATACGGGAGACCAACGGGGCGAACGGAACTGCCGTTTTCACCCCGACCTTGACGGTGACATCTTCCTCATTCACCTTGCATGTAATGAGGGAGGACTTGTTCAACGTCGAGGCCAGTCTGGCTTTGAGGCACGGGTCGAAATCACCATCCCGTGCGGACGCCGCTCCGGCGATGGCGGCCTGGTCGGCGGCGGACCGGGCCTGAGAGACACAGACCAGCAGGTTGCCGCCCAAGGCGATCGCCGACAGAAGAATCGCCGTGACGGCAATCAGCATGACCCCGTTGATGGTTCCGGAGCCTTCATCACGTACATGAAGAATCCGAGATCGAGGGTGTTCAACAGAATCAGATGAACCGGCAGAAGCATATGAACCGGCAGAAGCAGCCAAACAATCCGAATCAACCGAATCAGTCGAACCCGCCGAAATACCCGAACCCGCCGGACTAACCGCACTCACCAAACCAGTGGAGATAGTTGAATTCGTCGAGCCGGCAGAACCGACACACCACGATCGCGTTGATGCTTGGCGGCGACGCTCCTGGTCTTGTATCGAAACAATTGAATCGATGCATTTGGCCCTTTCTCGGTCGAGACGACTTTTCTGCCGGCCCATTATTGCATCACTCCAGTCGCCTTGCCGACCACGGCCATCGGCAAAACGTGCATGGGATCGGGCACGACGCGGCAACTCACCGTCACGTTGACCTGCTTGAACCCTCGCGATATGGAGACACTGGCATCACCGCCGGCGGCATCTCGCGCAGCCAAACGGGCTTCGGAGTCGCTGTTGGATACCACTGCCACCCGAGCGGCTGCAGAAGCGGCGTCCTGACAGTTCATCTCCACCGTGACCGCCCGGGCCAGCATCATCAACAGCACCGCCATCGCCATCACCGCCGGAAGCACCACGGCAAATTCAGCGGTGACGGCACCCTCGTCGTTCCCCCGTTCCGGCCAATGAGCGCAACGGCCGGAACGACGATGCCGGTTGCCTGCCACGCGAGCGCGCAACTTCTGCGACAGGCGACGTGCGTAAGCCAATGGAGAGCGACCGGCTGCACCAGTTGTACTGGCCGCCATTGGCGTGCGGCACCTATCCTGCCGATCAATCAATCCTTGCGATTGCATCTTCTGAAGTGTCATCGTGCTCTGCCTCCTGCCCGCAACCCGCATCGTCCGTTTCCGTCGTTTCCTTACCGATGATCCGAGAAAACTCAGACCACCTTGAGCGCCTTCTTGACCAACGCCATCAGCAGCGTCTTTACGGCACCGGATTTGAGCAAAGCCACCAGCACCGCCGCAAACCCCGTGGCGGCGACAAGAACCACCGCATATTCCGCCGTCGCCGCGCCCTCGTCGGGTTGCGCCATCGCAGTGCGGAAACGGGCATCGAGCAGACACAGCTGCCCCTTGACCTGCCTTGAACGCTCGGACAAGCGGGAAGCAAAACCCGTGACGGCACCGGTTCCGGTTTGATCCATCGTCATCAATTCCTTAGCCATGATTACTCCTTTGATTTCTTCGAAATTTGGCATCGCAGCCGCTGCGGTTGCGACACTCCTAGTCTGACAGAAGTTCCTCGTTTACCGAGGGGATTTCGGGCACTGTGGTCGGATGCTCGGGGTTATGCACATTCCGGGCGTGTCGCGCTTTTCATCCACAAAAAATGTGCATCGAATGTGGAATCGAAGAAAAGTTGTCAACATCAACCGATATCGGCTCAGCGCCCGATGAAGGAACCTATGGCGGGAACGATGCCGATGAGCATGAATGACGGCAGAAAACAAAGACCCGTGGGCAAAAGAAGCCTGACCGAAAGTCTCTGGGCGGATTGCTCGATGGAGGCACGAGCCCTGGCATCCAGCTGCTCGACGGCGCTTTCCAACGGACCGACGGGAGAAACGCCACGAGTCCACGTGCTTTTCAGGGCATCGTCAATGACGGTTAACGCTTCTAGGGCGGCAGCGACCTCATCCGAAGCCGAATCATCGTCGCCATTCTGCCGTTTCCGGGCATTCTTGGCCGTCGAACCTGATTCTTGCCCGTTACCTTCTCCGCTCTTTTGACAGGCCAGAGAAGCCGCGAACCATGCGTCCTCCCAGCTGAACCCGAGCATCAAGGAACGCGAGGCCCGGCAAAGTCCGTCTCCCAGCGTTCCGCCTACAATCGAGCCGATGACCTCGAGGGCATGGGGAATCGACGAACCTTCGCGCATGGCCACCGCCATCATCTCCAAAATAACCCCTAGTGACGGACGGGCCGCAAAACCTGCGCTCAAAGCCTTCAATTGCCGTGAAAGCATCCGCGCAGGCGGGTTCCATAAAATCCATGCGACAGCCGCCAAACACCCTGAAACAAGTGCATTCATTGCCACCGACCTTTGCTTTTGCGATATGTTTCGGATCGTGGTTTCATGACTCTCGCGGCTTTGCATTCAATCCGCTATCCAACACGGCTTCCGCGTCAACCCCCACGTCAAATGCGGCCTTTACCACGACCCTCTGTCCAATTTCTCACTGCGGTTACGCAAAACAGCAAGCCTCGACCTCTTCTATCCTGCCGATTTGCGTTCTCCGCTCCGCCCTCTTTGCGCCGCATCCACACCATCCATCAACGCTTTCATCCACAGCATTCCCAACGCATACGTTCCCACTCCCAGCAGCAGACAAACCTGCCCCGCACTGTTGCCGAAAAGAAACGCAATCGGCTCCGCTCCCATCAGCTGCGCCAAAACGAGTGTGGCCAAAGGCAATAGGGAGAGGAGCTTTACGGTGGAACGCGGCACGGTGAAGGCATTGTCTTTCAGATTCTTCATCATCCGGTTGCGTTTATAGGACGAAGCCACCGCATCCAGACAATGCGAGGCCTCGCATCCAAGTGTTTGGCTGAGCCTGCAGGCCAGGTCCAGCTCAACCGCCGCCTGATCCGCCTGTTCCGGCGTTTCCTTTGGCCCTAATCGCGAATGCAGGATGTCTTGCAACTGCGCCAGATCGGGCATCGACGCGGTCTCGCACAACGGTTCGCCCTGCATCTGCTCGGCAAAAGCCTCCTCAAGCGAACCACCAGCTTTGACCGACGCCCTCAGAGCGTCGACACACGAAAGAATACCGGCCTTGTGCATCGGTGTCGTCGCCGCGGAAGCCGAACCCAGAGCCCGATGTTTGCCGGCAACATTGGGCCATCCAAAGCAAAGAACCGCAACCGTCAGCAGCAACCCGGCCATCAAAGCACTGCAATCCATATAATCACCCCGTCCAATGCCTCAAGAAGGCGTCCCATCCGGGCCCGGGAACCGGCATTCCCGCTCCGTCCCAAGTCGCTATCGCCTCGCCGACAAAACGCTCGGAATCCTTGGAAAGCCGACCAATCTGCGCAATCCGCCGTTTGCCGTTGCTGCGCTCAAGATGCAGGACGACGTCAAACGCCCCGGCGGCAAGCATCGACAGAGCCGGCGCGCTAAGTCCGGCCAAAAGCCCCAAGGACACCAATCGAGAGGGCACACGGTCGACGCTGTCGGCGTGCAGGGTGACCATGCCGCCATGATGCCCCGAGTTGAATGCCCGCAGCAGGTCGGCGATCTCCTCGCCTCGGCATTCTCCTAGAATGATGCGGTCCGGGCGCATACGCAACGTGGCCTTCACCAATTCCGGCAGACCTATCGCCCCCGCACCTTCCACATTGGCCTCGCGAACGACCAGTGAGACATGATTGCCACGACCGAGCGTGCCCAGTTCCCGCACCTCCTCGACACTGACCACGCGCTCGGCAGGATCGGCTTGGGCGAGCAATGCCTTGAGCAGTGTGGTCTTGCCGGCTCCAGTACCGCCGGTAATCAGTATCGTCGCACGTTTGCAAACCAGGCCGCACAGCAGCGGGAACCATGAAGACGGAAACAGGCCACGCGCCCCAAGCCCGCTCAGCCTCGGAACCGTTCGGCTCGGGAAACGTATGGAAATGCTCGCGCCCATAGGCACAATCGGCGCAATGACCGCATGGATACGAATACCTTCGACACTGGAGGCGTCGGCGATCGGGCAGGCGTCATCGAGCCGCTTGCCCAGTTGCGCGCACAGCTGGGTCGCGTATTCGCGGACGACCTGTGGCGAACGAAACGGCACTGCCGGGCGGTATTCGCTCATTCCACTACCCCGATCGACCCACACCCGGCCCTCGCAGGTCACGGCGATATCGGTCAGCGCAGGCTCATGGGCCAGCTCCTCCAGAGGTCCGAACATCATCGCTGCTCATCTCCTTCAACGGCGTCGCTAAGGGCATTGGCCAACTGCGTCATCACCGAACGGTCGGACTTCGAGATTTTGAGCCCAAGCCCTTCCAGCGCATCGCTGATTCTCGCGCTGTTGAGGCACATCGGTCCAAGGACCCGATGCCCCAAATACTCGCTGGCCTCGTTGACACTCACCACGCCCCGTCGCCGTGACGTTCCTCTCGGCTCGATGCCTACAATCGCCGCGAGACGCACAGGTGCGGGGTTTTCGAGGTTTCGGATACCGCCCTCTTCCTTCGCGATATCCGCGCCATTCGAACGAGAGGATAGACGATCAGAGAGATCGCAGGAGCCATCGGTCCCATCAGCACAGCTGGCGCCACCTCGACCGGACGAGCTTATACGCCCCGAAGAGACCCGCTGCATCAAGGCCCTGCAACGGGCAAGGCCGAGCACGGAAAGTTCGGTCACCAGAACGACGAGTGCGTGCCGCAACTGTGGAACCATATCGATAACCCTGCCACGCGAGCCGTCGACCAGCACTATGTCCACGCTGCGTTCCAAAGCCGCCATCGCAGCCTCGGCCTCCCACCATTCGGGCACCTCACTGTTCCATGAATCGAATGCCAGGACGGGAATGCCTTCCCAATGCGGAAGCCGTTTGCACAGCACTTCGCCGTCGAGTTTGCCCAACGGCGCGTTCAGGGTGCCGAACCGCAGTCCCTTGTCGTTTTCAAGTCCTAGAAGGACATCGAGCCCACCGGAAGCAAAGTCCGCATCTACCAATGCGGTGCGTCTGCCCCGATTTTTGAGCTGCAAGGCGGTCAGCGAACAGAGCCCGCTCAGCCCCACTCCCCCACTCGCCGAGAGGAAAACCGCCGAGCGCCTGCCGACCGCGCGGGCAGCAACGCTTTTGATTTCCGACAAGTCCTGAGATGAAGTCCGGCCGTCTTGCTCCTTGCGTTCCTCTTGTATCTCTTGCATCGCAAAGGCCTCGCTTGCCTGCTCTGCGCGCAACGCCGGAGGTCTCGTAAGCGTCGTTACCACCACGGGAGCGGTCTGAGAGCGACGAACCTTTCTTTCCTGCGCCATGGCAGGACGGGGCATCGGCGCGGCCGAGGGCGAAGCGAAGGGGGTTGCCTTCCACGCAACGGATGGCCACGTTCCGGCCGGCAGACTTCCGAAAGCCTGCACAAAACCTCGCGTCCGTGGTATAGCAGACGCATTCAACGGCAGATCAGGCGCATTCAAGGATTGCGGGGAACTCGGCAATGCGAGCACGGGCAACGGGCGAGGCGAGCGACACGGCCGGGGTTTCGCACACGACGGCGACCTTGCCGGAGGCGGAATCGAGGAAATCACGGAAGCCGGCTTTTGCGCCCGCAACCTCCTGACGGGTCTTCCTCTCACCTCGGCAGGCAGCAATATCCTTTTGTGCCGCGCAAAGGGCATATCCGTACGTGCTGGCCGAGGAATCGATAGTGCATTGTTCATATATCCATTCAATCCACTTCCTACCCGGGAACGCAAGCTGAAACGGGTAGTGTGGTCGAATGATAGGGGTTATCCACATTTGAGGCGTGTCGCGGGAAAAATTGCCGAACGATGCACATTCATCCACAACAAACATATCCATAACAAACAAACTGGCCTGCAACCCAATCAAGCAGGTTGCAGGCCAGTTATCGTCTATCGGGCGATTGGCCGGTTAACGGATTGAATCAATCAAACACGTCATCAGCCAACCGATCAATCGATCAGACAATCAGTCGATCAGTCATCGAACGGATCGAAGTCACGGCGGACACGGCGGCGCGGACGCTCGCTGCGCTCTTCGCGGTCCTCGCGATATTCGTCATAATGATCGTCGGTGGCATAGCGCGGGTTGCGATCGTTGCGACGGCCACCACCGCGGTGTCCTTCGTGGCGATCGGAACGACGGTAATCATCGCGATCTTCACGACGGCGACGCGGACGATCCTCAAAATCAGCATCGTCACGATCCTCACGGTCCTCACGACTACGGCGAGAACGACGGTCGTCGCGATCATCGCGATCGGAACGACGACGATCCTCACGGTCCTCACGACGGCGACGCGGACGATCCTCAAAATCAGCATCGTCACGATCCTCGCGGTCGTCACGGCTGCGGCGAGAACGACGGTCATCACGATCATCGCGATCGGAACGACGACGATCATCTCGATCGTGGTCATGGTCACGGTGGCCGCGATAGCCACGCCCGCCACGCTCGTCACGGTCATGGTCACGATGGCCACGACCACCGCCGCGTGGGCCGGATTCCTGATCCTCGAAGCCGGGAATGGCCAGCGAGATCTTGCCGCGGTCGTCGACGCCCTGGACGGTCACCTCAACGGTGTCGCCTTCCTTCAGCACGTCTTCGACGGCGTCGATACGCTCGCCGTTGGTGAGGTTGCGGATCTGCGAGATATGCAGCAGGCCGTCGGTGCCGGGGGTCAGATTGACGAACGCGCCGAAGCTCGTGGTCTTGACGACCTTGCCGTTGAAGTTCTCGCCGACAGCGGGGACGTGCGGATGCGCGATGGCGTCGATGGTCTCCTTGGCCTTCTCGGCTCCGTCGCCGCCTTCGGAAGCGATGTAGACGGTACCGTCGTCCTCAACAGAAACGTCGGCGCCGGTCTCTTCCTGAATCTGGTTGATCATCTTGCCCTTGGGCCCGATGATCTCGCCGATCTTGTCGACCGGAACGGTGGTGGTGAGGATGCGCGGAGCGTACGGGCTCATCTCGGCCGGAGCGTCGATGCACTCGTTGATGACCTCGAGGATCGTGGTGCGGGCTTCCTTCGCCTGCTGCAGAGCGGCGGCCAGAACGTCGGCGGGGATGCCGTCGAGCTTGGTGTCGAGCTGGAGCGCGGTGATGAACTCGGAGGTGCCGGCGACCTTGAAGTCCATGTCGCCGAACGCGTCTTCGGCGCCCAGGATGTCGGTCAGGGTCTTGTAGATGTGCTTGCCGTCGACGTCACCGGAGATGAGGCCCATCGCGATGCCCGCGACCGGAGCCTTCAGCGGAACGCCCGCGTCGAGCAGCGAGAGCGTGGAGGCGCAGACGGAGCCCATGGAGGTCGAACCGTTGGAACCGATGGCCTCGGAGACCTGGCGGATGGCGTACGGGAAGTCTTCCTTGCTGGGAAGCACCGGCACGAGCGCCTTCTCGGCCAGGGCCCCGTGGCCGACCTCGCGACGCTTCGGGGAGCCGACACGGCCGGTCTCACCGGTCGAATACGGCGGCATCTCGTAATTGTGCATGTAACGCTTGGTGGACGGTCCGGAGATGGCGTCGAGCGTCTGCTCCATCTTCAACATATTGAGCGTGGTGACGCCGAGAATCTGGGTCTCGCCACGCTGGAAGAGCGCGGAACCGTGCACGCGCGGCACGATGCCGACTTCGGCGGAAAGCGTGCGGATGTCGCGCAGGCCGCGGCCATCGATACGGAAGTCCTCGGTCAGGACGCGACGGCGCACGATCTGGCGCTGCAGTTCCTTGAAGGCGTTGCCGAGTTCCTTTTCCTTTTCGGCGTCGTCCATGTCGGTGAATTCGTCGGCGAGACGCGCGCGGACGTCTTCCTTGATCTCGTGGATGCGCTCCTGACGCGGCAGCTTGGCCGCGATGGAGAGGGCGTCGTTGAGGTCGGCGTGGGCAATTTCGTCGATGCGCTTGTAGAGCTCGTCCGTATATTCCGGGAAGAGTTGGAATTCCTTGTCGTTGCCCTTGCCGGCCTTTTCCTTGAGCTCGTTCTGAGCCTCGCAGATGACCTTGATGAACGGCTTGGCGGCTTCCAGCCCACCGGCCACGACTTCCTCATCCGGCTTGATCTGGCCCTCGTCGTAGATGAGGTTCCAGGCGTTCTTGCCGGCGCCGGCCTCGATCATGGCGATGGCGACATCGCCGTTTTCGACGACACGGCCGGCCACGACGAGCTCGAAGACCGCGCGGTCACGCTCGCTCCAACGCGGGAAGGCGACCCACTGGCCGTCGACCAACGCCAGGCGCACACCGGAGACCGGGCCTTCGAAAGGCAGGCCGGAGATCATGGTGGAAGCCGAAGCCGCGTTCAACGCGATCATGTCGTAGGCATCGTCCGGGTTGCAGGCAAGCACGGTCTCGACGACCTGCACCTCGTTGCGCAGCGTGTGCGGGAAGAGCGGGCGCAGCGGGCGATCGATGATACGGCAGGCCAGTATGGCGTCGTTCGAAGGACGGCCTTCACGACGGAAGAACGAGCCCGGGATCTTGCCGGCGGCGTACATCTTCTCTTCCACATCGACGGTCAGCGGGAAGAAATCGTAGTTCTCCTTCGGGCTGCTTCCGGCGGTGGTGGTCGAAAGGACCATCGAATCGTCATCGAGGTAGGCGGCTACGGCGCCGTCCGCCTGCTGGGCCAAACGGCCCGTTTCGAAGCGCAAGGTGCGCTTGCCAAATGTTCCATTGTCAATAACGGCCTCTACGGCCTTGATTTCGGGACCCTCCAAGGGTTCCTCCTTTGTTTAATTTCTTATCTATCCAACATACTGCAAAATGCTTTGTCAACGTCCGACCTTGGTTGCTGTATGGCTTATCTGGCCTCACCAACGTTGGTGGACGGCACGTTGACTTTCACTTCTCAGTCCGGGTCAGCGCCGCCGGCACTCACGCCGGAACGCATATCCAGATATTTCAATTATCGACCCTCACCTTAGGGCCGTCGGTTTCAACACCAGCGAACATTTCTAGACGTTTACCAACGTCCATGTCCAATCAAATCAAACCTCTGAAAAAGCCCGAGCGCGGAGCCCGGGCATACAACAGCTATCGACGAAGACCAAGACGCTCGACCAAGGAGCGGTAACGGTTGATGTCGACCTTCTTCAGATAGTTGAGAAGACGACGACGATCGCCGACCATCAGCAGCAGGCCACGACGAGAGTGGTTGTCGTGCTGGTGGCTCTTCAGGTGCTCGGTCAGATCGGAGATACGCTTGCTCAGCAGCGCAACCTGAACCTCGGGAGATCCCGTGTCGCCTTCGTGCGTCGCATACTTGGTTACGATCTCGTGCTTTTCTTCAGCCGTAAGTGCCACGGCATCCTCCTTATAGTTGCTGCGCGGTGCCGCCGGCATTATGCCGAAGCGCTCTCTATCCGCGGGCGAATACACGCCAAGTTTCAAGTATAGGAACAGGTACGGATGAATAGACATTCATGTTTCCATCAACGGTCATCGCCCCGATATCTGACTATCCGTCGAGCTGTCGCGAACCGGAACGATGCGATGAAAATCAGCGCGAATCAGCCTCCGAATCATGAGAATGCTCACACCACCGATTGAACCTGCGAGGAAAATCAGCAAAAACACCGATAAATCCTGATTTTCATCGCATCTTCATTTGGGCTTGCGAGGAAAATCAAGAATCTGGGACGAAAATGCTGATTTTCATCGCATGATCGAAATCGATATGCGTCAGACGGCGGCGAGCAGACCGCTGAAGAGAACGATCAAGAGGGCGATGCCTTCGATGACGAAGTACATCAGGAACGAGGCCCAGCTACGGGTCAGCACGTTCAACGGCGAATCCTTCCTGATGCAGACAAGCAGGCCGACGAAAACGATCGCGTAGACACCCGCCGCGATCAACGCCGCGATGATGCCGAGGTTCGCCGCGTTCGGCAGCATGGATGAGGAACCGTACATGACGTAGGTGGAATACCAGAACTGGAATTTCAGAAGCGAGACCCCCGCGATCAGCTGTTCGAAAGCCAGCAGAAGCAGGAACAGGATACGCCACAGCCAGGCATGTGCCTCGACGAAAGAAAGCGCGAAAGTGGCGAGGGCGAAGACGGTCACCGCCCACGAGACCAGCGCAACACCCTGCGGCGCAAACGGGCTCAAGAGCTTGACGATCTGTGTGGTGTGACGCACGGCGAGCACACGCCCGAACCAGTAGGGGCCGATAATCGCGACCAGCAGAATGACCAGGTAGACCACCCAGCGTATGGGGCGGAACTGGCTGCGCTTGATGTCGGCCAGGGAAAGGTCGGTCTGTGGGATGGAAGCCTCGGGGTGCTTGGAAACGCTGATCTTCTCGACCTTGCCTTCCACGATCTCGACGGCCTCGTTGCGCTTTCGCGTTTTCTCGGCCTTTTGGGCGACGCTGGAAACCGGCGTCTTCTGCGCAGTATCTTGTGAGGACTTGCGGTCTGCATCTGTCGAATCATTCGTCATGGCCATGCCTCATTGATCTGATGAACCTTCTGTGCATTGCCCCATCAAGGTTTCCGGCGTTACCAGCGTCAATCACATCGTTCGTGACACCGAAAACGACGGCGAGGCGATATCTTATACAACGCTATAAGTTCGCAAATTCATTTACCGCCGCAATGGAGCGGATGACGGGAATCGAACCCGCGTAATCAGTTTGGAAGACTGAGGCTCTACCATTGAGCTACATCCGCGTGCCGTTCGTTGCGACCACAAAGCCGCGCAAAACAACGACTTTCAGTATACACGAAGCATGGAATTGGCGACACGTTCATTCATAGACTCGTGTGATCGATGAAGTGACAATATTCTTCAACCCATCCAGATAGCACCAAACGATGAATTCAACGCCAATTGACATTCCGTGCTGTGCCAATGCCGGAACCTGATTTTGAAAATGCCGAAATTAAGCCATTCTCCTTTTTCAATAAACGGAAGAAAAAGCACGGAAGCGCTGATGACGATGTATCAACGCTTCCGTGCTGCACATTCATTCATGCTATCCAGCAATCATCGATTGCCCGGTAGGGTGAATTTTGTTACTTGGAGACCTTCTCATATTCGGCCTTGAGCTCCTTGGCGAGGGCCTCGGCCACGTCGGCACCGAGCAGCATCGACATGCCGCCGACCGGGCAGCTGTCGAGGAACATCACGATCAGCTGGCTGTCGGGAATGATGTTGTGGCCGAACTGCTGGTCGAGTTTGGCCACGACCTTGTCGACCACAGGACCGCCGATCGGATCGTCCTTCCATTCCTTGAACGTGGACCATTGCGTGAGCTGGGCGGTCTTGCCGTCGTCGTCGAGATCGACGAAGACGGTGTCGGCGATGTCACGCGAGGACGTGGCGACCTCGATGCCGTAGGTGCCCTCCTCGACCTTCCAGTCGGCGAAGCGCTCGGACCAGTAGGCGAACGCGCGCGAATCCAAGTCAATGGAGACCTCAGCGGACTCGCCAGGCTCAAGATAGACCTTCCTGAAGCCCTTGAGTTCGTGGACGGGTCGCGCGACGGCCTCGGCAGGCGGGGCGACATAGAACTGCACGACCTCGGCACCTGCAACGGAACCGGTGTTCTTCACGGTCGCGGTGACGCGAGCGGACTGCGGGCCGGTCTTCTCCGCCTTGGCGTCGGAGACCTCGAACGCGGTATAGCTCAGACCGTAGCCGAACGGGTACACGACCGGCTTGTGGAAGGTGTCGTAGTAACGATAGCCGACAAAGACGCCCTCGCCGTAATCGACGTGGCCTTCCTCGCCCGGCCAGTTCATCATGGTCGGATCGTCGTCCAAATCGTTGATGATGGTCTGCGCGAGCTTGCCGGACGGATTCGCGTCGCCGAAGACGATATCGGCGGTGGCTGCACCGCCGGCCTGGCCGAGCAGCCACGCCTCAAGGATGGACTTGGCGTCGTCGGCCCACGGCATGGAGACCGAGGAACCGTTGGAGAGGATGACCACAACGTTCTTGTTCGCCGCGGCGACGGCCTTTAAGAGCTCGACCTGCTTGGCCGGAATATCGAGCGAGGTGCGGTCGAAGCCTTCGGATTCATAAGAGGCGGGCAGGCCGAGGAAGAGCAGCACGGTGTCGGCGCCCTTGGCGGTGTCGACCGCCTCGCCGGTGAGCGCCGGGTCCTGCGCGTCGTCATCGAGCGTGAAGCCGGGTGCGAAGGCCGCGTCGACGCCGCGATCCTTCAGGGCATCGAGGAAACTGGTGAGCTTGTTCGGGTTAATCAGCGACGAACCGGCGCCCTGATAGCGCGGGGTACGGGCGAACTCACCGATGACGGCGAGCTTGGTGCCGGGGGCAACCGGCAGCAGATCGTCCTCGTTCTTCAGCAGAACCATGGCCTCGCGGGCGGCGCGACGGGCGACATCATCATGTGCGTCGACATCGTAGCGATAGCCAGCCTGACCCTTCTCCATCGCCGGACGGGTCTTCGAGACCAGATCAATCATGCCTTGCGCCATCTTCTCCAACTGCTCGGGCTTGATCTCACCGTCGCGGACGGCGTGCACGATCTTCTCGTCGGTGTTGGTCGGCGGCATCTCGAGGTTCAGGCCGGCGTTCAGGGCCGCGGCACGGTCGTGGACGGCGCCCCAGTCGGACATGACGATGCCCTTGAAGCCCCACTCCCCGCGCAGCAGGTCGGTCAGCAGCCACTTGTTCTGCGAGGAATAGACATCGTTGATCTTGTTGTAGGAGCACATGATCGTCCACGGCTGGGCGGTTTTGACGATGTGTTCGAAACCGGGCAGGTAGATCTCGCGCAGGGTGCGCTGCGACATATTGGCGCTCACACGCATGCGGTCGGTTTCCTGGTTGTTGGCCGCGAAGTGCTTGAGCGAAGTGCCGATGCCCTTGGACTGGATGCCTTCGACCTCGCCCACGGCCTCGTGGCCGGCCAGGTACGGGTCCTCGCTCCAGAACTCGAAGCAGCGTCCGCCCAGAGGGTTGCGCTTGATGTTGATGCCGGGGCCGAGGATGACGGCGACCTGCTCCTGGACGCACTCCTCGCCCATGGCCTCGCCGGTCTCGCGCACCAGATCTGGGTTCCAGCTTGACGACATGCCTGCGGCCGGCGGGAAGCAGGTGGCGGGCACGGCCTTGTCGACGTCCATGCCTTCTAGGTTCTGAGCCTTGCGCAGTCCGTGCGGGCCGTCGGTGATCGTGTAGTTCGGCAGGCCCTTTTCGGGCACCGAGCCGATGCTCCACGGGTTGGTGCCGCTGGTCAGCGCCGCCTGTTCTTCTACGCTGAGATCCTTCGCGTTGGTCACTGGTGTTGTTTGATTGGTCATTATGCAACCTTTCCCTATGTCTGGCCGGTCTCATCGCTGAAGCCCGCGCTACACCTATATTCATTCGGTTTTCGCCAATCCGGCCATTCCTGAATTCCAGGATAACCACTTAGTTACCGACCGGTAGGTAGCTATATTTTAACACAATCTATCGCCGTCGATACCATACAAAACATCGAAAAATGAACATCGCAAAAATGCCGCCCTCGACAGGAATTCTGCCCTGCCGGGGCGGCAACGTCACGGCTATCTCGGCAATTATCCCGACGACTGGCTTGACGACCAGCTCTCGCAGGAAACCACTGTTGAATAACCTCAGAACCCTATCAATCACCGGTCGCCGAAACGAGACGGCCTTCGCCTTGAGCTCGGCAATTTACGCCCGGACATCGCTTACCAGCAGCACAACGGCCGACGCCACCGGCCCATCGTGGCTGAGGGACACATGCCAACGTAACGAATCCCTCGCCCCCAGCGACTCCTGCAACGTTGCGTCACACGCGGGAGCCAAGACGACATGCGGCCGCGAGCGCGAATCGTCGAGAATCTCAAGCAAGCCCCACGGAAAATCATCAAGCGTGTACGGGTTCGGCCGATCACCCAGCGCCTCGCACCACGCCTTGAGCACGGCTTCCTTGCCGGCCCATTTAGCGGCCAGATGCGTCGCCTCGTCGTCGTGCTTGGCTTTGGCGCGTGCGGCCGCCTGCCGCAGCTCGCGCGCGGAAAACAACAGCTTGCCCCGCGAACCCGGCTCCCCCAACTGCTCGGCAAACGCCGCGACGTCGACGACATCGTGCCCTAACCCGAGCACGGCAGAACCGTACGGTTTTGCTCCATCGTCGGTTTTCTTTACCTCAATCACGCTTTTATGCTACCCGCCCGATATGAGATTGGCGGGCGCCCGGCTTACCTTACTAAAAACGAACGGCAAAGAGCGGCAGACGATATCATCGATACCATCCGCCGCTCTTCAATCAACCCTTGAATCGGTTCCAGGATCAGGAAGGCAAACGGTCCTTCACCTTTTCACCAATCAGAGCTCAATCCCCTCTCCGGTCGCACCGTTGAAGTGCTGAGCGCTCTCTTGGCCGTTGCGCTTGTTCTTCTCGTAGATGTAGGTCGATCCAGCGACCACCACTACCAAGAGCAGCAGCAGGAGCCACCACCAATTGAAGCCCTTGCTCTGGGTGGTTTCAACGGACTTGGTTGTCGGCGAGGCGAAGGAGCACCTCGGCAGGCCTTCATAGTCCGAATCGGTCCACGCGGCAGGCGTGCCGTAAGCAGTCTCGTCGGCCTCGAGCCACGCGACCTTCTTGGCATGCTTCTTCTTGGAGTTCAGCCTCTTGGCCACATCATCGGGCATGCACTTCGGACGTGCCTTCTGCTTCGGCGTGGCCTTCACCGTGGTGTCCTGCTGGCCACCAGGCGCAGGCGTCGGAACCGGAGCCACGGCGTTCGGAGCCACACCAACAGCGACGCGGTACGGGATGTAGCGGTAGACGACGGACGGACGCGGAGCCAGCGGAGCAGGTGCTGCAGCGCCACCGTTGTTGCCGTTGCCGTTGTTGTTGCCGCCGTTACCATTGTTACCGGCATTGCCATGGTTGTTGTTGGCATTGTGGTTATTGTTGTTGCCGTTGTTGTCACCATTGCCGCTGCCATCACCATTGCCCGGATTCGGGTTAGGGTTAGGATTCGGCGTTGGAATCGGCGTCGGGCTCGGGCTCGGATTGGGCTTCGAACCATCCGACGTGCCCTTCTTCTCCCACTGCGCGTAGAAGGTGAACATTCCAGGAGTCAGGTTGCAGACGTCATCCTTTTGATAGCTTGCGCCCTTGCCGTCGGCCTGAACATTCCAGCCGACAAACTTGTAGCCAGAAACCGTGAACGATGAGCCCTTGATCTTGTAATTGAACGCGGTCGGATCGGTGACGCCGTCCTTGCCCTTTTCGAGCGTGTAAGACTCGTTGGCCATCTCACCCTCGGCGCTCGTTCCTGCAGGCGCGTTCGCCGCGTACTTGATGACGTAACGGGCCTTCGTCGGACGCGTGACCTCACTCGGTGAAGTATGGTCGCTCCACTGGGCATACAGCGTGGTCACACCAGGCGCCAGCGATATCGGATCGTTCGCCTTGTAGGCGGTACCGGTGCCGTCGGACTTGGTGTTCCAACCGACGAACCTGTAGCCGGAGACTGTGTAGGCATTGGCCTTCACAGAATGCTGATAGTGCATGTAATCGAGACCATCGGTCACGTCCACGTTGAGATTCTCGTCAGGCATCGAGCCGCTGGGCACCACACCGGCAGGGGCGTTCGCGTCGTAACGAACCACGTAGCGCACATGGCTCACCGGTTTGATAGGCGTGGTCGGCACAGAGGACTTCTTCTGCCATTGTGCATAAAGATGGAATGTCGTACCAGGAACGGTGAAACCGACAAGCCCATCGCCGGGTTTGAATTCGTCACCAGAACCATCCGGCATCGAATTCCAACCGACAAACGTGTAGTTGTTGACGGTGTAGCCGGATTCAGGAATCTCTGCCTGAAGCTTCGTAGCATCAGGACCGACAACACGAACATCCTCCGTCGTGCCTTCAGCGGTGGTTCCATCAGGCGCGTTCGACAAGAAGACCACTTTACCGAACACCTGCCAGACATACGTGCCGGCAAAACCGTCTTCCTGAGTATGAGTGGCAAAGCTTCCGCTATCATCAGTGGCTTCGCTGGTCCAAGAGCCATCATCCTTCGTCCAACGGCCGGTATAGCCGCTGGCCTCAGTCGCACCGGCCTCACGGGGTGTGGCATCGAAGAACGAGGCCTGCAAATGCGCGTCCGGCCCCAACTTCAAGGTGGAGAGATAGTACGGCAAAGAGCCCATGCCGTCAGTAACATTACGAGTGTCAAAGTTCGACAAATCCAAGGAAGTGATGCCATAGGCACCGTTGAACATAAACCGCATATTCGTCAAAGCCGAAGTCTTCCAGCCTTCTATACCCTGTACCTTGGTCACACCTGCGTACCAGAACATGTAACTCATATCGGTGACCTTGGAGGTATCCCAACCTGTCAAATCAAGCGAGGTCAGACCGGAAACTCCATCGAACATATGATCCATCCACTTGACCTGGCCAGTTTTCCAATTTGATAGGCCGTCGATATGCGTCAGACTGGAAGCTCCCTCAAACATCTGTTGCATGTTGATGACCGAAGCAGTGTTCCAACCAGACAAATCACCGACATCGGTCAGGCTGGAGTCAAGCGCAAACATTTCCTGTATAGCCTTGGCCGAAGCAGTGTTCCAAGCCGAAAGATCGAGCGATTCTAGGTTTTTATCGTTCTCGAACATTTCACCAAAAGACTCGACCTTGCTAACATCCCAATCCTTGATTCCCGGCAGTGCAGTCACCGGCATTCCAGAGAACATAGCCCACAAACTTGTTGCGTTGCCCATATCCCATTGGGACAGATTCCCGAGATCAGATATTCCAGTATTCTCAAACATCCAACTGAAATCGTTAGAATTACCGACCTTCCAGCGTGACAAATTACCGACAGTAGTCAGTTTCATGTTATCGTCAAACAACTGCGAAAAGCTTTTGACATTATGCACATCCCAGTTCGACAGGTCGCCGACGCTCTCCAATGAGGATGCAGTATTCGAATCAACATTTCTGGTCCAAAACATACCACTCATATCGTTGATGGCCGAGGTATCCCAGTCATCGAGCCCCGTAATGGTAGTTAATGCCGGATCTTCTTGGAACATACGATACGCATCTATTTGTTTGCTGGTCTTCCACTTGCTGTCGGCGTTGTTGCCAGGCAGTCCCATGCCTGGCGCAGTGCGCGACGTCCCCCATCCGGTCAAATCAAGATCCTTCAATTGCGGATCGTTCACAAAGTACATCCGTAGCGTTCCGGGTTCCGAAGTCGCAAGCAGGGAGAAATCCACATTCCCTATATTGTCAATATGCTGGAGGGCAGGCATGAACGCATAACCTATGTAGCTATAGTGCTGACTTGAAGTCTGCGCCAATTGCGTATGCGGAGCATCATCGAACACGATACGAGTCAGAGAATTCTTGTAATTGAGAAGATCCGAATGTCCATAGCACTCGTGCTTCATACAGCTATAAGGGTCAAAATAGCTATCCAGATCATAAATGCCGGCACCGTAATGAAGAACGATTTCCTCGCCCTCATGTTTCAACTTCCAGTGAACCTGATGATCGCCGTTGGAATCGCCGCCGAAGTCGCCCTCATCGATAACCGAGGGGTCGCTCTGCGCCTGCGGCTGCTGGGCCGGCTGGGCGTTTTGCGCGGCAGGCGCCTGTTTGGGCTGCGCGGCCGGAGCGGCCGAAATCTTCAGGGACTGATCGCTCTTGTCTACGGTCTTCTGCTGCGTTGCGGAATCGCCTACCCCCGCCTTTGACAAGGTCTTGTCCGCCTCTTGCACCGGGCTGGCCGGCTGCTTCAGATCGGCATTCGCCTCGGCGGGTTTGCTCGCATCGCTGCCGGCATCCCCGTTCTGGGCCTCCTGAACACTCGATTGCCCGTCGGCAGTGCTCGGGCTGACTTGATCGGCCGACGCCGCAGCACCCGTTCCGAGAGCCATTGCCGAGGCGACAAGCAGACCGATCAACGCTTTATTCCACGATCTCATTGTTCCTCCCTTTCCTTTTACCGCTCTATGCATTTCGGTTCGGAGTATGCTCTTCACTGCCACGCCCACGAATCGCCATTAAACTGTTATTACATTAAAAAACGTTACACGTATCACATTTTGCTCGATAGGTTTTAGTACAAGTGGTCAGAAATGGCAGGTAAAAGGCTCAAAAACGGCCGTGAAAATGATGATTATTCTCTTAAAAGGGCTTTTTCCGCCTTTATTCGCTGCCAGGAAAATGCCGGAAAACGAACGTTTCGCCTATCACCAGCCGCGTTTTAGGTGTCAAAGCATTCGACTTGTCCGAAAAAGACACCGTGCGAGGAGCCACTTTCATCAATTGTTCCGATTACGCGAACCTTGCAGACCTGATTCAAGCCGATTCCAGAGGAAAGGGAATACGTCGGCTAAAGACCACAGGACGGCGCTATGCGGCTGTCTTGTGAAAGGCTATCGCAGCCTGATTGCGAGAACACATCAAATATCAAATGGAAAACAACTGAACACCATCAGCAACAGTGGCCATGCCACCGACCGCGACGCGACAACGGATACACCCGCTGCCCCGACCTATCCGAGGGACTTACCTGACGATGAACCGACCATCATAGTGTTGCGCGTACATGTTGTGCCGGGCCTTGCTGGACTCGTAATTGTAGGCCACGATCAGAACCACGAAAGTGAGTGCCGCGAACGCCGCCAACACCGACCAGTCGAAATGCAGAGGAACACTCGCGGAAATAGCGGAACGCGGCTGGGTCGCGACGCACTGCTGGACATCAGCGTTCGAGGCATCACCGCAAGCCGCATTGTCTCCCTCGATAGGAGTGACGGGAACCTTACCAGGCTCGGGGGTGGGAGTGACGGGCTTATTCGGCACGGTGGCGGAAATCTGATCGAACTGAGCAACGTTGGAATCCGTTTGCGCGTTGACCGCGACCGGAGCAGCAACCATAGCAATAGCGACAAAGCAACCAATCACGATTTTTTTCAACGACTTCATGATTCCTCCCTTTTGCTTAGCTCGCTCTCACCATCCATCAGCCTCGAACCATCAAGGGCCGATGGACCTTTATTGGTCATACTGTGTAACATATCACAATATCGAGGACCAACACCCAGGCTTTCGACAAGAAACAAGTATGACGGCCTGACCGGTTGCAAACGGGGCATGAACGAAGCAGCGGGAACCGAATCAGGCCTTATGACGCTCACCTCGAAATCGTAACGGAATCCAGATCACGGTGGCGGGCGAGGATGTAGCCGTTGTTCCTGGAGGCAAGCAGCAGCAGGAACAGTGGAACGAGGAAGACCAACAACCACCAGAAGTTGAACTGCACGCCGACGGCCGCGGTCGGGGCCGACGCTTCGATCGCGCACTTCGGCAGGCCGTTGTAGTCGGAGAGGCTCCATGCCGCGTTTTGGGCGTACGGGGCATCCGTGGACTCGAGCCAATTGGCGGGCTGGGTACCGCGCTTGCCCGATTGCATCCTGTTATAGACATTTGCAGGAACGCAGGTGGGACGCCGGCGCTGCTGCGGAGCCGCTGGCGCCGTGGCGTTGTTGTCGGAGCCGGCAGGGACAGGAGTTCTTCCGGCGTTGCCGGCGACGCGGGCCATCGGTGCGGGCACAGGCAAAACGGCGGCGGGGGCGGGCAAGGTAGCGGCCTGCGGCACAATACCATTATTCTGAGTGGAATTGTCGGCGCTGTCGTCGTCGTTACTGCCGTTATCGGCAGTGCCGCCATCGTGGCCGCCATCGTCTTTACCGGGTGTCGGCGTCGGGCTCGGAGACGGAGCAGGACTGGGTTCCGGGCTCGGCGTCGGCATGGGCTCGGGAGTCGGCGACGGACTCGGGTTCGGGCTCGGAGCAGGGGCAGGAGTCGGGCTCGGCGTAGGCGTAGGCGACGGAGCCGGCACCGGGGCGGAATCCTTCTGCCACTCGGCATAGTACGTCGTGATACCGGGAGCCACCTTGACGATGCTCCCCGCCGGATAGGTCCCGCCGCTTAAGTCCTCTTCGGTATTCCATCCGACGAACGTATACCCTTCAACCGCATAACCGTTCTGAGCGATCGTCCGATTGTAATGCAAGAAATTGCCTGCGGAAGCAAGCTCGATGCTGAATTCGTCGTCGGGCACGGACCCGGTGGCCGTCAATCCGGCAGGCGGACGGGACTCATAACGCAAAGTGTAGTGCAGCAAAGCCGGTCCGACGGGCACGGTGGGATGGACCGGCTCAACCGGCTCAACAGGCTTAACCGGCGCAACCGGGGCAGGCTTCTTCTCCCACCGCGCAGCGAGACGGACGCTCTGGCCACGCTTGAAGCCGGTGATGACATCGCCCTGCGCATACTGCTTCTGCTTGCCGTCCTTGCCGGTATTCCACCCGACGAACGTGTAATCCTTGGCACTGAACATCACAGGCGGAACCGTGATCTTGATCTTCTCGGCATAGGCACCAACCTTGCGTATCGTCATTGGCTTGCCGGTGATCTTCGCTCCTTTCGGAGCGTTCTTCCTGAATCTCACCTCGGCGAATTCCTGCCAGCGGTAGGTGCCGCCGCCAAACTCGTCGGAACGCGTCAGCGTCGCGAGCGACTGATCGTCATCGCCGGCATCGCTGGTCCATGTGTTGTCGCCTTTCGTCCAGCGACCCGTGTATCCGGACTTCTCGGTGGCACCGCCGCCCAGAGGATCCGAATAGCTGAAGCAGGAGACGTCCAGCTTGGTGTCCGGCCCCAGTTTGAGCTCGCTCAGATGCGGCGAAAACGCCCACGACCAATACCTGACATTTCGGGTGTCCCAGCCGGAAAGGTCGAGCGAGGTAAGGTTGTCGGCACCATAGAAAGCCTCCTCGATATTGATGACGTTGGAGACGTTCAGGTCTTTCAGCCCCTTGACTTCCTTCAGCGCGTGATTGTTGCGGAATATTGCGTGTATGGCACCTCGCGCGGAATCGGTATGCCAGCCGGTCAGGTCGAGCGAGGTGAGCGACGCATCGTCCTTGAAGAAGGCATCGAAGCTCGTGTTTTTGCTGACGTCCCACTTGCCGATGCCCGGCAGCTCGGTCAGATTCCTCATTCCTTCGAAGAACCCCGGCATACTGCGCATGCTGCCCATGCCCCAATTCGAGACGTTGCCGAAAGAGACGATGCCCGTGTAAGCGAACATGAATTCCGCCCTCGTGTCTTCGCGAAGATTCCAATGGGAAAGATCGCCGATATCGGTAAGGTTGCTGTCGCCGTAGAACATGTATTCGGACTCGGTGACATTGCCCAGATCCCAGCGCGACAGATCGCCGATGTCCCTCAACGGGGAATGCTCATAGTCGGTGAAGCCCGGCGTACGGAACATCGCGCTGGTATCCACCACGGCCGACATATCCCAATTGTCCAGACCGACGATGGTGGTCAGACTGGGGTCGTAATGGAACATATCGTTCATCTTGATAGACACACCGGTCTTCCATTTGCTGGAAGCGCTGACACCGGGAAGGCCGGCGCCCGGGGCGGTACGGCCGCTCCCCCAACCGGTCAGGTCGACGCTCGGCAGGCTGTCATCGCCGTCGAAGAACCCAGACAGATCGAGTTTGCCGGTCTGCCCCTGAAGACGGCTGAAATCAAGATCACCGACATTATCGATGCGCGTGACGTTCGGGAAGCCGGAGCAGGCACCGTTACCGCTCGTCGCCACCACATGCGTGTTGGGGGCATCGTCGAAAACGATGCGCACGATCTTCTCGTACAGTGGTTTGGCATCCGGGTTGACCTGGAGTACCAGCATCGGCGAACCGCTGTTGGCATCGCCGAGCACACCCGGGCCGATATGCAGCACGTCCTGATTCGGGGCGATTTCCTGGACATACCAGTGCACCTCCGGGCTGCCCTTCTCGCGGTTGCGCCAATCGGCCTGGAACTTGATCGAGGGGTCCGGGTTGGCCTGCGCCTGGGGCTGTTGCGCGGCAAGTGGTGCGGCAACAGGCTGAGACGCCTTGGCATCCGCCTCGGAGTGTGTGTCTGAAGATGTTGACTTGCCTGAAGCAGTTGACTGCTGCGGCGAAACAACGCCTTTCTGAGAAGACGAGACGGAAGAGGAAGCAGAAGAGTCCGTCTGGCTTGCAACATCCTGCGGCTCGACGGTTTCATCGGCCGACGCCGCCGTGGCGAACGATCCGGCAATCATCGCGGCAGCGGCGAGCATGCCGATTATCGCTTTGTTCAAAGACTTCATCGCTTCTCTTCCTTTCCCACGGTTCTTCACCATCCGCCGTTTGCATGGATGACGGATTCAGCCGTTCAACGCACCACCCATATTCCATAAGTACTAATTATTAGTATAACAATGCATTACTAGAAACGTTTGAAATAAATGGACCCATTTGTCAATCTGCGTTCGCCTCGCCGTCAGACAAAATGAAAAATATCGTCTCGTCGACAGACACCATCAATGTGGTATTTGTCACACAACCTTTGTGAGAGTAGGTGTATCACAGATAATGCACACCCAAGAAACACCCAAGAAAAATGGTATATTTCAGTAACTTCCGATTAAAGAAAAACGTTCTCTGCAGTAAAAAATCTCAATAAAATATTCTGAGAGCATAATACAACCGTTGCGAGAATACATAATCCCATGTCAGCCACAAATCATAACAATTCCAATAGATTCGCGTTATCGGATCACAAGAGCCGACCAAAAGCAAGAAGTCCGTCACCGGCACAGAAACCGGAGACGGACTGTCTTATGTCAACCGTTCAACGAAGAAATGAAATTTCTTTGTCTCTCTATCGATTACTCGAAGTAGCCGTCGGCGCCGAGACGGGCGTCGGGGTTCAAGAGCATCGCCTTCTCGACCTCGTGGGAATCGTAGGCCTTGCTGTCTTCGTGGAAGCGGCGGTTGTCGATCTCCTCGTAGAGCGGGGCCTCACCCATCATGCCGAGCAGACGGCGACGTTCGCCACGGGCCAGACGCTCGTTGGCGCGCTTGCGCCACGCCTCGAGCGCATCCTGGCCGTACTCGTTGGCGACGGCCGCCTCGAAAGCGCCGGGGTGCACGAGGGCGACGAAGCCGGAGACGTGTCCGAAACCGAGCGAGGTGACCAGGCCGGCCTTGATGGAGCCGATGTTGAGCGGCTTGCGCAGCCAGACCATGTGGTCGTCCTTGCGCATCTTCGGGTCGACGCAGTCCAGAGCCGCGTTGGCCGGAATGACGCCGGAGCGGAAGAGCTGGGTGAGCCCGTCGATCTGGAAGATCGCGGCGCCGCCCATCGCGTGACCCGTCAGGCTCTTCTGGGAGATGACGAACAACGGGTTGCCGTCATTGCGGCCGATGGCGTGCTGGATGGAGTTGTGCAGCTCGGATTCGTTGGAATCGTTGGCGTTGGTGGAGGTGTCGTGCTTGGAGACCACCGCGATGTCGTCGGCAGCGACGCCGAGACGTGCCAGCTGGCGGACCAGCTGGGAGTCCTTGCCACCCTGAGCCGCGGCGAGGGCACCAAGGCCCGGAGCCGGGATCGAGGTGTGCGCGCCGTCGGCGAAGCTGTGGACGTAGCCGACCACGGCCGCCACCGGCAGGCCCAACTTCCACGCGATATCACCACGGGTGACGAGCATCGTGCCGCCGCCCTCGCTCTCGACGAAGCCGTCGCGGCGACGGTCGTTGGAACGGGAGAAGAAGCGGTCGGAGATGCCCTTGCCATACATCACGTTCGCATCCGCCGTGGCGCCCATGTTGCCGAAGCCGATCACGGAGTCCACGCCGATGTCGTCGATCGCGCCGGTGACCACGAAGTCCGCCTTGTGCAGGGCGATCTTGTCGACGCCCTCCTCCAGCGAGACCGCAGCGGTGGCGCAGGCCGAGACCGGCTGGATCATGTTGCCGTAACCGCCGATGTAGGACTGCATGACGTGCGCGGCGACGACGTTCGGCAGGGCCTCCTGCAGGATGTCGGTCGGGATCTCGTGGCCGAGGAAGCGGTCGAGATAGAGCTTGCGCATGCTGGCCATGCCGCCGAAACCGGTGCCCTGCGTGCTGGCGACCATCGAAGGATGAATCGTCTGCAGGACCTCCGAGGGCGTGAAGCCGGCGGAGAGGTAGGCGTCGACGGTGGTGACGATGTTCCACAGGGCGATCTGGTCGACCTCGCCGACCATGGAGGCCGGGATGCCCCAGCGCACCGGGTCGAAGCCCTTCGGGAACTGGCCACCGACCGTGCGGCTCATCGCGAAGCGCTTGGGCACACGGATCAGGGAGCCGGGCTTGCGGGTCACCGACCATTCGCCGGACTCCTCGTCGCGGGCGATGGAGGTGTGCTCGGCGTCCATGATGACATACTGCTGGGCGGCTTCCTCATCGGGCACGGAGAAGGTGACCTCGTGGTCGAGGTAAATCTCCACCTCGCCGCTGGCCGTGTCGTCCTTGTAGTCGCCGCCCATGCCGTTGTCGAAGGGACGCAGGCCGGAACGGGCCACGACCTCGTCGTGGTAGCGCTCGGCGATGTCCGCCTCGGGCACGAGGTTGCCGTCGGTGTCGTACCAGCCGGCCTTCGGGCTGTCCTGCCAAGTGACCAGGCCCATGTTCCAAGCCAGCTCGAGCACCGCTCCGGCGGAGAGATCGACGCTGCCATCGGAGTGGATGCCCAGCTCGGCCTCAAAGCGGGTACGGCCGGAACCCCACGGACCCAGCTCGCCGATGGAGACGATGACGATCTGGTCTTCCGGCTTGACGGTGACATTGCGCCAGTCCGCCAGATCGACCTCGGCCTGACGCGGCGGGTCCGGGGTGGGCAGCGCCTTGATGAGCGTCGCCTTGCCGTCCTTATGATCAGCGTTGCCGGTATCGGTGTCGTCATCGGCGCTTGCCGCCGCGGAGTTGGCCTGATCGGCTTCCGCCTCGGCGCGCAACGCCTTGATGTCGATGGGCTCGCTGCCCAATCCACCGGTCAAATCGGCGGCAAGCGGGGCTTCGACGGCCTTTTGACGCGCATCGCCGTCCGCCAGGTCGAGCAATTGCTGCGCGATTTCAGCGGTGGAATACGTGCGGATGCCGTGACGCTCGACCACGTCGACCAGCGGGTCGTTGCCGCCCATCAGGCCGGTGCCTCGCACCCAGCCGATCAGCGGGTGGGCGAAGGTGACGCGGCCGGACCAGTCCTTCTCGGCGCGGGCACGGGTGACGATGGCGTCGAACGAGGACTTGACCTCGCCGTACGCGCCGTCGCCGCCGAAGACGCCGCGGTTCGGGGAGCCGGGCAGCACGACGTGGAGCTTGTGCTGCACATCGGTGTCGCCGCCGATGGCCGCGAAGCCGGTGATTGCGCGCTCGACGCCCCAGAGCATCAGGCGCGCCTGAGATTCGAAGAGCTGGCCGGAATCAGCCATGGTGCCGTGTACCGGGGGCGCCGCGAACGGGAAGAAGAGGCTCGGCTCGTAGGCCGGCTTCAGGATCGTGGTGGTGGCGCCGGTGGTCTTCTTGGAGACACCGCCGACCCAACGCACCAACGCATCGACGTCACGATAGCTCGAGAGGTTGGCCGGAACCAGCCAGAGCTTCGCGTCGCCCACCGCGTGCTCGCGGTAGACCTGCTCGGCCCAGGCCTTCACCGACTGCCTGAAGCTGTGGGACGTGGCGATAACCGTCGCGCCGCCCGCCAGCAGGCCTTCGACGACCTGGCCGGCGATGGAGTTGGCGGCCACGCCGGTGACCACGGCGACGTCGCCGGCGAAGCGGGACGCCTTCGGGTCGTTCTTGGCATCGCTGCGCGCCTCGACCGCGATGCGGTTGAAGGTGGAGGCGAGAATGCTGTTGCCATCGGTTTCGGCCTTGGAAGCGAACCAGGTGGCCTGATCGGCGACCTCAGGGCCTGCGCCGATGAAGCTCAGCGCGGAGACTTTCTGATCGTGGTTGTAATAGAGACGGGCGAGGTCCTCACGCGCGGTGGCCCAGCGGTCATCGAGCAACAGGGCCTTGCGCTCGTCGAAGCGCGGGGCGACCTGCTCGGGCCAGTCGCTGCCGAGCTCGGCTTCGACGGCATCGAGAACGGCGGCGTCATCATTCTCGTCGGCATCGGCGGCGGGGGCCTTGATGTCGAGCTCATCGAGCACGAAGCGCGCGGTCTTGGCGAGCACGCCGTCGGCACCGGTGACCTTTTGCGCGAACGCGTCAAGGGCAGCGGAATCGACCACGGAGCCGCCGGCACCACCGGCGCTCGGCAACGCGACGGTCACATTGTGATCGGCCGCCACCTTCTGCACGGCGGCGTCGATCAGGGCGTTGGCCGCAGTGGCATTGGACGCTTGCTCAGTGCTGAGGCTGGCCAGATCGCCGCCACGTGACGAGGAGCCCTCACGGGTCTCGAGCACCAATGTGGCGAGTACCGCATAGGCCCAACCCTGGCCAAGCTGCCAGGTGTCGGTGACGCGCTTCTCGACCTGCGCCAGCTTCACGCCGGCGGCGCCGAAGAGGCTCTTGATGCGGTCTCGCACGATGTCGGAGAGCACCGGCCCGAAGGGCTTGTAGTGCGGGGCGACCTTGTTGACCAAGGCGAAGAGATCGGTGATCGATGCCTCGGCGGCGCCGTCCACACTCGCCACGCCCAGCTCGGAGCTGATGTCCATTAAGAGCTGGTTGCGGCGCGAGGAGACACCGTTGGTCAGGGTGTCGGTGGTGTCGGTTTCGCCGATCTGGTCAGGACGCACCTTGGCCGCGTAGGCCAGAAGCATGCCGATGCCGTCGGAAGCGGTGAAAGGCAGGTCGGCGGGACGTTCGCCGGAACCAGCGGCCGGAGCCGGAGCAGCGGCAACTGGTGCGGATGCAACAGCAGCGGAAGCGACGGTAGCCGGAGACGACTCAGGTGCTGGCTGGGCTGCGGCGGGAGCAGCAGTTTCAGCAGACAAATCAGCATCGTCATTATCTTCTTCAGGGACAAGGCTGTCAGAATCCGTCATATACACGCGCTGCTCGTCGCGGCCGAGGTTGTAGACCGAGACCTCGGCGCCCGAGAAGTCGGGCAGGCGCAGGGTCTTGGTAGCCAGGTTGGCCAGCGTCGGCTGGTTGCCCAGCCCGACTTCGACGTAGTTCTCCACGCCGAGACCGCCTTGGGCCGGGTCGCCGAACATGATGGCCTGCGTCTCGATCCAACGCACCGGGGAGGCGAACTGCCAAGCCAGCAGCTCGGTGAAGAGCAGACGGCCGAGCTTCTGTTCGTCGGCGGCGTAGGAGTCCCACACCTCCGGGTTGTCAAGCGCTTCCTGGATGCGGGTGGACGGTACGACCTCGACGATCTTCCGCGCGAATTCCTTCGTCATCTCGAAGGGCGCTGCCACCAGGTTCGGGATATAGCGGCCAACCAGGCGGTCGTAGTCGATATGCGCCGGAAGCAGGGTGTCGAGCTTGTTGCGGAAGTCGGGCACGCCCTTGCGCAGCAGCATGGAGTGGAACGGCACGTCGATGCCGGGCACATACATAAGCGCAGGTTTGCCGCCGTATTCCTTGACACGACGCGCGGAATCGGCCTTCAGCGCCTCGAGGCCCTTCAAGGTTCCGGCGATGACGTACTGCTGGCCCGAGAGATTGTAGTTGACGATCTGCAGGAACTCGCCGCTCGCCTCACTGACGGACTTCACATAGTCGTCCACACCGTCGTCGCCCACGCCGAACTGGTTCGGGCGCAGCGCGGCCATACGGTAGTTGGAACGGCCCTGCTCGTCGCGTTCGATGAGGCTGTTCATCGCCGACCCGCGCTGGAAGACCAGCTCGAGCACCGTCTCGAAGGGGATGATGCCGGCGAAGGAGCTCAGCGCGTTGTACTCGCCCAGCGAGTGGCCGGCGAAGTAGGCGGGCCAGATGTCGCTGCCGGCCTCGCGCAGGCGGGAGGTCTGGGCGTAGGCGACGGTGGCGAGCGCCACCTGCGTGAACTGCGTGAGATTCAGCAGGCCGTCGGGGTGATGGTAGGTCACGCCGTTGGCCGTGAGCGTCTTCGGGTTGTCGCGCACGATGGCCAGTATCGAGAAGCCGAGCTTTTCGCGGGTGAGCTTGTCGGCCCGCTCCCAGGTCTCACGCGCGGCGGCGGACTTGGCACGTTCATCGAGGACCATGCCCTGCTGCTGGATGCCCTGGCCCGGGTAGACGTAGGCGGAACGGCGGGCGCGGACGGCGGCGGTGCCGCGCGAGACGATGTTGCCGTCGATGCGGCAGGTGACCTCCAGTGTCATGCCGCCGTGACGCAGCTTGCCGATACGCTCGACCGAGATCTCGACCTTGTCGCCGAGCTGCACCATGCCGTACATGTTGTAGGTCCAGCCGGCGATCTCGTAGTGCGCGCCCTTGTCGTCGCGGGCCTGCACGACGTGCTGGGCGGCGGCGGAGAGCCACATGCCATGCACCAGCGGGGCCTTCAAACCGGAAACCGCGGCGCCGCGGCGCGAGGTGTGGATCGGGTTGAAGTCGCCGGAGGTGCGCGCGAATGCGGTCATCTCGCTCGGCGCGGTCAACGTGACGCGACGCAGCATGCGACGCGGGGTGGAAGCGACCTGATCCAGGCCCTTCTCTTCGGCCTCGTCGAACGGCGTGCCTGCGCCGGTGTGAGCCTTGCGATAGGTGAGATAGTCGCCGTAATCAGGCACATCGACCGGCAGATCGTCGGAATAGGAACGGCCACGCACGGCGAAACGTTCGACCTCGTGGGCCAAAACAGTGCCGTTGATGGCGGTATGGGTGACGTGGATGGTGACGATGCGGCCGGATGCGGACTCGGCGTAGGCGTCGGCCCAGCTGGTCAGGTCGATCTTCTCGCCGACATGACCCAGCAGCTCATCTTCGGGGACCTCGAGTTCCATCTGATGGTCGAGGTGGACCGCGTTTAAGAGGCCTTCGATGACCGGGTAGCCGTGGACGTAGACCGAGCCGAGCGCGGTGTAGATCGCGGGCCAGGCCGGGCCGACCAGAGCGTCCGGGGCGATGCGCGAGGCGTTCAGGGAACCGGGCATGTTGCCGGCGGTGGCGGCCTCGTGGTCGTAGCCGAGGTTGGCGGAGAAGGTGTAGCTGGAGTGCGCCCGCCCATAGGGGAAGGCCTTCTTGTCGCTCATCTCCTCGATTTCGGGCATCGCCGTGAGCTTGTCGCCGGTGATGGCGGTGTTGCCGATGCCGGCGGTGTCGGCAAGCATCGCGTAGACGTGCTTCGGGAGGCGCTCGCGGTCGACGACCGGGAAGAGACCGGATTCGGTGGGACGTACGTTGAGCGGGATGACGATGTCGCGCACGGCGTGCTTGCTCAGTCCGCCGTCGGGATCATCGTCCCAGAAGGTGTCGAGGTGGATATCGAGGTCGAACATCTGGGTGCCGTCCTCGTCGCCCACCGGACGAATTTCGTAATACTTGTCGCCGTTCGGCGTGCCGAAGGCGGGATTCGTCATCAGATGGCCGACCCAGGAGATATTCGGCGACTTGCGGATGAAGTCTTCGGCGTCGATGACCGCATCGAGCTCCGCGAACGCCTGTTGCGGCTGGGTTCCCCCGTTGATCTCGCGGGTTCGCTCGAGCGCGGCGGCCTCGAAACGGCCGAGGATGGAGCCGATCGGCTCGTCGACGGTGGTGATGCCGGCCACGGAAATCGGGCCGGGGATGGCACGTACGGAATCGGCGGAATAGCGCGGATCCTCGGACTGCCAAAGCTGGTCCTGGCCCCACCAACGCAGCAGGTCGTTGTCGATCTGCGGCACGAAGGGCATCGGCTTGTGGTACTCGTGGATCAGGGTCGGGAACCAGGCCACGTCACTCGGGGTCACGGTGACCTCGGCGGCGCGCGGATAGGCTTGCTGCAAACGCTCGATGGCGGCTTGCGGGTCGTTCTCGACATCGGCGCGGGAGGTGAACAGCGAGGCGAACTCACCGCTCTCCTGATCGCAGACGCGGGCCTCGGCGCGCTGCAGCAGGTGCAGGAAGCGGTCGGCGTAGGTCGGGTCGGCCCAGGGGTAGGAAAGTTCGGCGAAGCGTTGCGCCCACTGGACGTAGGTCATCTTGTCGAGATCGCCGAAGTAGGGACGCGAGGTCTTGGAAAGAGCCTCGATGATCTCATCACGACGGCTTTCGAGCTCTTCGGGATGCTTCATCACGCGAACCAGCAGGCGGCCGCAGCGGGCGGAGGCGTTCTCCAGCTCGTAGATGTCGGCGTGCAGGTGGCTCAGGCCGCTGGCGACGCCGCCTTTCGCGACCTGTCCGGCGGCCACCCAGTTCTCGCCGAGAGGTGCGAACGGGTCGGAGTCGTCGGGTTTCGGCGAGATTCCCGGGGTCTCCACAAGCATGCGCTTGACGTCGGGGTTGGTGTGGGCCTCCTTGGCCGTCATCGCGGCGGTGCCGATCAACACACCATCGACGGGCATGTCGGGCTTGCCGTAGGCACGCGACCATTGCCCGGAAATGTAATCGGCCGCGCGGTCGGGGGTGCCGATGCCGCCGCCGGCGACCAACACGAGGTTGGAGCAGGCGCGCACGTCGGCGTAGGTGTCCATCAGCAGCACATCGAGGGATTCCCAGGAATGGTGGCCGCCGGCGGCCCCGCCTTCGACCTCCATGATGACGCAGACCGGGGCGACGGCCTTGGCAATGCGCACGACCTGACGAATCTGGTCGACGGTGCCGGGCTTGAAGGCGACGTAGGGGAAGCCCTGCTCGTTGAGATTGGCGACAAGCTGTTTGGCTTCGTCGAGCTCGGGAATGCCGGCGGAAATCACGACGCCGTCGATCGGGGTCCCGGAAGCGCGCTTCTTGGCGACGATGCCGGCGGGGCCGAACTGCATGTTCCACAGGTAGCGGTCCATGAACATCGCGTTGAACTCGATGGTGCGACCCTCTTCGAGCTGGCGATCGAGCGCGGCGACGTTACGGTCGAAAACGGCCGGGGTCACCTGACCGCCACCGGCCATTTCCGTCCAGTAACCGGCGTTCGCGGCGGCCGCGACGATGTCCGCGTTGACGGTGGTCGGGGTCATGCCTGCCAGCAGCACCGGCGGCTTGCCGGTCAGGTCGCTGAACTTGGTGCGGATCTTGTCGCCCGCGGGAGTGGAGATGACGCGCGGGGCGAACTTGCGCCAATCCTGCGTGCGGTTCGGTTCCTCTTCCATCGTGGAAAGCGCGGCGCGGGCCTCTTCGCTGTCGGCCTCGACCACGCCGACGCCGGTGCCTTGCACCAGAGCGCCCACGAGCTTGCCGACGGTGTTGCCCGGGCCCATGTCCACGATCCACAGCTTGGTCGGATCGTTGCTCTTGAGCAACGCGTCGGTGCGTGAGGCCCAATCGACATGGTTGACCAGCACTTCACTGGCCAGCGTGCGGGCACGATCGGCGTCCAGCCCGCAGGCCTGCGCCCACTTGACGGTGGACTCGACGGCCTCGGCCATCAGCGGGGAATGGAAGGGAACGGTGACCTCGAGATATTCGCAGATCGGGTCAAAGACCTCGCCGCCGCGCACCTTGTCCGCGCGCAGCTTGGCCTGACGACGGTGCTCCTTGCCGACCTCGACGACGAACGCCGCCAGATCCTCGGGATGCCCGGAAAGTACATAGTTGTCGGTGGCGTTGGTCACGGCGAAGGCGATGGGGCCGCGGGGCTTGACCACCCGGCTGACCAGCACCTCGATCTGACGCTTGTTCGCGCCGCGCACCGAGAGCATCGGGGTGGCCTCGCCGAACTTGGTGGAGACCGGGAGCAGACGGGACTGGCGGGTGCCGGCGGCGCCGATCAGGCGCGCGATGGCGAGAATCTCGTCGATGGCGTCGCGGGCTTCGTCGATGGAACCTGCCGCCTCAATGGCGTCGACCATATGCTCGGCGATGATGCCTTGGGAATGGCCGAGGACGGCGACCGGCTTGGCTTTCGCTACGCTATAGCCGAGGCCTTCGGCGTCGATCAGCGCGCCCAGCTGCGCCAGGGCGATGCCGGGAACGCTGGCGGCCGCGTCGGCGGCGTGGCCGAGACGAGCCGGATTGGCCTTGAAGCCGAAGAGGTCGACCGTGCCGCCCATCGTGGCGAGCAGATCGGGGGTGACCGCCGAAAGCAGGCGGGCCGAAGCATCGGCGTGCGCCTTGAGCTTCGCTGCGAGCGTCGGGTCGGTGCACTCGTCAGCCAGGGAGCTGACCCAGGGCGTGGATTGACCGCCGAAGACGAGCGCATGGGGCTCAGTGCTCAGACGATTCAAGAAGAAGGTGTTTTCAGTCATTGTCTTCCTTATATTTGGTTGGAATTCTCGTGAATACGGTTATTGCAAAAAATCAAGAGATCGACGGCGGACAATCCAGTACGTGGCCAGTAAGTTCAGTGACCATCTTATCGGTCGCGCCTTGGATTGCGCTTTGTGCTCAAACGCTGCACGGGCCTACATGGGCTGGTTCCCATGGTGTTTGTCGGTGCGGCGCGTACGCTTCTTACCACGCAGCAGCCGCAGGGATTCGGCGATGGCGTCGCGCGTCTGCTCAGGGTCGATCATCGCGTCGATCTGGCCGGTTTCCAGCGAAAGGTTCGCGTTGAGTGTCTCGCTTTCGTACTGGTCAATGTATTGCTGGCGCAGCGCTTCGACGTCCTGGCCACGTTCGGCCGCCTTGTGCAGGTCCTTGCGGTGGATGATGTTGACCGCGCCCGAAGCGCCGAGCACCGCGATCTGGCTGGAAGGCCAAGCGTAGTTGACGTCCGCGCCGATGGCCTTGGAACCCATGACGATATAAGCACCGCCGAAGGCCTTGCGCAGCACGACCGAGACCATCGGCACCTGCGCGTTGGCGTAGGCGTAGATGACCTTGGCGCCGCGGCGGATGATGCCCGCGTGCTCCTGGTCGCTGCCGGGCTTGTAGCCGGGGGTGTCCACCAACGTGACCACGGGCAGGTTGAACGCGTCGCAAAGGCGTACGAACCGTGCGATTTTCTCGCTGGAATTGACGTCGAGAATGCCGGCCTGCTCGTTGGGCTGGTTGGCCACGATGCCCACCGGATGGCCTTCGATGCAAGCGAAACCGACCACCGCGCACTTGGCGTAGAGCTCCTGGACCTGAACGAATTCGCCGTAGTCGACGATGCAGCGGATGACCTCGCAGATGTCGTAAGGCTGGCGGTCGTTGTCGGGAACGATGGAGGCGAGGCGTTCGGCGGTGGCGCGATCCGAACGGGTGGCCGCGTAGGCGTAGACCGGCGGCTTGTCCTCGGAACTCGAAGGAAGATAGGCCAGAACGGTACGCGCGTAATCGATGGCGTCGGCCTCGTCCTCGCCCAAATAATGCGCTACGCCGGAAACGGCATTGTGCACCTTGCCGCCGCCGAGGTCCTCCATCGAGATCGTCTCGCCGGTCACGGATTTGACGACGTCAGGACCGGTGACGAACATATTGGAGTTCTGACGGGTCATGATGATCAGGTCGGTCAGGGCCGGGCAGTAGACCGCTCCGCCCGCGCAGGGTCCGAGAATCAACGAAAGCTGCGGGATATAGCCGCTCGCCTCGCAGGTCTTGCGGAAGATGTGGCCGTACTGGGTCAGCGCCTCGACGCCTTCCTGGATGCGCGCGCCGCCCGAGTCGATCAACGCGACGACCGGAATTTTGAGGCTCAGCGCCATGTCCATCAGGTGGCAGATCTTCTCGCCTTCGGCGTGGCCGAGCGTGCCGCCGCGCACGGAGAAGTCCTGCGCATAGACGGCGACCTTGCGGCCGTAGACGTCGCCGAAACCGGTGATGACGGCCGAGCCGGCGAGGCCCTTGTTGATGTTGCCGCCGCAGAATCGGCCGATCTCCTGGAACGTGCCGGTGTCGAAGAGCAGGTCGAGGCGCTCGCGGGCGGTGAACTTGCCTTTGGCGCTCTGGCGATCGTGGGCGTGGTTTTCGGCGTCACGAGCCAGTTCGGCGGCCCGCGCCACAGAGGCGCGAATCGGCTGCTGCTCGATCGGCTTGTCGCTCTGGATGGCCTTTTCAACGGCCGTGGTGGTCATGATGTCGGTCATCAGCGCTCCCCTCCCTGCTTCGTGTCGTCCTTGGCGTTGTCGTTCGCACCGGATTTCTCGCGCTGCGCAGCACCGTCCACGTCGATCTTCATCAGCGTGGTGCCGGCGTCCACGGAATCGGACGGACCCACGAAGATCTTCTGCACCGTGCCGTTGACGGGCGCGTAGACGTAGTTCTCCATCTTCATGCTCTCGAGCACCGCCAGCAGATCGCCCTTGGCAACGTTCTGCCCTTCGGCGACGTTGACGCGGGTGACGATGGCCTGCATCGGCGAGTCGATGACGCCGGACTTGCCGTCGTTGGCCTTCGCGCGCTCTTCGACGGCCCCCGACGAGGAACCGCGCAGCGGCTGGGTGGGCCGACGCGAGCCGCGGGCCCGGGCCGAACCGGTGAGGTTGTCGACGATATCGCGCGGAACGGTGAGCTTCACGCGCTTGTTGTCGACCTCGATGACGAAGGAATCGGTCTCCTGCTTCTTGGGCTGCTGTTCCTCACCAGCCGAAAGCGAGGCAGGCTGGCCGCTGCCGGCGGTGTCGGGCTTGCGGTTGAGGTACTTGCGCTCGAGCCACTTGGTATAAACGGAGAAGGGATGATTCTCGGCGGTGAACTCCGGATCGTTGAAAATCGTATCGAAGAGCGACTTCGGGGTGGGCACGCCTTCCAGATTGAATTCCTTCAACGCACGACGCACGCGGGCGACCGCCGTCTGGCGGTCCTGCGCGGTGACGACGAGCTTGCCCATCATCGAATCGAATTTCGGGGAGACCACGTCGCCGACCTTCACGCCCGAATCGATGCGGATGCCCGGGCCGCTGGGCCAATCCAGACGAGTCAGAGTGCCGCCGGACGGGGTGAGGTTCTTGTCCGGGTCCTCGCTGGTGATGCGCAGCTCAAAAGCGTGGCCGTGGCTCTGCGGGGCCTGGGTGAGCTCGCCGCCGTTGGCGATGTTGATCTGTTCGCGCACCAGGTCGAGGCCGCTGACCTGCTCGGAGACGGTGTGCTCGACCTGCAGCCTCGGGTTGACCTCGAGGAAGTAGACCTTGTGCTGAGCGGTGACCATGAACTCACAGGTGCCCAGCCCCACGTAGTCGACGGCGCTGAAGAGGCTGCGGGAGTAGCGCTCGAGCTGCTCGGTCTCGTCGTCGGTCAGGAACGGTGCCGGAGCCTCCTCGATGAGCTTCTGGTTGCGGCGCTGCACGGTGCAGTCGCGCGTGGAGTAGACGGTGAAGTTGCCATGGCTGTCGCGGCCGGACTGGGTTTCGACGTGGCGCGCCTTGTCGATGAACAGTTCGACGAAGTATTCGCCCAGGTCACCGCCTTCGAGGGCGTCGTGGTTCATGTAGAAGCTGCGCAGCTCGTCGTCGTTGTGCACGAGGGTGATGCCTTTGCCGCCACCGCCGTCGGTGCGTTTCATCATCACCGGATAGCCGTTGATCTGCGCGAAGGTAAGCAGCTCACGCATGTTGCTGACCGGCTCGGAGAGACCCGGCACCGGAGGCACGTGCGCGCGCTTGGCCACACGCCGTGCGGTGATCTTGTCGCCGAGGTCCGTCAGGGCCGTCGGGCTCGGCCCGATCCATGTGGCGCCGGCCTTGATGACCTTGTCGGCGAAGGAGGCGATTTCGGAAAGATAGCCGTAGCCGGGGTGGACGGCGTCGGCCCCGCTTCGGCGCAGCACGTCGATAATCAAGTCTTCGTCCATATAGGAACGGTAGGAATCCCCATGCAGCAGATAGGCTTCGTCGGCCATCTCTACATATTGTGCATCTCTGTCCTGCTCGGCGTAGATCGCTACGGTCGGTATCCCCATTTCGTGAGCCGTACGAATAACCCGCAACGCGATTTCGCCGCGGTTCGCCACCAACAGTTTATTGACATTTTTGACCATAGGTTCCAACCTATCGTCTATTCCCCACCAGAGGTACCGCACAAATCGACAAAATCGCCCGCCCGCTTTTGTAGGTTTGCACAAACCTCAGGCCAGCACACCCACGTCGCCGGTTTTGACCACGTGACAGGCGCCGGACCCGTCCTGTATCGTCAGCGAAGCGTCGGCATTGAGGGAAAGCGCCGTGCCGACGAGCGTTGAACCATCGATGAATCTCGCCTCGACCTGCCGTCCCAGCGTCCAGCATCTGCTGCGCGTCTCGCCGAGCAACTTCGGCAATTCGGTTTGCGGATCGGCGACGAAAGTCGCCAAACGTCTTTTCAGGGACACCGCCAGACGCGCGGCGACCATGTCACGCATCCTCGCGGAATCGGGCAATGGGCCGTAAAGCAGCTGCAATGAAGTGGAAATCGGGGTCGGCAGATTTTCCCGCGCGATATCGAGATTGATGCCGATGCCGAACATCAGGCCGACGGCAGGTTCGCGGGTCTCGTCACCGTTTTCTTCCATACCTCTGGCAATGTTGAAACGCCCCGTCCTCTGCGGCAACGAGACCATCTCGGAGAGAATGCCGCCGAGTTTGTGCCCCTCATAGAAAATGTCATTGGGCCATTTGAGCTCAAGGTCGCCGGCTCGGTCAAGCGGTTTCGCACCGCACTCGGCCAACGCCCCATGCAAGGCGTCGAGCGCGGCAAGGCCGGCAATGATCGTAAACCACCCATTGTAATGCGAATTGCTCACCAGGCGCTCCGGCAGCGCGGTGCAAAACGTCACCAGCAACGAGGCCCCACCGGCCTTGTCGCCCCACTTCCGCCCGAGACGTCCGTGCCCGGCGCTCTGTACATCGGCGCATATCGCAATCAAACGCGGCCCGCCCTGTGCATCAATAACGCTCAGCCCGCCACTTGCCATCAGCTTCCGGGCCAGGATATTGGTCGAGTCAACAGCCGCAAGCGTCACCAGTTCATCCACGGCTCCGCGGGTTTCCGCCATCTGCGGCCTACGCGCCCCAGCCTGACGCACGAAATCCGCATATTGCGCCTCGATCTGCCCTGCACACCGCGCAATCGAAAAATCGGTCTCATCATTCATACCGGCCACTGTATGCATGCCCGGCGTCGAAATCCTTTGTGGTTTGCTACAAATCGAGCGGCGGACGGGACCGGCGAGGTTGATATCAGACGATAGAATGCCGGTTATGAATAATTCCGAGCCGACGAATGCAGCAAACCGTCAAAACGACGGTGAACCGTATTCGCAGGCGTCGGAAGGCGAAAGCCGGCTCGCTGCTTGCTCGTATTCGGCAACCAACGATTCGGGTTCCACAGCGGATACCGACACCTCCACGAAGTCCGCGACATCAACGCGTTTCGGCGGGCTTTTCGCTTTCCTGCGCTGGGCGCTGGCGGTGGCGGCAAGCCTGTGGATCGCGGTGTGCACCTCGCTCGGGCCGTTGTACCGGCAATACGAGCTCAATCCCGCAATCGCCACGATACGAGCCTTCTCGTGGAATAATGCGGCCATCTTCGCGGGAACGTTCGTCATCTGCGTGGCCGTCATCGTCGAGCTCGTCCGTTTCGGACGCGGGCAATGTCTGATTCCCTATCATTTCGAAATTCGTGCGAAACTCGCCGCGAGACGCGAGCGCCGTCGAATCCGCAAGCTTGCCAACAGCAAAGCGAGAAATCTAGACACCGGTTCAACAAGCGCGTCATCCGGCCAGTCAAACGGCAGACAGAACGCAAAACTAGACAATCGGCTTTGGCTACGCACCAGGATTCGGCAACGCATCGGGCACATCGCTTCAGGCATCCGTCTTGGAACGCACCGCGGCATGATGGCAGCCACCGACAAATGGTGGAAAATCGCCCTTATCCTCATCATCGGCTGGCTCTGGGTTCCCATCACTCTCGTCGCGGCGTTCGGCGCGGATATCCGCAGCCAGTTCCGCGAATTCAGCTGGGCCTGGAACCAATGGACGGGAATGAGGCAGCCCTATATCGGCTTCTTCTCCTTCGTGCCGATGGACATCTACCCCACCGCCCACTACCTGTGGCCTGCCAAACCCACCTATCTGACCGATCAGCACAATATCGTGCTCACGCTGATTTACGGCGCCGCCGGAACGGTTTCCCGCTATTTCACCGGCTCCAACGACTGGGGCATCGTCGTGCTCGCCTCGGGCCAGCTGCTCTTCGCGGCATTCTGTCTGGCCGCCACCGCGAACCGTTTCTTCAACCATCCCTGGCTCAAGCCCCGTAAACGCCTTGTCGATCTTCTCTCGGCTTCGTCTTGCAAGACAGGCCGGCCGGACTTTCAGGCGGAAAAAGTCGAACGTTCAAGGTTCGTCGGCCCGCTTCCCCGCTTTTTCATCCTCCTGTTCTTCCTGGTCTGCCCCCTGGTGCTGTTTTCTACGATAAGCCTGACCAAATCGCCGTTGTTCGCCTTTGCATTCGTCTGGTGGTTCGGCGTGGGTTACGAAGTGCTCTGCACCGCGAAATCGCACCGACCTCGGCCAAGCAAGAAACCGACATCACCGGCAACCTCTCGAAAACCAGACACCATAGGCGACAGCGAGGCTGCGAATGCTGGCGGCGCCAACGATACAGCCACAGACCGCGACTGCGAACCCTCTTACGACCGAATCGTCCTTCACCTGCGCAAACGCACCTTCATCGCGCTTTTTCTTTCGACAGTGGTCATGATGATCTCGGCGAAATACGCGATATATATCATCCTTTTTGAACTGGTGATAGCCCTGCTCGCCGACCGTAAACGCTGGAAAACCTATATCATCGGCATGCTGTTGCCGGTCATCGCCTTCCAGGGCGCGGTCGGGCTGGCCACGCGCGACGGCGCCATCATCAACGGCGATCCCATCGAAAGCCACGGCGTCCAGCTTCAGCAGATCGCGCGCGTCGCCGTGCTCAACCCGAACGGCATCCCGCAGGATGCCAGGAACAAGCTGGCCCCGATCTTCAACCTCGACCAGATGGCCGAAGCCTACTACCAGCAGGACGCCGACCCGGTGAAATCGTCGGGAATCCAGACGAAACGCGTCAGCTATCGCTGGCGAACGGTGACAAAAAAGGATATGAAGAACTTCAACGCCGCATGGCTCGAAATCGTCAAGGCCAACCCGCGCATCGCGCTCGACGCACTGCTGGCCAAAAGCTACGGGTATTTCGACATCATGGATCCGCCGTATATCGACATGACCTATTACGTCGTCTACGCCGGCAACGGGAACTTCACCGACTGGATCGGCAACTGGTGCTCCGACTGGCGTAAAAAAGTCACCAACTGGGCGAAGGACTGGAGCTCGAAGCCCATGCTCGGCTGGCTTACCCACGGCAACAGCTACGTCATCTTCACCTTGCTCTTAGGCGCAGCCGAAGTCATCCTGCGCCGTTGGAAAACGCTGGCCACCCACCTTCCGCTGCTGCTGCTCATGGGGGTCATGGTCACCTCCCCAGCCAATAATTTCGAGCGTCATATGCTTCCGCTGGTCTTCGTTCTGGGCTTTGTGCTCCTGACGTTCTGGCAGGATTCACGGATACCACGCACACAGGCGCGTGCGAGACAAGTCAATGGCGTCAACAATGCCGACACAGCCGACACAGCCGACACAGCCGGCGTAGCCGACAAACCAGACACCGCGGTCAGCTCAATTTGCGGGATCGACAGACTAGAATCGTAAGTATGAGCATGCACGATAGCGACAACAACGGCACGGAGTCGCGGAAACCAGCCGATTTTCTGAGCCTCGCCGCAGGCTCGGCCGACATCGTGCACGGTAAAGAAGTTATGGGCCAGAGACTTTCCAGCGACCAAAACCAGACATCGCCAATCACCGTCATCGCCGATAGCCATGACAGCGAAAAGGCGGCCGCACAGGCAAAGGCCTTCGAAGCGCTGGGCAACCGCGAAAATCTGGAGACCATAGCCTTCGAATGCCTGGCCCGCGGAATCCACGACGAACGGGTCGTCTCCCTGCTGCATGTGTTGGGCTGGCCAGAAACGTTCAACTGCTTCACCATCGCAGGCGTTCCCGCGATCACGTACGAAACGGCGAAATCCATCTTCATCAAAGGCGCCCACGACCTTGGCAGCCGATATTGCCTGGTCGGACGCAGCCACGGATTGACCATCGGCCTTGTCGTGGTCCAAGGCGCAGCTACCCCAGAGGTGACGTGCACGGCGGTGATGAAAGCGTTCGACCGCGAAAAGCCGGTATGTCTCGGGCCTACACGACGCAATGTCGCCGGGGCCGCACGATCATTGGGCGCCGTGCTTTGCGCGTTCCACGTCATGCCTGCGATACATCCGCTGCCCCGGCCGGCCAGAGCCTCCGATATGCTGCCGGAACGCGCACTCGTCGGGGATACCGACGCCATCGACGAGCTGTACCAGAGCGTCTATCAAAGTCTCAAAAGCGAGAACGAAAACGACCCGACCCTGCCGACCGTCTCGGCGTTCCTCAACTTCGGCGGATCGCTGGAAGCCACAGGCAAGGCTCTGAACGTCCATCCGAACACCGTTCGCTACCGCATCAAACGCGCCGCCGATGCCACTGGATGGGACGCCAACGACCCGCGCGACGCCTACGTGCTGCGTACCGCCATCACCATCGGCGCCATCCGCGATGCCGAAAACGCAATCAACATTTAATGCCGCGGCACCGGCCCCAGCGAGTGGCGCTGAATCATTTCGGCAGGGATGAGACCGACCCCGTGGGCGTTGGATACGAACGTGGTTTCCCCGCCTTCGCCGAGCAGACGCAAGGTCTCACGCATCGCGGCCGTGCCAAGGCCTTCAAAATCGGAACGAACGGTGGTCAGCGGCGGCCACATGTCATTGACGCCGGTCATGTCGTCAAAACCGACGACGCTGACATCCTGCGGAATACGCAAGCCGTGCTCGTGCAGGGCGCGGGTCACACCGATCGCCTGGGCGTCGTTGGCGGTGACGATGACGGTGGGTTTTTCGGCACCGGCCGAGCCGATGCTTTCCAGCTCGTGGTTCATGCGCGCGTAAGCCTCGGAGGAATCCCAGGAATTGCAACGAATCTCACGCGATTCGATACGAAACTGGGAGGACGCCTTGCGCCAGCCGAGCAACCGCGTCACCGCATCGCGCCATTGCACGGGACCTGCGAAATACAGCGCCGAACGGTGGCCGAAGCGGGCGATGAGGCGCGCCACCTCGTGCATCGCGCCCCATTGATCGATACCGACCAAAGCCGTGCGGCCGCGGCCTTCGGCGTCCATCAAGCCGCCGGCCCGGCTCATCGAGATGTTGCCGTGGGTTGAGGTGATCAGGACGCGCGGTTCTGAAAGCCTGGTGCTGCAAGCCGCCGAAAACATGATATCCGTAGGGGTCAGGAAAATGAACGCGTCGACGTTCTGCTCTTCGAAGGTGCGGCACAGATCCTCGAATTCGCTTTGCGTGCAGCGCGCCTCGTGCACCATGGAGACCATGAGGAAGAGGCCGTGGCGACGCACGATGGTCTCGATGGCGGAAATCGCGGAAATGGGCCCAAGAAAACTGAGTCCGCCGGCGATCAGCCCTATGGTGCGGGAACGGCGCGAAGCCAACGTTCGCGCGGAATTGCTGGGGCGGTAGCCGAGCACGTCGATGGCGTGCTGGACTTTGGTGCGGGTCGCGTCAGAGACCTCGGAGGAATGATTGATGACGCGGGAAACCGTCTGATGGCTGACGCCCGCCATTTTGGCGACCTCGAACATCGACGGCCGTTTGCCCGGATTGCGTTGAGCGCTCATTCCTGTCTCCCTTTGCTTTTCCGGTGCTTGGCCCAGCAAGACACACCTTCAGTGAACGCTCACAAGTCTACTCGGCCTGGGCTATCGGTTTGTTTCTCGAGTCACTTCGCGCACACGGTTCGTCTTCCAGCCATTTGCAGCGTCTTTCGTTTCAGAGAAGATGCCAACTGGTACGGTGCAGCGGGGTCGGGCCATATTCGGCGATGGCAGCGCGATGCGCGGCGGAACCGTAGCCCTTGTTGTGCCGCCATTGGTATGGCTCGTAATTCGGGTTGCCCTGCGCCAGCGCGACCATAAGCCTGTCACGCGTCACCTTGGCGATGACGGACGCCGTGGAGACGAGCGCACAGCTCTGGTCGGCCTTCACCTTGGTGGTCACGACCGGCAAAATCGGGACGATCGGGGCGTCGAACGTTCCGGCGGCCTTGGAAATATAATCGTTCGGCCCATCCAGAATCGCTCCGACGCGAAGCGGGTCGGAGCCGACGTTCAGCTCCCGTTCCACCGCACCCACCGCACGCAGGGCCGCGATACCCAGCGCGTAGGTTATGCCCCACTCGTCGATTTCCTTATTGCTGGCCTGCCCGACCGCGCTGGCCGCGCACCACGAACGCAAATCCTCGAACATCGCCTCGCGTTTATGCTCGCTCAGCAGCTTGGAATCGGCGACGCCGCCCGGCACGTCAAGCCCGCCTTCCGCCAAATCACGAGCCCATACCGCGGCCGCCCCGACCATCACCGGGCCTGCGAGTGCACCCCGGCCCACTTCGTCGAACCCGACGATGAGGTCAAAACCGCCGCCAGCCAGTTCACGTTCCAAATCCAAGGTCGGCGGTGCAACGTGGTGGGCCGTGCCGCGACGCTTGCGTGCGGTGTCACCATTGGCTTCCGAAGCCGCTTCGACGTCCATATATCATGCCTTCCAGCAATCTTCCATTACCCAAAACGAGGATACCCCACCACAGACGCGCCTCAAATTGCCATAACGTAATACAATATTACCAACTTGCTTAATTACCCGTCATCATGTCTACGTATTTCAGCTTATGATTTCGGCACACCAGGAACGGCGGCGAACACCTCACGATGCGACTTGACCACCTTGAAATGGCTGAATGGCCAGAAGGTCAGCATCGCCACCCCGCTGATATTGGCCATCGGCACCAGCCCGCCGTTGCCATCGTCGGCATGATAACGAGAATCGGCGGAATTGCCGCGGTTGTCTCCCATCACGAAAACGTTGCCGGCACTCACTTTGGTTTTGAACGCGAAATTGCTGGGTTCGCTGCCGGGCTTGATATAGGCGGCTTCGTCGATCGCCACGCCGTTGACGGTGACCGGGGAACCGCTGCCTTTGCAGGCCACCACATCACCGGGCATGCCGACGATCCGCTTGATGAGGTCGTCAGACCCGTGATTGTCGGTGCCTGCGAGCCAGTGAGCCGGGTCTTTGAAAACGATGACATCGCCGCGTTTGAGCTTGTTCATCGGCCGCGCGAGACGGTTGGTGACCAGCCGGTCGCCGATCTGGATGGTGTCCTCCATCGAGCCGGACGGAATCTCATAGACCCCGATGACGAATACCCGCAGCAGCACCAGGACGAGCACGAACACGGCGAACGGGATCACGAAGCTCAGGAAGCCTTGCAACGACGTGTCGTCAACGGACTCGGAATCGGCGTGCTCCGGATTGCTGCGCAGGGCGCGCGGCCGGGGTTCGGGGCTCACCCCGTAATCCGCGACCTCGATGATATGCGAATCGGCTTCGCGTCGCTCATCGTCACGCATATCATCCCCTGCCATCCGAGCCTCCTGCCGTATGTATATGCATGTCCACGTTCGCGGCCGCCCGAAACGGCGACCCAACGATAACCGAAAACCATCATAGTCTGTGGGATGGTACAGCGATGTCATGCATATGTATTACTTTCTCAAGAGTCGCAAAACGCCTGCCTACCCCCTCTGCCGACTCCCCGATAGCTCTTCTCTACCGGCCTTCAGGGATACCGGTCTTCACGCCGCGTAAACCCGAAATCAGCGCAAAAGCAAAAACGGCGGCCGGAACATAGTGTCCGACTGCCGTTTCGCACAAAAGCCGTTAGGCCTGCATTCACGCCTTGGCGCTGTTGTCCTGACGCTCGGTGATACGAGCGGCCTTGCCACGCAGGGCACGCAGGTAATAGAGCTTGGCGCGACGAACGCGACCGTGACGAGTCACCTTGATGGAATCGATCACCGGGGAGTGCAGCGGGAAGCGACGCTCCACGCCGCAGCCGAAGCTGACCTTGCGGACGATGAACGTCTCACGCAGGCCGGCGCCCTGGCGCGCGATCACAATGCCGGTGAACGCCTGAAGACGGGAGTTGTTGCCCTCCTGAATCTTGACGTTGACCTCGACGGTGTCGCCGGGACGGAACTCCGGGATAGAATCCGAGGGCTTCATGTGCTTGGCATCAAATGCCTCAATAGCGTTAACCATTGTTTCACCTGTCGCTGCCGCATATCAGCGTACATGTCAGGGGCGGCGCCGCACTTTCGTGCCATGGCGGCAAATGATGCCGAACGCGCCCGTTACTTTTCCGCCGGAACCCGACGGAATGTTGCCGATTCGCCGCTGCGGGAGCGTCCGAACCAACGGACGAAGCCACAAGGCTGAACCCAAATGAAGAAGCGAACCCATGCGGCAGCCCGCCTCTTGGCATAACAAACTTTTATTTTAGCGAAATACGGCGACACACGCGTTATGTATTCGATGACGTATTTTTCTCCATCCAAAATCACACAACGACAGCTGTTCGGCGACCACTTTCTGGCACAATCCCAAACGAATGCAAGAAAACGGCCGCTGGCAGCCGCTAAATGACCGTTTTCCGGCACAGACTGCCTGAAATGCAAGAAATAGGCCGCTTATTACAACCCGTCAGTGTCCACTTTCTGGCACAACGACTCACCGATGCCAGAAAGTGGACATTGAGACAAGCCAAGCAACAGAAACACGATTGTCAAATCAATACAGACACGAAGATACCCGATCGAAACGAACCAATTTGACAAGCCACGTCGAAACCCTTATTTTGGTGGCGGTAATTGTTCCTGCGCCATACGCACCGAGTCGAAGGAGGTGGGGATCATGACAAGCGATCTTCCTAGTAGTATCAACGATCTGCATCATTTGTGCGCTCAAGCACAACCCCATCTCGATACGATGACCCGGTGCTGGATGTGAAATTGTTCGGTTTGCCTGTAACGCTACGAGCGTAAGACAGCGTGAAACGATTCCGCCTTACCTGCCAAGGATTCCGTCTTCGAGATCCTTTTCAAATTAATTAAACGTATCCGTCACGCCAAAAATTACGGACATACCGGCAAATAACCGCATCAAGGATTCACGATTCGCAACCCGTAGTCTGCGCCTGCCGACTTCAGGATTGAAAGCCGCCATCGCCGGAATCGTACATTTCTGATGCCCGGTTTGCCAGATGTGTCTGGTTTGCCGGTCGTGTCTGGTTTGCCGGTCGTGTCTGGTTTGCCGGTCGCGCCCAGTTTGCCAAGTATGCCCAGCTTGCCAGATATCCGGTTCGCCAAGAATATCCGGTTTGCCGGCAATATCGGCAACGTCAACCGCGCGTTGCGCAATGCGCCGACGCCACGATACGCCGTTCATGAGGAATCATCATGACCAATTTCTCCTTCAATTTCAACCGTGCCGCACCAGGGACATCGAACGCGGGGCGAAACGCCAGCTTTACCAAACGCCTTATCTCGGACTGTGTGGTGGCCGTCGGCATCCTCGCACTCTTCGGCCTGATCGCATGGATCCTGCCGGCCATCAACTCTCCGGTCGGGCCGAAAGGCATCCCTTCCACCGTCTCGACCGACCCGCGCAACCTGCCCTATTACGCGCTGCGTTCCGTCTTTCGCATGGCCATCGCTCTGTTCTTCTCGCTGGTGTTCACCTTCGTCTACGGACTGGCCGCGGCGCGCTCGCGCAGGCTCGGCAAGGTGCTCATCCCCCTGCTCGACATCCTGCAATCCGTGCCGATCTTGGGCTTCCTTTCGGCGACCGTGACCATCTGGCTCGCCCTCTTCCCCGGCTCGATGATGGGCGTGGAGGCCGCGTCGATTTTCGCCATCTTCACCTCGCAGGCCTGGAATATGACCTTCTCGTTCTACCGGTCGCTCAAGAGCGAACCGAAGGAACTCGATGAGGCGGCGCGCAACCTGCAGCTGACCCGCTGGCAACGTTTCTGGGTGCTAGACGTTCCGAATTCCATGATTCCGTTGCTCTGGAACATGATGATGAGCGTCGGCGGCGGCTGGTTCTTCCTGACCGCCTCGGAAATGATCTCGGTTGGTAACCGCACCTACGCGCTGCCCGGCATCGGCAGCTACGTCGAGGCTGCGGCGAGCGAAGAGAACCCCGGCAAAATCGGCTGGGCCATCCTGACCATGGTCATCGTCGTGCTTTTGATCGATGTTTTGGTCTGGAAACCGCTCACCGCTTGGGCCGAAAAGTTCCGCATCACGCAAAGCGAATCGAGCGAGCCTAAGCGCAGCGCCGTTTTGACGCTGATCCGCCAGTCGCATATCGACGATTTCCTCGCCCGCATCTTCCGTCCCGTCGGCGAATTGCTCGACTGGGCCACCCGTCCGCTCGGCCGCACCGGCTCGAAGTGGGGTGCCAAACCCGGACGCCGTCGCGCTGGTGATGTGGTCTTTGATGTCATTGTCGGTGTTCTGGTCATCGCCGGAGCCGCAGAGCTGATTGTCGCCATCGCCCGGACCACCGGATTGGGCGAGCTTGGGCGGGCTTTCGGCTTGGGCGGCTTCACCTTCCTGCGCGTGGCGCTGTTGACCGTGGTCTGCTCGGTGATCTGGGTGCCGCTCGGGGCCATCGTCGGCATGAACCCGAAGATCTCGCGGTTGGTACAGCCTCTGGTACAAGTGCTGGCGAGCTTCCCCGCCAACTTCATCTTCCCGTTCGTGGTCATGGTTTTCGTCGCACTCGGCGTCGACATCAACTGGGGCTCGATCCTCCTGATGGCACTGGGCACACAGTGGTACATCCTCTTCAACGTCATCGCCGGCGCGTCCGCCATCCCCGACGACCTCATCGAAATGACCAAAAACTTCGGCATCACCGGATGGATGAAATGGAAGACGCTCATCCTGCCGGCGGTTTTCGGCTCGTGGGTCACCGGCGGCATCACCGCCGCCGGCGGCGCGTGGAACGCTTCCATCGTCTCGGAAATCGTCAGTTACGGACGCCACACGCTCGTCGCCCGCGGCCTCGGTTCCTATATCGCCGAAGCCACCGCGCACGCCGAAAGCATGAAGACACTGATCGGCGTGGCCGTGATGGCCATTTTCGTCGTCGCCGTCAACCGACTGTTCTGGAACCCCCTGCAACGACTCGCCGACCGTCGTTTCGTCGTCGGATGAGTTAAGGAGATTCGATGAGCATGATAAGCAGAAACTCGAGTGTCCGTTTTCTTGCATTCTCAATCATCGATGCTAGAAAACCGCCACTCACAGCCCCGCAATGGCCGGTTTCTTGCATAACCGAACACAAAAGCAAGAAAACAGCCGCTGATGACTCCTCAGTAACCACTTTCTTGCACCGCTGAACGCAAAAGCAAGAAAACGGTCACTGGCTGCTTCTAACTGAACGGTTTTCGGCAAATCCGATTGCTAATGCTGAAAACCAATCAATAGTACCGACCGAATAAATCGTTTGGAAACCACCAAACAAAGGAATCCATCATGAACTTCAACAAGCTTTACAAGACCGTTGCCAGCGGCACGCAAACCGGCACCGGTATCACCACCGAAACCCGCACCCGTGGCCACCACAATCCGAAATATGCCGACCTCGACGCGAACGGCACCCATGCCGTCATCGAGGCCAGCCACGTGGGCCAGCGCTTCACCTCCGAAAAAGGAGGCGAGACCACCGTCCTCGACGATATTTCCTTCAACCTGCACGAAGGCGAAATCGTCGCGATCCTCGGACGCAGCGGCGCCGGCAAATCGACATTCCTGCGGATTCTGGCCGGACTCATCCAGCCAACCAGCGGGCAGGTTTCATACCGAGGCAAGGCACTCAATGGCCCAAACCCTGGAGTTGCACTGGTCTTCCAGACCTTCGCGCTCATGCCGTGGCTCACCGTTGAAGACAATGTGGAGCTCGGGCTCGAGGCGCGCGGGGTGCCGCGCGAAGAACGCCACAAGCGCGCGCTGGCTGCCATCGATGCGATCGGCCTTGACGGCTTCGAATCCGCCTATCCGAAGGAGCTTTCCGGCGGGATGAAGCAGCGCATCGGCATCGCCCGCGCACTCGTGCTGCGCCCGGATGCCCTGTTCATGGATGAGCCGTTCAGCGCTCTGGACGTGCTCACCGCCGAAAACCTACGTCAGGAAGTGCTGAAGCTTTGGAACAGCAACCGCAGCGGCATCAAATCCATCCTCATCGTCACCCACAACATCGAGGAGGCGGTGCAGATGGCCGACCGAGTGGTCGTTCTGGGTTCACACCCCGGTCACCTCATCGCGCAGGTTCCGGTCAATCTGCCGCGCCCGCGCGACAAGCACTCCCCCGAATTCGAGGCGATGGTCGACAAGCTCTACACCATCCTGACCGGTCAGGAGTCGCAGCGCAGCCGTGCCAATGCGGTAAACGACAATGCCGAAAACACGGAGGCGGGTACGGCGGTCAAATCTGGTACCACGGAGAAATCCTCGTCAGACGGCTACGGCTACGACACCACCGATTCCGGCCATGTCAAAGGTTCACAAGAAGCAAAACGTTCAGACAACCTCACACAAGGCGACGGCACCGCCCAAACCGGAGGTGCGAACGATACAGACGTCCAGACCAGCGCACTGGGCCGCCATAGCACCACGACAAAACGCGACGGCGACAACGCTACCAACGGTTATGACACCATCGCGCCGGCACCGGACGTAGACGGCTCACACGGACAGGCCAACAAGCACGACCACGCCGGAGGCCTATCGCAGCATGATACCAGCAGCGGCAACGGCAAGAACGGCAATGCCAATGCCAATGGCACCGACGACAGCGGGAGCATGAGCAGCGACAGCCGCACAGACCGTAACCGACACGACGATTCCAATGATGCCGACAACGCGCAAGCGAAAGCCAACGCAAAACTGACAGCTCACGAAAATGTCGTCAAGACGAAAAAGAACGGTGCACCGGATGAGCTGCTCCCGAACGCCACTCCCGGCGGCCTTGCAGGCCTGCTTGACGTCGTCTCGAATTATGAGGGTGGCGTGGATCTGGCAGACCTCGCGGCCGACCTTTCCTTCGAGGTGGATGACCTCTTCCCGCTCATCGACGCTGGCACGATGCTCGGCCTGCTGACCGTCAGCCGCGGCCATTGCACTGTCACCCGCGACGGTGATCGTTGGTGCCACGCCGACGTACTCGAAGCCAAGAAGCTCTTCGCCCAGCTGATCATGGACCATGCGCCGCTGGTACGCACCATCGACTGGGCGCTGCGCAACCATCCAGACAAGGGCCTGCGCGGCGAGCTCATCCTCGACCTTTTGCGCAGCCAGCACACCGACGAGGAAGCGCAACAGCAGTTCGATATCGCGGTGACCTGGGGCCGTTACGGCGAGCTCTTCGACTACGACGCCGACGACGACCAGCTCACCCTCGACGACGCCAACCGGTGAGCCAAGCCGATCCGCCGATTCAGTGCGTTGAAAAGCAGATGCTTGCTACGCGCTCTCTGCTTTTCAACGCAACCCAGCCGACGATGCGATGAAAATCAGCATGATCAGCCGATTTCCGTGATTTTGCTCGCATGATCAATTGAAGTTGCGAGCAAAATCAGCATTCCAAGCCTATTTCCGTGATTTTCATCGCATCAACAGCACCGCGCACACCGATGAGCCGGCGGCCAGCCACCATCCGCATCATTGCCAACCGCTCATGAACGCATTGCCCGGCACACGGAACGCCAGTTGGCGCAAAATCTTATTGTCCACTCCCAACGCAGCGGCATAAATCAGGTACTGGCCCCACAGCGAGAGGTCCTCGACGCCGCGCGCCGAAAAATCGCTGAAGTCGTTCATGTATTCCACCAATCCTACCAATCGGATCGCGGCAAGCCGGCCGTTTGGGCTCAGCTCGACATAGCGCATCAGCGTCACCACCATAAACGCCAGGAACACCGCAGGCAGCCCCAGCGCGAGCGCGACCTTCTGATACCCCATATCCCAGATTTGCAGCAGGATATAGTAGCCGAGACCTACGAAACAGGCGATTGCCACCAACACGCCCACAGCGACACGTGAGAACTGAGTCAGCCTCAGCCCCATATATTCCTCATTGGCCGCACTCGTAAAGCCCCATTGAAGCTCCGGGCCTTCGTCCCACACCTGTTGTGCATCGTTGAACCGGTTGATCACATCGGCTTCGGCGGGATCGGTGTCGTGCGCATGGCGCGGGCCGTCACCCTCCATCCGGTTCCAGCTTTGGGTGGAGTTACGCAGCTGGTTCAAGTCGAAGGTACGTGAGCCCTGCCACGCGGCGAACGCCTGCAGGTACTCGAGCAACGCCAGTTCGGATTCGCACAGCCGCGGGGACGCGGCAGAAGTCTCGCCACCGTCCCGCGAGCCTTTCGTACCTTGCGAGTTTTGCGTGCCCTGCGAACCTTGCGAACCTTGCGCATCCTGCGAGTCTTGCGTACTTTGCGTACCCTGCGAGCCTTGCGCACTTTGCGCATCCGGCGCACCTTGCGTACCCTGCGCACCTTGCAGCCCCAGTGTGCCCTGCCCGTTCTTCGTATGTTGCGCACCTTGCGCCGCCGCCAAAAGCCGTACCGTAACCGTCCGTCCGTCGGCGGGCTTGGCGATACCGCCGAAGATGACGGCCAGACGCGGATGCCGGCGAATATACCTGCCGAGGGCGGTGCGCCACAGCAGATGGCTGAGCCATATACCGATACGGCTTGTCGGCGCGATTCGGTGCGGGGACGGGCCATGGCCATCCCCGTCTTCACGGCTTTGCCGGTCTTCATTCTTCCGGCCCGCTTCGGCACAGGCCTGTATCCGCTCGACGTCCGCGGTCTGCAGGTCGATGCCTTCGTACCACGAAGCCGCGCCTGGATAGAGCGCCACCACTTTCTTGTCGGCCAACGACAGCAAGGTGGAGAGCATCGCCCGTGTCTCGCGGCTCGAGGCTGCGACCATCGAGGAGCCGGGCGGCTGGACCTCGTCGATGAACCGCGCGGCGCAGGCCGGACTCATCGACGGGATGTCTGGGCAATAGGGAATGTCACCGCTGACACTGGTCCGTCGGTTGGTGATGACAATCATGATGCCGCCGAAGACCAGGAACGCCAGTAATATCACCGCAAACGCGAATGCCAGTGAATGCCAATCGGAAGACGAATCCTGGTCGGTCTTTCCGGCATCGGTCTCGGCCTCATTATCGTCATCGTTATCAGCCTCGGAATCATCCTTCCGATCCGTGTCCTCGGCACTGCCCTTGTCCCGGAATTTTCCTTTGGTCCCATCCCATACGGCGTCGTGCGCGACCTGCCCCATGCCGGAAGCATCGAATATGGCGGCGAATTCCGTCGACGAAGCCGCGGAGACGTCGTAAGCGTCAAAATCAAACCGTCTGGCACCGTCGCGTTTCACCGATTTCCGGCCGGGAAAGCCCACAAAGCCTTTCGGCGTGCCCTTGGTACCTTTGGGAAGCGTCAGCCGCATATGCATGTGCTTGGCCGGGCCGGTATCCGTGTTGCCGTACGTGTCGTAGCGGAAGTACGCATGGTTGCCGCAACGGGTGACGACATCCTTCAACGTCATGGAAACGTCGTATTTGAGGCTTTCGGCCGATTTCACCGGTGGAATCGCCCAAGTCAGGGTGACCATATCCATCTTCCGCGCGTTCTTTGCATCCGTTGCCGTCAACGGGGCAGCGCCGGAACTCGTGGCGGGGGCATAATCCTTGATATCTTTGCCCACCATGGTATCCGCCGTCCACATACCGGGCTGGAATTTCTTCTTGTCGGATGCGTTGGACCACTGATACTGCCAATCCTGCGGCACATGGCGGTAGACCTGTCCGGTCGCGGCATCGCGGACACTCACGTCGGTCACCGCGCCCAGTTGGGCCCCAGGGAACCGATAGAACGTCGGCTCGTCAGTCAGGTCGATCCACGTAAGGAGATCATCCCACTCAAGTGCCCGATTATTGGCCCACTCCTCGGCGAGCTTCACATCGAAATGCTCGTTCAGCCGCACGTCGCCATTGGGCTGCACCGCCATGTCATAATCCACGGAATTATAGGAGATCCTGGGCTTGGCATCGAAGTCGTGCGACTGGTCGATCACCATTGCGCTGCTGCCGAACGAGCTGTCGGGACGGGTAGCGCAGCCGGGGTTCTTCTCCACCCACGTGGTCTTGTAGGACTCCTCCGCTTTGGTTTCGGCGTCGGCCACACTGTCGGAATACGGAATGATCATGCACAGCGCGACCACCAGCGTGCAAACCAGGCAGAAGGGAATCTGCCGAATAATGCGTCTGAAATTAAGACTATGACCCACAGCTATCACCTTCCACCGAAACTGCCACCGCCCGAGCCACCTCCGGAACCACCGAAGCTACCACCGCCTCCACCACCGAAGCCGCCCCCTCCGCTGAAACTGCTCATACTGGCAAAGCCAGAGCTTAACTGACCGCCAAGGTCGGCAAAATTGCCGAGGTCGAAGTTTGAAGACGAATAGCCCTGCACGTCGTGGCTCGCAGAGTAGAGCGGCCAGTAAAGCAGACTGCCTGAAGCGTTGGTATCAAGCCAATTGTCATCGGTCATCTGTGGCCAGACTTTGGTCATGCCCTTGGCCAGTTTGTCGCTGATGCCAAAGGCAGTGGCGTAGATGAGATATTGATCCCAAAGCGCCAGGTCCTGTGGCTCGCTCTCCTTGAAATCACCGAAATCAAGGAGATATTTACACAACCCCAGCAACTGGCCGGCAAGCAGATTGCCTTTCTTGCTGAGCATGACTTTCTGCAACAGTGATATTTCGACAATCAACACGAACACCACGGGCAGGAAGATCTTGAGCATCCTGGCAATATCGCCGTGCAAATACAGCGCTTCTGCTCCAAACAGTTTGGCCGCAGTAAGAGGATCGCTCATAAACATCATGTAGAGGTAGCCAAAGCCAAGCACACCGGCCACCAGCAGGATGCCCTCAAATACCGTATACACCGTCGATGCCTTAGTCAGCTTCATGGCACGGTATTCGGCCTCCACCCTGAGCACGAAGTTCGACTCGCGGCTGGCGCCTTCCGACCAATTCGAGAGCCTGTCGTGGACATCCTTGAAATCGAAGACGTCGGAACCGAGCCGTTCACCCATCGCTTGTAAGAGCTCCATCAGCGCAATCTCCGGCCCGGTGAGCGTGCTCACAATCGGATCTTCTAGAATTTGAGCACCTTTGGTGGCTTTTGGAACCTTTGTCAACAACACGATGGTAGTCGTTTTGCGTCCACCAAAACCAGTGGTCTTTGCGACGGTGTCGACCAAACCGCCCTTTTCCTTGCCGATTCTTTCATACAACGGTTCTTTGGCACTCGGGGCATTGCTGTGCCGGCCGTAAGGCTTGGCGGCCGCGCTAGACGATTGCCCGTCGAATTCACCGGCTGCGCCACGTTTCATGCAATCGCCGATTTCCTTGTCAGTGACGTGTGCCCAGTCGATTCCGGCGTACCACTGGGATTCGCCTGGATAGATGCCGATGGCCTTTTTGCTTTGCAACGAGAGCATGGCGGCGGCAAGCTGACGCGAGTCGAGCTTCGAATCACCTTGAGTCCCTTGCATCTCGTCAAGGAATTGAGCTGCCGCCGTCGCGCTGATTTTCGGAATATCACGATAATACTCGACTGGCCCGTGGTAGCTGCCCTTGCGGTTGGTATACGCCACGAACACCGCGCCGATAGCCATGGCGACGAGTTCCAAGATGACGAACGGCAGATAGATATTCCAATGTCGACGGGCGGGCCGTTGAAGGTTGGGGCTGGAAGACTTTTGCTCGTCACGCTCCTGATCGATCACCTTTTGCTTGTGTTTGCCTGCGATGCGATGCCGCACCTGTCCCATGACCGAAGACGGGAACATCGTCACCAAATCGACATGTCTGCCCGGCACAACCTCAAAGGCATGCGCCGAAAGAGTGCCGTCGGGATTCGGATATACCGAACCTCTACCAACGTAATGCATCCATTCATTGGTGTCGTTTTGCTTGACCCCATCAGGGAAGGCGACGGTGGCATCGAAATTGCGTACCGGTGTTCCGTTGGTATCGCCCATAGGTTCCCATTTGAGGTAAGCCACGTCGTCGTAGACCTGCACCGCGTCCTTGAACGTCATATCAACATCGAATTTCAGCGAACTTGCGTAATCGGTAGATGGTATATTCCAGCCAATTTCGATGGTATCGTCGCCACCTACCTGCACGTTCGTTGCCGCACTAGGCTGAGCACCCGTCGTTGCGGCCGAAGACCCAGCCGCGCCAGACGATTGATCATACTGGTCAGCCTTCATTGTGGCCGGAAGGTAAGGCGTGTGCCCGGTGCCGTTCTTGCCGCCCACGTCTTCGGCGTACCACTGATTGGCATGGTTCGCATCCCAGTTGGGATCGGTGATGTCGCCGCTGGTGCCGTGCGCATACTCCTGCCCGTTGCTTGTGTTTTTCACGGACACGTCGACGATGTCGCTTAAAGGACCCTTCGCCTTATCGGTGCGGTTGAGCGTATAACGTTGGTAGAGCTGACGCCACGGCTTGGCCTTACCATCCTTGTCTTCACGTGTCTGAAGCTCCATATCGATGTGCTCGGTAAGGTGCAAGTCTCCGTTTGGCAGCACCTTCACGTCGTCTTCGAGCGAGTTATAGACCAGGTCGGCATTCATTTTTTTCAAATCCGACTCGTAAGGATTATAGGGCCGAACGTGCGAACCGCATGCCACCACTCCGAGGCCGATCATCGTCGTCAGTATCAATGCCGCAAGCAATACTTTGGCAATTCGCTTGAGATTCAGGCTTTTCCCGCTCATATGTCTTGGCTCTTTTCTCTCAATTCGATTCCTTCAATATTGCTTCCTACCGTCCACCGAAGCTGCCGCCGCCGGCTCCGCCACCGGAACCTCCGAAGCCGCCACCGCCGCCGAGCGACGCACCCAAGCTGCCGAAACCGGAACTCAGCTGCGCGCCCAGATCGGCGAAACCGCCGCTGGCGCCAAAGCCCGAAGCGGCGGAGGGCGAGACGCCGGTCCACGCCGAACCGCAATACGTCCAGTAGAGCAGCGAGCCCTGGGCGTTCTCGTCAAGCCAGGCCGCGTCGGCGAGCGCCGGCTGCACCTCGGCCATCTTGCGCACCAGCTCCCCGCTGATGCCCAGCGCGGTGGCGTAGATCAGGTATTGGTCCCAGAGCGCCAAGTTCTGCGGGCCGCGAGAGGAGAAATCGCTGAAATCCTCCATATACTTGCGCAAGCCAAGCACCGGGCCCGCCGCCTTGCGCCCGTCGGTACTCAACGTTTCATTGGGCATCAGCGACAGGAACAGAATGGCGATGAACGTTGCCGCCGACGCAGCAATGAGCGCCAAGTCGGGCAGCCCCACCCGGTAGAGATGCCAAAGGTAAAGGCCCGCAATCAGCGCGGCCACCACGAGCAGCGCGCAGACCTTGAATATCGTCTCGCCTTGCGAATGCGCCAGCGTGAAGTGCTTGAATTCCTCGTCCGCCTCGGTTCTGAACGCTTGGTAGAGATCACCACCTGCAGTCCACTTACGACTCTTTTTGTGCAGTTGCTTCAGATCGAAGACGTGCGAATCGATATGATCGGCGAAGGATTTGAGCAGCTTGAGCAGCGCTTGTTCAGAAAAAGTCAGATCCAGCTTGTCGTGACGCTGGGAATCGGGCAAAATATCGCCGTGAATCTGGTAGGCCAACGGCAAAATCACGATCGTGTTGGTCTTTACTCCGAGCGACGAAGCGTTGCCCCGCACACGCTGCGCGACCTGGGAGGAGTCGGCCTGTGCAAGGTCGAGCCCTTCGTACCATTCGGCCTTGCCCGGGTAGATGGCGATGAGTTTCTTGCGCGTCAGGGAAAGCATCGCGGCCGCCATCTGACGGGAAGCCAGTCGCCGGACGTACTTCGTACCGACGACGCGGCTGCCGAATCTGGATGACGGCGAACCTTCCAGAATGTCCATCAGATGGGCGGCGGCCACCGGCGTGATCTGCGGAATGTCGCGGTAATAATCCACCTCACCCCGGTACGATGCTTCAGGCGCGATGCGGATGAACTTGTTCATCAGATAGCCCAGCGCGGCCAGCGCCACCGCAACGGAGACCACCAGCCAGATGAGATTGGCCGCGCTGACCACCGCCGCCTTCAATCGTTCGGTCTTCTCGTGGCTGACGACCGCCTGCGCATGATCGCCGGATTGCGTGTGCCGCACCTTACCCATCGACGAAGCCGGCGATATCGACACCAGATCGACGTGCCGGCGGGCCCCGACGTGACGCGCGTTGAACTCGATGGTGCGGCTGCCGTGGGCCGATATATCGCCGTTGCCTGCAAAATGCAGCCACTGCTGAGGCAGGTTTACCGACGATATGTCCGTCTTGCCGGACTGAGATCCATCGGATTTGGCCCGGCCTTTGGGCAGCGTCACCCGTGCGTGCAGATTGTCGACCGGCACGCTGTTGTCGTCGCCCACCGGCTCCCACTTGAAGTAGGCCACGTCGTCGTAGCGCGTGACCACATCCTTGAAGGTCATGGCGATGTCGAATTTCATGCTGTCTGCGGTATAGGTCGCCGGGATGTTCCAGCCGATCTCGATGGTATCGCCTGATTCGCCCGTGGCGCAGGTGCCGTCGTCATCGCGCGTATCGGCAGCGGCGTGGACACGCGGTTTGATTGAGGATTGGACTCGGGATTGGGAACGGGCTTCGATTGGAGCCACGAGTCGGCCTGCACGGGGACGGACCCGCTGTACGTAGCTTGAGGGGTTGTTTGAATTACCGGAATTATTGCCGCCTTGCCCTGGAACACTGGGATCATTGGAATTCAGCTGGGGGCCAACCACGCCTCCATAGGAACCATCGAACATGCCGTTGTCAATCGGACGGTCGTCATCCGTTTTCTTGCTAGGCCCGGCGGCCCCGGCGGGCTTGTAGCGCACGGAGGAGCCGCACGAGACGTTGACCGCATACCAGGTCCGGGCGAATTCACTGTCCCACCCGTCGTCAGGCAGGTATTTGAGATCGGAGTCGTCGGCCAGATCGCCGGTCGCATACTCCTCGCCGGTTCTGGCGTCCTTCACCGATACGTCCGTGATGGCGCTCAATTGCTTGGAATCGAGCTTGTAGCGCTGAAAGAGCTGATGCCACGGGGCTTTGTCGCCATCGCTGTCACGCCGTTTGCCCAGCTTCACATCCACATGCTCGACCACACGCAGGTCGCCGTTGGGACGCACCGTCATGTCGTAATCGAGTGACCGATAGCTCATGGTGCCATCGCCGGAAGGCGCCAGTACCAACACCACCAAAGCCGTGACCACCGCCGCGAGAATCACCGACGAGACGATGGCCCGCAGCCTCACCGACCAGTCTTTGTCCCCCTTCATAACCTCTTCTTCTTCCATCTGCGTTTCCAGTTATACAGCCAGCTCAGCGGCCGCCGAAGCTGCCGCCGCCCGAGCCGCCGCCGGAACCACCGAAGCTGCCACCGCCGCTGAAACCACCACCGGAACCACCATCGGAGTCGCTGAAGGAGTCGGCGAACGTGGACTGGAGGGTGTCGAAGCCGGAGGCGATCTGCGAGCCGAAATCGCCCAAACCACCGAAGCTGTCAACACCGGAAAGCGCCTGCCCCGCGTCGGCGCCTGCCGCCCCATTGCCGTCGCCCACGCCGTCGACCGACGGGTAGTACGACCAGTAGAGCAGCGAATCACCGGCGTTGCCGTCCAGCCAGGACGAGTCGGTGAGGTTCGGGAACACCTGCGCCATTCGCTTGGTGACTTTCCCGCTGATTCCGAAAGCCGTGGCATAGACGAGATATTGGTCCCAAAGCGCCAGGTCGGGTACGTCGCGCTCGGAAAAGTCGCTGAAGTCCTCCATATACCGGCGCAGGCCGAGCAATTGCGTGCCCGTCTGCCTGCCCGCCGGCGTCAAGACCTTGAATTTCAACAGCCTGAAGAGGAATGCGAATACGAAAATCACCGGCACGCCGAGGATAAGCGACAGCCCCCACTGGCCGTGGAACTGGTCGCAGACGGCCCCGTAATCGTCCGTTCCGGAACCCAATTCGCTGAAAGCGAGGCCGTCGATGATCAGAGATTCCAAAGCCCCGACGACAACCAGCACCGCGGCCGCAACGTAAGAGAACACGAAGTGCTTGGAGTACTCGCCACTCGCGTATTCGGTGTCGACGCTGGTAAAGAACCTGTCCTGCGCCTTCGCGCCCTTCTCCCAATCGCCGAGCCGATCGTTGACCTGGCTTAAGTCGAAGGTCGGGGAACCAAGCTTGGTGGAAATGTCCATGAGCATGGTCAACAGGCTTTTCTCCGACTTCGAAAGTTTCCGTCCTTTGCCGGCAGCTCTGGACGATTTCGGCAGTACCGCGATGGTGACGGTGTCCGCCTTTTTGCCTCTGCCGAGCGCCTGGTCAAGGCATGTGCCGGCCTGCTTGCTGACGTCGGCGGCCGGGGCGGCGAGGTCGAGCCCCGAATACCAATCCGCCTTGCCCGGATACACCGCAATACGTTTCTTGCTCGCCAGCTCAAGCAGCGTGGACGCCGTCTGCCGCGACGCCAGGCTGGCGTCACCGACGTCATCCGGCATGAGATCATCCATCAGGTCGGCGGCGACGCCGGGCGTGATAGACGGGATGTCGCGCACATAATCCACGTCTCCGCGTATCCAAGCCTTCCTGTTGCTGGCGATGACCGCGGCGATACCCACCGCAAGAGCGAGAATCACGGGAAGCGCGATGTACTTCAGCAGCACAAAGCGAGTGTCGCCGCTGTTTTTGACGGAGTTCATCCGCTCATATTCCATCCACGAGACCACGTCCTCCTTCGCGGCCCTGTGGACGCGGTAGCGGACCTGGCCCATACCGTGATGGCCGAACATGGAGACCAAGTCGATATGATTCCTGGCGGGAACGTGCTCGGCACTCATCTCGATGCTGCGCTGCCCCGCTCGCCTGATGGTGCCCTTGCCGGGATAATCCATCCACTGACGCATCGTGCCGGCTTTCGTGCCCTGCGGCAGAGAAACCTTGGCATGAAAACGCCCGATGGGGACGCCGTTGTCGTCGGCGACCGGCTCCCACTTCATATAGGCCACGTCGTTGTAGACCTTGACGACGTCCTTGAACGTCATCGTCACGTCGAATTTCATGCTTTCGGCCGACGTGGTGGTCGGAATGTTCCAGCCGATTTCGATGACGTCGCGCGCCGCACCCATTTCCGAAGGCTTTGTGCCGGGATACCAGTCGCGCGAAGAATATTTCGTATCGGAACCTGCGTCCGAATCTGTGCCTGAATCCGTGGTATCTGAATCCGCGTTTGTATCCGTGTTCTTGTCGCCTCCGGCCTGCGTCTGCTGCCGGCTCTGCGTCTGCCCCTGCAGAATCTGCTGCCTTTGCTGCCTCTTCGCCATGTCGTCCTGCTGCTTCTTGACGTCGTATTTGGCCGAGCTCATGGCCGCGGGCCGGTAATCCACGCCGGGCTTGTCGTCATCCACATTCGCATCAGGCCCCAGATTGCGCGCGTACCAAGTCCCGGCCTGCGTCGCGTCCCAGCGTGAGCTGTGCAGGGCGTTGGGAGAATCCGCGTCGCCATGGCGATAGGTCTGGCCCGTGGTCACGTTTTTGACCGAGACGTCGGTGATGGCGCTGAGCGTGTCCTCGTCGTCCTCGATCTCATCCGCCGCTTTTCCCGGGGCGTCAGCCAAGCGGTAACGCTGGAACAGTTCACGCCACGGTTTGGCGCCGTTGTCGCCCCCCTTGCGTTTGCCCAGCTTGACGTCGATATGCTGGGTGATACGCAAATCGCCATTTGACATCACCACAGCATCGTCATCGAGCGAATTGTAGCTCATCTGGTTGCCGCTGCCGCTGCCCTGCCAGGCGCAGAACCCGTAGAAGCCGACGACGACCACAACCACCACCAGGGCCACCAGAGCCGCTTTGCCGAGCCGTTTGAGGCTGTAGACCTCGCCCATCACCACGCGCCTTCCCACGATTTCATGTTGCGTATCAGAACCATCGCTTCACCGGCAACCTCAGAACTTGACCTGCGGCACCGCCTTGTCGGATTCGGCGACCTGGAAATACTGGGCCTGGCTGAAGTGGAACATGCCGGCGATCACGTTGGAAGGGAACGTCTGGACGGCCGTGTTGAGCTTCTGCACCACATCGTTGTAGAACTGACGGGCGTAGGCGATCTTCTGCTCCAAATCGGAGAGTTGGTCCTGCAGCTGCAGGAAGTTCTGGTTGGCCTTGAGGTCGGGATACGCCTCGGCGGTGGCTTGCAGGGCCATCAAAGCGTTGCTCAAAGCCGACTCGGCCTGGGCACGATCGGCGGTGGTCGCAGAAGAACTGCTGGCCGCCTTGACGGCTTCAGCGCGTGCCTCGGTCACCTTCTGGAAAACCTGCGATTCGTGGGTCGCATACCCCTTGACGGTCTCGACCAGATTCGGCACCAGATCCGTGCGCCGCTTGAGCTGCACATCAATCTGCGAGAACCCGTTCTGCACGCGGTTGCGCAACGCGACCAGATGGTTATAGGACACAATGCCCCACACCAAAAGAATGATGACGATGGCCAACACGACCAGCAATACAATTATCCCTGCGCTCATATCTTCTCCGTTCTCTGACGAACATGTTCAGCTGACGTCGCTTCATTCTCGACATTCGGCTTCACCACCGGACAGCTTCTCTCACTCATGATACAAGGACCCTGGCTCTTGAAAGGCAGGGAGGCCCAGCACCTTGCCAAACGCACTGATACAATGCTCAACGAGAGCAGATAACAGCCTTATCATCTTGAGGGCATGAAAGAGACGGCCAACATTGCGTCAATGGAAGAAGCGGTCGGAAGACACGCAAATACCAGTATCGGACGAGAATCTATCCATCGACGACACCTCATCCCAACTCGATTCGACGCACTCCGGCCAAATACCCACCGAAAGCAACGTCGATGACAAAGACGAAGACAACCGAGTTGAGCGCGAAAGCAAGCCGTGGTTGGACCAAAGTGACAACAGACACGGCAAAACCGGCAATAACGGGATCCACGAAGATGCCGAAAACGAGGATGAAAACAGCGATGGCGACGGCAACGAAGACAATCAGAAAGACGATACCGGATATAACGTCGCCGATGGCGATGAAGACGATACCGCAGAAGGCGACGACAGCGATGACGCGGACGATATCGACGACGATGAAGAAGACAGTGACGAAGACGAAGACGAAGACGACGATGACGACGACACGGATGACGAAGACGACGATGACGACGACAGCAAAGAAAGCAGCGACAAACCCAAGTCGAAAATCGCGAGCGCTTGCGCCTTCCTCTTTGTCATAGTGCTTATTGCCGCACCGTTCGTCCTTCCGCACCTCGGCGGCCATTCCGCCTCGTCGTCCTCGGCTTCAGACGACAAGGCATTCGAAGAGAGCGTGAGAAAATCCCATATCCTCAACAAGGCGAACGACACGTTCACCGCGGATATCCAGAAGCCACAAGACCAACTCGGTAACGCACTCTATATCATCACCCAAAGCAGCGGCATGAACGGCCCAGCCGACACCATCGAGCAGGACGATCTCGACGATCTCAAGGCCGCCACGGCCACGGTGGCCAATTCGGGAAGCAAATTCACCAAAACGCAGGCCTACCGCGATTACGGCAATATCCGCAAGGCCTACCAGGCATACCAAGCCAAAAATAAGAAGTACGTCAACGTACTCAACAACTTCAGCGATTCGGTGGTCGGCTACACCGCCACCATCAAAACCTGCCAAGAGGACGCGCAAAAATACACAAACCTCAACGATGACCCCGATTCCGTCAATACCATACAGACCATCATCACCAACTGCGAGACCTCCGCGCAAAGCGTCACCGCGTCCAAAGACCCGTTCATCAAAGCCTACGCAAACGCGTCCCTCAAACGCATGGGCAAAGCGCAAAAACTGCTCGAGCAAATCAAAGCTCTCGGCTCACGTGACGAGATTATGAACAATCCTGAAAAATCGCAGAAATACTGGGCCATAGAAGACAAAATCAGGATTTATCTCTACGAGACCAAAGAATACGGAGACGGCAATCCCGTCTACAAAGAACTGGACGACGCGAAGCCGAGCAAGGAAATGAAAGACCTGTACACGACGATATACACCATCAAATAAGCTGCCCCGCCCGTTTTCCATCGCTAATCGGTAGCCACTCAGTAAGTTGCGTTGAAAAGCACGTTTTCGGGGCCTTTTCATGCTTTTGAACGCATCGACGCTAGCTACTGCGTTGAAAAGCAGAAAAGTGAGGCCAACAATCAGCTTTTCAACGCATCATACGCACGCATCATACGCTCAGAAACACAAAAGTGCTCAGTCACCCGAGTATGGTGACTGAGCACTTTGCCCGCATTGCTACCCTCGTCCAAACATCAAGTCGGAAGAAGGCACAATGCCTCAGCGCTTTTGACTACTTGCGATGCGCGCGATAGAAACGGATGAGGCTCTGGGTGGAGGCGTCCTGCGCCGCCAGCGCCTCGTCGTCCTGCGAGATCGCAGGAGTGATCTGGCGGGCAAGCTGCTTGCCGAGCTCGACGCCCCACTGGTCGAAGGAGTCGATGCCCCAGACCGTGCCCTCGGTGAAGGTGATGTGCTCATAAAGCGCGATCAGCTCGCCCAGCGAGAACGGGGTCAACGCATCGCCGAAGATCGAGGTGGTCGGACGGTTGCCGCTGAAAACGCGGGCCGGCACGATGGCTTCAGGCGTGCCCTCGGCGCGCACCTCGTCGGCGGTCTTGCCGAAAGCGAGCGCCTTGGTCTGCGCCAGATAGTTGCCCAGGAAGAGCTCGTGCACATCCTGGTCGCCGTCCTTCGCCGGGTTCGGGGTGTTGGCGAAGGCGATGAAGTCGGCGGGGATGAGCTGCGTGCCCTGGTGGATCAGCTGGTAGAAGGCGTGCTGGCCGTTGGTGCCGGGCTCGCCCCAGAAGACCTCACCGGTGTCGCAGGTCACCGGGGTGCCGTCCCAGCGCACGGACTTGCCGTTGGATTCCATCGTGAGCTGCTGCAGATAGGCCGGGAAGCGATGCAGGTACTGGTCGTAGGGCAGCACGGCATGGGTGGCCGCGTGGAAGAAGTTGCGGTACCAGACGTTCAACATGCCCATCAGCGCAATGACGTTCTTCTCGATCGGGGTGTTGGCGAAGTACTCATCCATCTCGTGGAAGCCGGCGAGGAATTCCTCGAAGCGCTTCGGTCCGCAGACGATGGCGATGGAGGTGCCGACCGCGGAATCCACGGAATAGCGGCCGCCGACCCAGTTCCAGAAGCCGAAGGCGTTGGTCGGGTCGATGCCGAACTCCTCGACGCCCTTCAGGTTGGTGGAGACTGCGATGAAGTGCTTGCGGATGGCTTCGGCGCGCTTGGCGTCGCTGCCGTCGATGGCGCCGGAGGCCTTGAGGCCGTTCAAGAGCCAGGTGCGGGCCTCGCGAGCGTTGGTGAGCGTCTCGAGGGTGGTGAAGGTCTTGGAGACGACGATGAACATCGTGGTCTCGGGGTCGAGGTCCTTCGTCTTCTCGGTGATGTCGTTGGGGTCGATGTTGGAGACGTAACGGGCGGAAATGCCGGCGTCTGCGTAGGGCTTGAGGGCCTCGTAGACCATGACCGGGCCCAGGTCGGAGCCGCCGATGCCGATGTTGACGACAGTCTCGATCTTCTTGCCGGTCACGCCGCGCCATTCGCCGCTGCGTACCTTGTCGGCGAACGCGTAGATGCGGTCGAGCACCTCGTGCACGTCCTTGACCACGTCCTGGCCGTCGACGATGTACTTGCCTTCGTCCGAAACCGGTCGGCGCAGCGCGGTGTGCAGCACGGCGCGGTCCTCGGTGTTGTTGATATGGACGCCGGAATACATGGCCTTGCGGCGATCCTCGAGGTGCACGGCCTTGGCAAGGTTAGCGAAGAGCTGCAGGGTCTCGGGCTTGATGAGGTCCTTGGAGAGGTCGAAGTGCAGATCGCCGGCATCGAAGCTCAGCTCTTCAACGCGGTTGGGTTCGTCGGCAAACCACTTCTTGAGGTCGATGCCTTCGCTCTGTAGTTCGTCAAAATGCTTTTGCAGCGCCGCCCACTCCGGGGTCTTGGTGGCGTCGATAGGAGGATTGATGGCCATATTATTAAGGTCCTTTCATCACGTGCCGCGGGGGCTTCATGGCTTTGTCGTTGCTTATCCGAAAATGCCGTTTCCCCGCTTGCTACATAGCACCAAGTTACTCACAAAAGCGGACACAACAGCACAAAAAGCGTCGTGCCGATAAACCCTGTTGCACGACCGATTTCAAACTCAATCAACAACTTTTCAAGCGTAATAAAAATCCACGTTCCACGAGGCACCATCTACCGAATGAGAGGTAAACAGACGTATATCGACACCGCTAAAATTCAGGCGCCCACCAAGACACGGCCGCTGACCAACCGATTAAGGCTCACCTTTTCCTCAGCAGCTTCAAGCACCAGTTCACGGTGCTGCTCCGGAGTGACCCGCACGACGAACCTTCCGGAATAGTGACGGTCCGCGATGGGATCAGGCACCTTCTCACCATTGGCTTGCATATCGGCCACTGTTTCCGCCGTCATATCAAGGATGCCCTGAAACGCTTCAATCTGGCTGGAAGACAGCCATGAAAGACTCGGAAACTCTGCGACCGTGCCCACGAATTCGCCATCTTCCGGACTCCAACTGACTCGATATGTGTAATGATGAATATCGCTCATTTTTTTCCTAACGTATGGTCATCGACCATTTTATCTATGGCCTTCAGGATCTGACGAACTTGGTACGCCTTCGCCTTGCCATGCTCGTTTTGGATATTTACCCTCGGATTACCCGGCCAAGTCGTCTTGTAGAGGCAATGGATCGTGGAACGCTGGCAAGGTCGGCCGAAATAGGCCTCGCACACCTTCTGCAAATCTTCATAGCGCACGCCTTTCGGGCTGCTGCGCATCTTCCCGACCAGCTTCCCTATATCTCCCATTGCACCATAGTATCACTATTGACACTATAGTGCAAGATCGCATCGGAAGTGATCAGAAGCCTTATGCTGCAACCTTTGACACGATCGGATCCCGAACAGACAACCGCTTTCGCTCAAGACCTGCTCCTGACACGTCAGTCGGCCTTCTCCCCACAGGACCGACCGACCATCGCCGGCTTCATCGCCAGCGTCATCATCCCGCTCGAACTAGCGACCACCAACTTCAAACGCCGTCAGTTCCCAAGGAACAGAATCCATCTACGATCCAGACAAAGCAGCTGTCCACAATCGCAACGAATCCGATTTTCGCCATACCGCAATCCGTCTACGCCAAATTGACCAAGCGCAACAAGGGCTGACGGACGAAACGGTCGAAGAGACAGATGATGACGACAAGCGCCAAGGCGACGACAATGGCCGTCAGGAACCACGCCACCTCCCAGAAAGCAGAGTGTAATACAGAACCTGCGAGCGCGGCTGCGGCTACATGTTTCAGGGGGATAGCCGTGAAATACGTCTGGACGATTTCCATGATGCTGTAACCCAACGCCTGAGCGATATAAAAGCCCAGAATCCCCGACGCCAGCGCCTCGAGTGCAGCCTTAGTCTTTCCAGCCGGAGGCGCTGCAGCGGACCCAGCAGTTTGCATCTCGGCGGCAGATCTCACATTTCCGTTCCGTGGCAAGGAAACGCCCTCGTCATTGGTACCCTTACGGACACGCCCGCCGCAAACCGCGATCATCAACGAAGAGAGCGCCAAAAGGAACGAAATCACCGAAGTCGATTTGAACGACAGCGCCGACAGCAGGCCATAATCGTCACGCGCGACGAACACCGCCGAAAGCACCATCGCCAGAACCGCCACACCCACGATCACCGCGAGCCAAAAACGCCTGGTCAGCCACGCCGGTTCTCGCTTTGAAGTCTTGCCCGAAACCTCGCCCGCCGCAACATTCCTGCGCGACCGCCGGATCACACTGCCCAATACCCCGGCAATGATGAAGGAGGCAAGATAGCTCACCGCACCGATCTGCTTACGCCAATTCATAGCGGAGAGCTGGCCGAAATCCCCTCGTGCGCCCAGTGCGACGTAAGCGTTCAGCACGTATAGCTCCACCAGCGCAATCCCCACCAAGCCAGCCTGCCAACGTTTCCGGCAACGCCCGGCCACCCAGCCGATGACCGGCGCGAGCGCGATGAAGAACATATACAGCCAGATGAATTCGAGGTTGTAGGTGACCCACCACATGGTTCCGGCATCGCTGACCGGCATGATCCAGCGGTTCACGGCCATGAATATCACGGCGTAGAACACTACCGCGGCAACCACTTTCAATATGCGGTGAGCGGTCGAACGAAGCTGGCCAGCCCAGTAATGAGGCTCACGCGAGCGTTCGGCGGCCTTCGGGACAAGGAAGAATCCCGAAATCATAAAGAACACATGGTTGCCCCACGCCCCCAGCAATTCGAGAACGGCCACAGCCCATACCAGCGGACGGGTCGAGGCCAGAACCGCGAGCGCCGGGATGAGTGCCCCGGAACGGCTCGCCATCGCCGCAGCCTGAGGGCCCAGAGCCACTATCTGCCCATACGTGGGCAGAAACGCGTGGAAGACGGCGATGCCGCCGATGGCCAAAAGCCGTAGCAGTTCAACAGAGAACATACGACGGCGGGACGGCGCCCGGCGGACAGAAGAACCGGCAGGAGCGGAAGGACTAGAGGATGTCGTCACAGCCAACCCGCTCAAGATAGGCGACCAGATCCTTGACCTCCTGGCTACGGGCGCGCGGCGCGACGAGCAGCGCGTCGGGGGTGTCGGCGATGACCATATCGTTGACGCCGAGCAGCGCGATGGTGCGTTCGGTCAGCGGCATCACCACGTCGCCGGCGCTGTCGAGGCTGACGACCTTGTCACCGTCGCCCAGGATCTTGATGTTGCGGGTGCCGGTACTGGGCAGAAGCGCCGCCACGGAATTGAAGTCGCCGATGTCGTCCCAGCCGAAGTCGCCTGGAACCATCGCCACGCCGCCGGCCACGCTCAACGGCTCGGCCACCGCGTAATCGAACGCGATTTTCTCGATGCCCGGCCAGTAGGTCGCCATCGCCTCATCGATGGCATCGTTGTCGATAGCGGCCTCATTGCCGGCATCAGCGTCGTTACCGCCGTCGACGTCAGCGGCACCACCGGAATCGTCGTCATTGTCGTCATCGCCGCCAATAGCTCCAATCACATCCGCATGATCTCCGTCTTCGCCGTTATCACCATTTCCGGTCTCGATTGCCGTACGCTTCGCCGCAGCGATTTCGGCCTCGGAGGCGGCCTCATCACTATCAGCATCGCTATCGACGGCCATATAGGCATCGGCGATATGCGAAATCGCGTCATACATATCGGGCTTATATTCGCGCAAATGCTCAAGCAACACGTCGGCACGCATCACGAACATGCCGGCGTTCCAGCGATATTCACCGGTGGAAAGGTAGGCCTGAGCCGTGGCCGAATCCGGTTTCTCGACAAAACGCTCCACCAGACGCGCGCTTGGCGCCTCGGGAATTTCACCGGCCAGCGACCGGCCTTGATGGATATAGCCGAACGCCGTCGACGGCCGCGAGGCGGCAATGCCGATCGTGGTCACATACCCGGCACGCGCAGCCGCCACGGCCTGCCGCACCGCCTCGGCGAACGCCTCCTTGCCTCGAATGACATGATCGGCCGCGAACGACCCGACGACGATCTTCTCTCCATGCCGCCTAGCCAGAATAGCCGTGGCCAGCGCGATAGCCGCCGTCGAATCCCGCGGCACCGGCTCGGCAAAAACGTTGGATTCCTTGAGCTCCGGCAGCTGCGCCTCGACCGCGGCGACGTGCCTCCAGCCCGTGCTCACCACGATGCGGTCGGAGCCGGCAAGCCGCGCGAGCCGGTCGAACGTGGACTGAATGAGCGTGCGTCCGCTGCCCATCAAATCGTAAAGGAACTTCGGCCTGGCCCCTCGGCTCAGCGGCCAAAGACGCGAGCCGGTGCCCCCGGCCGGGATGATGGCGTAAAAATCTTCAAAACCTTTGCTTGGCGTCGATACCGCCGGCTTTTCATTTTCCAAGTTGCCCATCCCTTTTCGCGCGATTCCCAGCCTGCCTGCTCCTTATATCTTCTTATATATTGTCGCGCGGGCCTTTGTCATTGCCGGCTTCGCTCATGTCTTTCAACGTCACATCGCCCTGATTCCCCGCAATTCCATAGTTTCCACGGCCAAATTCCCTCGCAATTTCACGATTGCATGGTAAAAACAAGCCCTAAAAACCAAGTCAGCCCAACGAGACACGGCCGAACGCGACGCTTGTGGACAAAATACACAGTACCCGGTATTATTATTGTTTTGTGCGCGAGTGGTGCATACCGCTCGGGCAATTGCCGCTTTAGCTCAGTTGGTAGAGCGTCTCACTCGTAATGAGAAGGTCGACAGTTCGATTCTGTCAAGCGGCTCTCTTTTTCGCTTCGTTTCTTGGCAGTATCATCTTATTCATTTACGCCTCATTGCGATGTTGCCGATGAATTTCAACGATATTTTTGCGCCGTCATCACCCAAAACCCATGAGAAAAGCACCGAATCATCCGCGGACCAGTGCTTTTCTCACAGATTTTACGCTCACTTGCTCGCTGTGGCGATGGCCTTACGCTCGGTGTCGGCGTTCGGCAGGAAGAACGAGGCGGCGAGGCCGATGAGCGCGAAGACGACCATGAGGATGAAGCCCCAGTTGTAGCCGATGGCTTGGGCTGCGGCCTTGCCGGCAGAGGCCTGAGACGTCGCGGCAAGCGAGATGACCAGCATCGCGAGCGCCGTACCGAGCGACCCGCCGACCTGACGCACCGTGGACGAGGCGGCATTGGCATGGGCGGTGAGGCGGGCGGCGCTCAGGTTGATGCCGGCGGTGAACGTGGTCATCATCGTGCATGAAATGCCGACCATGCGCAGCGCATAGCACAGGCCGATAAGCCACAGGCTGGTTTTCGCGCTGAACCAGAGCATCGGCACCGAACCGAGCAAGAGCATCAGGAAGCCGAAAAGCGAGAGCTTCTTGATGCCGAGCTTGTCGTACAGCGTGCCGGAAATCGGGTTGCAGACCACCATCACCAAGGCGCCGGGCATCATCACCAAGCCGCTCGTGAGCGCCGATTCGCCGCGTGTGGTCTGCAGGTAGAGCGGCAGCACCAGTTCGACGCCGACCATGGCGATGTTCGAGATGGTGCTCAAGAGCGTGCACAGGTTGAAGCGGGCGTTGCCGAAGACGTGGAGGTCGAGCAGCGGCGTGGAAAGCCTGAACTGGCGGACGCAGAAGAGCGTCATGATAATCACGCCGACGACGAACAGCACCGCAAGCAGCAACGTGATGCGCCCGGTGTTGCCGACCTCGGAAAGCGCATAAAGAATAAGGCCAAAGCCGAAGATGGACTCTGCGAAGGAGATGACGTCGGTGGTGCTGTGGTGCGGCGAGGTGACGTTACGTACCAGCGGGACGGCGAGAATCGCGGTGACGGCGCTGGCGAGCGCGAGGATGACGAACAGCGTTTTCCAACCCGAGACCTTGAGAATCAGGCCGGAAATCGTGGGGCCGACCGCCGGGCCGAAACCGATGACCAGGCCGGTGATGCCCATGGCCATGCCGCGTTTTTCGGGCGGGAACATCATGAGGATGACGTTCTGGATGAACGGCATGAGTCCGCCGGCGGCAATCGCCTCGATAATGCGGCCCGCGAGCAGCACCCAGAAGTTCGGCGCGAAAATGCAGATCACCGAGCCGACAAGGAAAACGGCCATCAAGGTCACGAACGTGGTGCGCAGGTTGAAGGACTCGAACACCCACGCCGACATCGGAATCATCAGCCCGACCACCAGCAGGTAGGCGGTCGTCAGCCATTGCGCCGTGGCCTGGCCGACGGCGAACGCGCCCATAATCGTCGGCAGCGCGTTGTTCAGAAACGTCTCGGCCATCAACGCCGTGAACGACCCCAGCAGCAGCACCGCCATCATCAGCCCGCGCTGACGCGGAGTAATCGACGCTACGGTGCCTTCACTCCCAGCTGACTTCGGCTGTGCAGATCGCACGTTGCTCTCCCGCCCCGATTCGGATGGTATGGATTGCTCAGATACCGGCCGCGCACCCAAAGCGTTGCGCTCCCCGTCTTTGCGCTTTTGCGATTGTTGATTTGTCATTGCCAACCTTTCCTAATTTATAGCAAGCTACAGTTTTGATATATAAAGATACCTTTTTAACGAGTACCATCACACTTATTCCGCAAAATTCGCGACGACTCGTTTGAGAGCGCCGACCAACCTCTTCTGCTCGGCCTGCGACAAACCGTCGGTAATACGCGCGTTGATCTGCCCCATCACGGCGTGGATATCGTCAATATGAGCGTCCATCAGCCGCTGCCCCGCGGCAGTGAGCTCGAGCAGAATCTGCCGGCGGTCGCTTTCCAGCTGCGAAGTCTCGATAAGCCCGGCACTCTCGAGCCGTTTGACGATACCCCGAATCGTGGGATGGCTCAGCACGAAGCGGTCGGCGATCTCACGCTGGGTGACGCAGCGCCCGCGAGCGTCGTGCAGATAGACCATCAGGGTGATCTGCGGCCCGGTGAGGCTGTATCCCTCGAACATCGAAGCGACACGGTTGTTGAGTTCCTTTTCGATCAGGGTATTCGCCACCTTGATCAGCGGGCCCAAGCCATCGACACCGGCTGCCTCAACACCCGTATTTTCCATATCCATAGCCTGCTACACTAATCCCCTCTCATGACTTACCGCAAACCTTCCAATTATGGCAGAGCCTTTTGCATTGAGGTCACTAAAACTATATTTGGTCAAATCTATGAACATTAATCATTTTGCCGCATAGCCATTGTTATCAATGTGAGGAATCAATCATTTTTAATTACTATTTTCCGATATTCACAGCCGATTCGCACATATAATGATAGAACGTTTTAAGTTATTGCAAGGAGGCAAAATATGAAAGCTGTTCGTTATTACGGTAAGGAACACGTCCAGATCGACGACATTCCGGAACCACAACTCAAGCCAGGAACCATCAAGATCCACCCCGCTTTCACCGGGCTGTGCGGCTCCGACCTGCATCTCTACTATGACGGCGAGCAGAACGGCGGCAACTCGGCCACCGAGCCGCACCCGCTTTCCGGCGAGACACTGCCGGTCGTCTTCGGCCACGAATTCTCCGGCACCGTCGAGGCCATCGCCGATGACGTCGACACCGATCTGAAGGTCGGCGACCGCGTGGTCGTGGAACCGGTCATGGTCTGCGGCGAATGCGACGCCTGCAAAACCGGCAACTACAACGTCTGCGAGAAGCTGGGCTTCATTGGCATCAACGGCGGTGGCGGCGGCATGAGCGAACATATCGTCGTCGAGGCCAAGCGTGTCTTCCCCGTCGGCGACATGCCGCTCGACCAGGCCGCGCTCATCGAGCCGCTTTCGGTGGCCTACCACGCCGTTCGTCGCACCGACGTCAAGGCGGGAGACACCGTAGTGGTCGGAGGCGCAGGCCCCATCGGTCTGCTCGTCGGCACCGTGCTCAAGGCCAAGGGCGCCAAGGTCATCATCTCCGAGCTTTCCGAAGCCCGCAAGAACAAGGCCTTGGAATCCGGAGCCGCAGACATCGTCGTCGACCCGAGCAAGGAAGACCTCAACGAACGTGTGCGCAAGGAAACCAACGGCAAGGGCGCGGATATCGCCTTCGATTGCGCGGGCGTCGGCGTCGTGGTCCACCAGCTGCTGTCGTGCCTCAAGCAGGAAGGCAAGCTGGAAATCGTCGCGGTGCACGTCAAGCCGCTCGAAATCAACGTCACCAACGAGCTGACCTTCGCCGAACGCGACATCCAGGCATCGCTCGGCTACGCCAACGACCACGCGAAGGTCATCGAGATGGTGCGCGAGAAGGGCATCGACCTCTCGCCGTTCATCACCGACAAGATCAAGGCGGAGGACATCGTCAAGGACGGCTTCGAGAAGCTGCGCCACGACGGCGAGCACCACGTCAAGATCCTCGTCCAGCTCTGAGGAGCTCTGCAACCCTAAAGAGCCAATAGCCTTCTCGGTCTTATTCCGAGATCACATTGCCAACAATCGGGCCGTCGCCTTTTGGTAGCGGCCCGTTTCCATGCGCTTTCTCCACCGAACCTTCAGTTTAGCTTGGGCCAAACAGGTGGCTCGTTTCAGACGAACGGCTTGATCTCAAAGACTCGTTTCAGACGAATCGTCGGTTTCAGACGAACGATTCGTTTCGCCGGCTTACAGGCCGAGCTCCTTGACCCATTGAGCCAAGGTATCCTCGCTGTCGTCGGAGGTGAAGCGACGACCCGTCTTCCATGTCGCCTTGGGCGCGCAAACGTGCAGATGCTCGCCGTTCGCACCGTCCAGGCTGCCGCCGGAGGTGGCGAAGGTGACGATGGTCTTGCCGGAGAAGTCCTGGCTTTCGAGGAACGTACGCACGATCTGCGGCGCGACGCCGTACCAAAGCGGATAGCCGACGAACACCACGTCATAGGCACTGACGTCAATGGAGGACGCCATCTTCGGGCGCGCATCGACGACATGCTCCACGTTCGCCCGGCATTTCTCGTCATCGGCCTTGAGATCGGAGGCGATATACGGCATCGACGGCTTGATCTCCTCGATATCGGCGTTGGCGGCACCAGCCAGTTTTTGCGCCACGGCGCGAGTGTTGCCGGACACGGAAAAATACGTTACCAATGTTTTGTCAGCCATGAAGTTCCCTTCCTCCTGATAATCATTGACTTTTCTGAACTCAATGACATCAAGACACAGTGTAAGCCGGGCCCACCCAAAAGTGACATATCTCACAAGCTTCATCGTTTCTTATTACATTGGACATCAACAAATATCGAGACGTTGGTTGCCGGTTATACGGATCTGCAGAAATTCTGCGACCTCAATGGCTATACGATCACACCGATTGAGCTCTGAGGCAGGACGGTTCTCTTCAACCCGAAATCTCGTGTCGGCCAACGAAAGCCGAAGTCATTCGAACTGACAAGGAGTATTCAAGAACCCGATAACTTCAATGCACCCCGACATGTTATCTTGATTCCCGTTCTCAAGGTGCGCGCAAAGGGACTCGAACCCTCACGACTTGCGTCACAGGAACCTAAATCCTGCGCGTCTACCAATTCCGCCATGCGCGCGTAACGACACCAATCTAGCAGACGTCCCACACAAGCTCGCAGCCCAAACGCCACCAACAGCCGGCACGACTTCCGCTCATTCGCCGGCCATTATTCCCAGGCCGCGGAGATAATCACAAAAAAGTGGCGATAATCGTGATTATCTCCGCACCAGAACATCATTTGCAACGATAATCACAGAAACGAGGCGATTTTTGTGATTATCTCCGCACCCTTCACTTGTCACTCATATCGGCTGGCATTGGCGCGTCACTAAAGCCAGACCATCACACCTCGCGCGCCATCAGGTAGTCGGTCTGCTTGTCATCGCCCTGCCAGAACGCGTGCTGACCGACGCGCACGAAGCCTTTGCCGGTATAGAAGCGTTTCGCGGGCTCGTTGTGTTCCCACACGCCGAGCCACACCTTGTCGAGGTCGCGTTCACGAGCCGTTTGCAGCGCCAGGTTCATCAGCCGGGTGCCGAGTCCGCAGCCTTTGAACGCCTTTCGGATGTAAAGCCGTTGGAGCTCCATCGCGCCAGGCCCCATATCCTCAAGCTGCGCCGAGCCAAAATTCAGCTTCATATAGCCTGCGGGCGTTCCGTTTTGCGCTCCAGAAGACAGTAAAATGACGAAAAACATCGAATCGGGATTGGCCAGTTCATCGCGCAGCACGGGCACGGCGTAAGACTCTTCGAGGAATTTACGCATATCGGCGTCCGAGCTCGTGCCGTCAAAGGTATCGAAGTACGTTTCGACGCTCAGTTTGTGCAGCATCTGGGCATCGCTAACACCACATTTCCTGATAACTCCCGCAACCTTTGAGTCCGGATTTACCGTATTCATCGGATTCGCAGCATTCGTCTGATTGGCCATCAGATTATCACCCCGTTTCGCTCTTCGATATTGTAGAGTCTCGGCCGACTTTCAGCTTGCAAAATCCTGGGATTCCATTCACAGCAACGCATAGGGCAGATTCATCGTATTTTCGACCTGTATCTGTGCACATGAGAACCATCACAAGATAGCGTCGAACATCCCAAATATCGGTATCAAAGGCCATCTATGGGGACTTTATTGCGTTATAGGCAGTGCCGAAGTCTATGATATGACACGGTAGAGCGAATCAACGTCCACAGCAACACCAGCGAAAAGAGAGAAACCAAGTCCATGTCAGCACTCATTCAACCGGCGACACTGCTGCTCATCATCCTGCTCGGGTACCTGTTCAAACGGACCGGCATTTTAGGCGCGAAGGACTACCGCGTGGTGCAGGTGCTGGAATTCGACATCATCCTGCCCGGCGCCATCACCTATTCTTTCGCCACCAACCCGCACCAGCTCAACCTTCTGCTGCTTTCCTGCTTCTCGTTTTTCGCATCCTTGATTCCGCCGCTGCTCATCTTCGTGTCCACGCGTCACCGACCGGTCGCCGACCGCGCGTTCCTGATGCTCAACGGAAGCGGGTTCAACGTCGGCTGCTTCTGCTTCCCGATGGTCCAGGCTTTTCTGGGCCCCGCCGCTTTGGTCCCCGCCGCCATGTTCGACATCGGCAATGACATCATGGTCGCCGCCGGAACGAACGTGATGACGCAAAATCTCCTGCACATCGTCCCCGGCAAAACCCTGGCCGAGCAGAATGCCGGAGACGCCCCGACCTTGCCCCGCATCAAAGCCACCGACCGCGACGCACGCCGCCTGCAACGCCGGGCATTGATCCGCAATGTCGTCAAAGGCTTCGTCACCTCGCCGGCGTTCGACACCTATATCCTGATGCTGGTATTGATGTTCTTCAACTTCCGCTTCCCGCACTGGATCGCGCAGGTCTGCCAGCCGTTCTCCGCGGCCAACGCCTTCTGCTCGATGGTGATGGTGGGCATGCTGACCGATCTGCCCGCCTCCTTGCGCGACCTCAAATTCGTCGGCGAGGTCATGGCCTGGCGCCTGCCCTGCGCGATTATTCTCGCGTTGCTGGCGTGGTATATCCTGCCGTTCAGCCCGCTCATTCGCGAGACCGCGGTGATGTGCTGCCTCGCACCGACCGCCATCTTCTCGACGATGTTCACCGACAAGGTGCTCGGCAACGCCAAACTAGCCGGCTTCATCCTCTGCCTGACCGCCGTGATCGGCACAATTCTGATGACCGCCGCACATTTCATCATCCACATGTAGCGGCACACTCGAACATGAGCCGATACCCGCCAATCGGCTCGCCAGAAAGCCTTATAACGTATCAAATCCAATCATAACGTAACATTACAAAACGCTTAGAGGACGACCACACGGTTCCGCCCCTATAGCTTCTTCCATCGTCAGCTCATAAGTTCAGGAAGCAGGGTGCCGCGCTTCTGTCATGAATGCAACGCAGCCGAAACCATATAACGTTCGAAGCCGCAACATTATGGCATCAACGTTTTCGCGTGCCTACCTGCATCAGCCGATGAGCTGCCTGATTGCCGGGGCCAACGCGACGAATGCCTTGTGTCGGTGCGAAATCGCATTCTTTTCCTCAGCGGTCATTTCCGCACTGGTCAGTTTTTCACCGTCGTCGTTCAACCGTCCGGGCTGATCGTTCGGCACGAAGATCGGATCGTAGCCGAAACCGTTGCCGCCCCGGCGTGCGCGAATGATGACGCCGTGCATCTCGCCGAGTTTGGTCGTCTCCTGCGCCTGCGGCACCGAGCCATCCGCACGACGCTCGACGCACTGTTCCGGCACCACCAGAGCGGCATCGCAGCAGAACCGTGCGCCGCGCTTGGCGTCCGGAATATCCGCGATCTGGGCGAGCAGCAGATCGATGTTGGCCTCGTCGTCGCCGTGCACACCCGACCAGCGCGCCGAGAGGATGCCCGGAGCAGCGCCCAGCACATCGACGATCAGCCCACTGTCGTCGGCGAGCGCCGGCAATCCGGTTCGCCGCGCCACGTCGCGTGCCTTGAGCAGCGCGTTCTCTTCGAAGGTGACACCGGTTTCAACAGGATCCGGCAGATTCATCGAACCGGCGGAAACCAGCTCGACGTGTTGTACCGCCTCTCCGAGCTCCTCCTCGATGATGGTGCGGATCTCCGGCAGCTTGCCTTCATTATGTGTAGCGACGACGATTTTCATGATAGATTCCCAGCCCTTGTCTGTTTCCTACTCGTTTCAGCGTGTATACGTCGCAAACTCTCGGTCAACTTCGACTAGCAGCACTTTTACGACGTCCATTACGCTATTGGCGTCGCAAATCTCCTATCAGCCTCAGCCAATGGCGCATTGCGACGCTCAAAACCCTGCGAACTTCCTCAGTCCTTGGCGAGCGCCTCGTTCTGCGCACGCTGCAGCTCCTTGTTGCCCTTTTCGGCCAGCTCGAGCAGCACGTTGAGCTCATCACGGGTGAAAGGACGGTGCTCGGCGGTGCCCTGGATCTCGATGAACTTGCCGGAGCCGGTCATGGCGACGTTCATGTCGGTCATGGCCTGGCTGTCCTCGATATAGGGCAGGTCCAGCATCGGTGTACCGTTGATAATCCCCACGGAAACCGCGGAGATCTGGTCCTTGATCGCTTTTTGCGCCGAACGGATGTGCTTGTGCTTCTCGGCCCAATGCAGCGCGTCGACCAAAGCCACATATGCACCGGTCACGGAAGCCGTACGGGTGCCGCCATCTGCCTGCAATACGTCGCAGTCCAGCTGCACCTGGTTCTCACCCAGCGCCTTCATATCGATGACACCGCGCAGGCAGCGGCCGACCAAGCGGCTGATCTCCTGTGTACGCCCGCCGACCTTGCCCCTCACGGATTCGCGCGGGGTGCGTTCGGAAGTGGCGCGCGGCAGCATCGCATACTCCGCAGTGACCCAGCCGAGCCCGGAATCCTTGCGCCAACGCGGCACGCCCGGGGCGAACGTCGCGGTGCACATCACGCGGGTGTTGCCGCATTCGATGAGCACGGAACCTTCCGGAGCGTCGGTGAAATGACGGGTGATCTTGACGGGGCGCAGCTCGTCGACGGCACGTCCGTCCGGACGCACCACAGTGTTATCGTTCAGTAAATCCTTGATTTGAGCCATACCGCCAACCTACCATCAGGCGGTCACGTCATTGCGCAACGTTCAATATTCGTTCAAATGCGTTGTTTCCAGCAGCTCACACACTTTTATGCTGGAAACAACGCATTTAAAGTTTCCAATTAGGTTGTTTCCAGCACAAATGTGTGCAAAATGCTGGAAACAACGCAAAATTACGCGTTTTCCGACACCAGTTATGAGGAAACCGGAAAAGCACATCCGCTCAGTTGCGAACGGTGCCGAGCAGCGGCTTCTTCGGCATCACCTTGTCGATCAGGAACAGCACCAGGCCGAGAATGGCGAAACCGATGATGCAGAAGACGATATTGATCCACATCTGGTTCCAGCCGATCTTGTTGACATCGATGAACCCGTACGGATACGGATTGCCGTGCGCCTCCGGACCGGAATGCGGCCAAAGCTGCGCGCGGATGAGCACGAACGCCAGGTAGAACGGGAAGTAGATGAGCCAGGTGAGCACGTAATGCCACTTGAAGCGCTTGTGAGCGTCGAAGAGAATGAAGTCGATGGTCGCGAGGATCGGTGCGGCCTTGTGCAGGATGACGTTGGTCATGATGCCGAACACGTACTTCGAGGTGAGCGGGTTGGCCGGCGGCAGCAGCGTGGCCGCGACGATGCCGGTGATCAGAATGTAGAGCGTCAGGATGCCCTTGAGCCAGGCGGGAGGCTGCTTGCCGTCGATCAGGCACGCGACGCCGGCCCACAGCATCACCAGGCCGAGCAGGAAGTTGGTTTCGTAGGTAAAGTAGACCCAATAGCTGGGTTCGCCCCACGCCACGCTCGTCCAGGCGAGACACAGGAACGCGATGATGAGACGGTAGATTCCGACAAAATATTTCATGACGGCCAGTTTAGGGATAAGCCGAGAAAACACAGTCTTGCATCAAGGCCAGCCACGACACGGATTCAGCCCACCTACACCATCGACATCGACGGCTTTTGCACCTTTGAGAATCTTGAATCCGATGTTCAGCACCGAAGGATACCGAAACCTCCAGCACACTTAGAGTGCATCAATCCACAGCTGTGAAAGCATCCATCAGCAATCAATCATTATGTCGAGATGCCGGTCGGATCCCCATACTTCCAACGCTAAAACAACAAATCGTAGGTGCGATTCACGGAGCGCGCCGAGAGCCGACACCGAGCAAACCGCGCCGAAATGTCTACTTATAGTCATTATTACTATTAATCGCCGTGTCGGGTTAGAATCGAGGTGGAAAAGCAACGCGGCCGGTCAGCCCGGCGACGCAAATCTCGCGCTCTGTCGGCAACGCCGACAACGCAAAGGGCGCGAAAAGCACACCTCAGGGAGGCATGTGATGCTGGATTATTCACCGGCTTTGATGACCGATATGTACGAATACACGATGTTGGACGCGGCTCTGCGCGACGGCACGGCGAACCGCAAGTGCGTTTTCGAGATCTTTACGCGCCACCTGCCCGTAGGCCGTCGTTACGGCGTCGTCGCCGGCACCGGCCGCATCCTCGACGCGCTCGAACGCTTCCATCTGAACGACGACGACCTCAAGTTCCTCTCCGACCGCAAGGTGGTGAGCCCCAAGACCATCGAATGGCTCAAAAACTTCAAGTTCACCGGCTCGATCAAGGGCTATCGCGAAGGCGAAATGTATTTCCCCGACTCCCCGATCCTGGAGGTCGAAGGCACGTTCGGCGAGTGCACGCTGCTCGAAACGCTGCTGCTTTCTATTCTGAATTATGATTCCGCAGTAGCTGCTGCGGCTTCACGTATGTCCAGCGCCGCCGGCAATCGCCCGTGCATGGACATGGGCGGGCGCCGCGCCAACGAATGGGCCGCCGTCGCCGCCGCCAGGGCTGCCGTGGTCGGCGGGTTCCAAGGCACCGCGAACCTGCTCGCCGCCCAGCTTTACGGCCTCAAGGCCATCGGCACCTCGGCCCACTGCTTCACCCTCGTCCACGATTCCGAGCGCGACGCCTTCGCCTCGCAGGTCAAGGCGATGAGCGCGAACACCACGCTTCTGGTCGATACATATGACATCAAGGAAGCCATCAAGACCGCCGTCGAGGTGGCCGGCCCCGAGCTCGGCTGCGTGCGCATCGATTCCGGCGACCTCGCCGAACTGGCCCAGCAGACCCGCAACCAGCTCGACGCCTTGGGCGCCAAGAACACGAAGATCACGGTGACCAACGACCTCGACGAGTATGCGCTGGCCGCCCTGCAATCTGCCCCGGTCGACTCCTACGGCGTCGGCACGATGCTGGTGACCGGCTCCGGCGCCCCGACCTGCGCGATGGTCTACAAGCTCACCGAACGCGAAGGCGAAGGCGGCGAAATGGTTCCCGTCGCCAAGCATTCCGAGAACAAGGCCACCGTCCCCGGCCGCAAGCTTGCCTTCCGCTCCTATGAATATGGCCTGGCCACCGCCGAACACGTCATTTCGGGCTCCGAGGAAAAGCTCGCCGCCTTCCAGCCCGAAGACGGCTGGAAGGATCTGATGGTCACCTACATGGACCACGGCGAGGCCGACAAGCAGTATCAGGGCCACGACGCCATCACCGCCGCGCACGACTACCACGCGAAGGCCCTGGCCGAACTGCCGATCACCGCGCAGTCGCTGATGAAGGGCGATCCTTCAATCCCCACGCAGATCGACGTGCTCTAAAGAACGTAATCGCAGCATCATAATCTGCTGCCCCGGCATCAATTTGCTCATTTTGGGGGTTCTTGGTGCACCAAGTACCCCCAAATACGACGCTTTGGGGTGAATTCTTCAGAAAACGGGGTTCTTGGTGCGCCAAGAGCCCCCAAATTTGACGAATATCACTCAATTCTTTATATAGTCGCCCTCTTGGCGCACCAAGAGGTACAAAATAAAGCAAAATGCTGTGCATACCGTCGATTTCTGGTATGCCCAGCCTTTGTTATGTAAACGGCGAAACAATAATCGTCTCCGCGCAAGAAACCTGACTTTACTTGTCGGTCATTTCCTCGTAGATACGTTTGCAGTCCGGGCAGACCGGATATTGTGACGGATCGTGTTTCGGCACCCAGATCTTGCCGCACAGCGCCACCACGGGCCGTCCGGTGAGCTGAGACTCGCGCATACGGTCACGCGAAACGTAATGCGCAAAGCGATCGGCATCACCGTTGTCGTCGAGCTTGCGCTCCTCCTTGGTTTCCGGACGCTCAAGCACCGCCGTCCCCGCGCCCGAATCCGGATCTTCGGAAGGATTCTCGAACCCCGCCATATCGAGCCAATCGTTCGGCCGCCCATCACTATCCAACATTTCGAAAAAGCCAGTCATCACGTCTCCTTATTCGGCTATACAGTCACATGTCAATCACCGCAATACCGCCTATATCATAACGTCCGGCGTTTACCGTAAGCAACGATGAACATGTCATTCATCTCTAGGCATCACAGCGATTCGATGTTGCGTTTATCAAGAGCGAAAACATCAAAAGACAACAATCACCGGCACCTTGAAGACCCGGGCAACAGCGGAAATCAGCGTCAGGCGTTATTCTTGGGAGTATGACTATTGCAGTGTGCCCAGGCTCGTATGATCCAGTCACGGCAGGGCATTTGGATGTTATCGAACGCAGTGCGCGCATTTTCGAGACGGTACATGTCGTCGTGGCTGTGAACTGCGCGAAAACCCCGATGTTTTCCGAAGAGACCCGCGTGGACGTCATCAGGCGGGCCTTGGTAAAAGACGGATACCCCAACGTCGTCGTCGCCTCCACCGACGGGCTGATCACCGATTATTGCACCAAAGTCGGAGCATCGGTCATCATCAAGGGTCTGCGGCAGAACGGCGACTACGAGGCCGAGCTCGGCATGGCGCTGGTGAACCGCAAACTTTCCGGCGTCGAGACGATGTTCCTGCCTGCCAACCCGATTCTTGAGCATATCTCCAGCACCATCGTCAAGGATGTGGCGCGCCACGGTGGCGACGTCACCGGTATGGTGCCCAATTGCGTGGTCGGTATGCTCGCCGAACAACTTCAAAAAGAAAAGAGTCAATGATGGTGGACGAAAAAGACCTCAACGACGAGGAAGACGATACCCTTTCCAAGGTCATTCCGATCGACGACCTTTCGCCGAACCACAGCGTAAAGGACAGTGAAGCCGAAAGCTCCGTTGAGCACGAGGAAACTTACGATGCCGACGATTCCGACATTGCCGACAACGACGATGCGCCCTCTGTGAAAGCCACCAAGCCGCTTTTCGCCTCGCCTGCCGACCTTCCTGACCTGCGGGAACATCGCAGCGAAGATTCCGGCTATGATGCTGGATCCGATTCCGAATCGGCCACAGAAGATAACGCCGAAAGCAAAAGCCATGACGAATTCACCACGGTTTATGACATCATCGATCAGATGACTTCCTCCATCGAGGAGACCAAGCCGAGCATTTTCACCCCCGGCATGGTGCGCCTCGACCGTGACGAGTTCCTCGACCAGCTTGAACAGCTCAAAGCCATGCTGCCCGTCCAGCTTGAACGTGCCTCCTCGCTGATGCGCGAGGCCGAACGTAGGCTGCAGAACGCGCAGAGCCAGGCGCAGGCCATCGTTACCAAGGCGCAGAGCCAAGCCGCGCAGATCAAGCAGAACGCCGAGGAGCAGGCGCAGATTCTCGCCGGCCAGGAGCGTGTCGTGGATCTGGCGCAGCAAAAGGCACGCGCTATCGTCGACAGCGCTCAGACCAGGTCGACCAAGCTGGTACAAGGAGCCAACGCCTATTGCGCCGACGTGATGAAAGCTCTGAAAGAGCAGGTCTCCACCTACGACCGCGACATTCGCAACGGCATCGACGTCATCGACAAACGCCAGCGCGAGGCGGCCCAACAGCTTCAAACCACCGAAGCCGACGCGATGGCCCAAAGCCAGGCGTCAGCGAAGAAAACCGAATAGCACTATAGTACAGACAAGATCATGGAATCTTGAAGATCCGAAAGAACGATAAACACATATGAGCAGACCTGAAGATTCGCAATGGGCCGTCTGTGTGGGGCAGATCATCTCGCGACCCGGCCAGAGCAAAACCATTGACGCCGATTACCCGGCACCGAGCGGCATCGGCGACAACATCATCGGTGTCAAGGAAGGCGCACCGGTAAAGGTGAACGGTTCTTTCGACTCCATCGTCGACGGGCTGATTTTCACCGGCCATTTCGACGCGCCGGTCCACGCCGAATGCGTACGATGCCTCACACCTCTCAAACGCGACTGGGGCATGGATGTCACCGCGTTCTTCCCCTTTGATTCCGCCAAAGCGAGCGTCAACGCCGATAACGGGCACGGCAAGCACGACGAAGATATCGATATCATCGCCGGCGAGGACGAGTCGGAAGACACCTACCCGCTGAGCCCGGATTGCAACTACGCCGACCTCGAAGCGCTCCTGCGCGACACCTTGGTCGAGAACCTGCCGTTGCAGCCGTTGTGCAGGCCGGACTGCAAGGGGCTGTGCTCGCAGTGCGGCATCAACCTGAACGACAACCCCGATCACCATCACGACGTGGTCGACAACCGTTTCGCGGCTTTGGCCGGCCTCAAGGCCCAGCTGGAAAAGGAAGCGAAACAAGGCAAGTAGAGCTTGTACCGAGATTGCGTTAGACTTGTCTACGCTTAAGCTCAATTTGTTCGAACGAAATAGAGGAATACCATGGCACTGCCAAAGTACAAGACTTCGCGAGCCAATACGCATTCGCGCCGCTCCAACTGGAAGGCCAGCGCGGCCAAGACCGTAGCCTGCCCCAATTGTGGTGCGCCGACCCTGCCGCATATGGCTTGCCCGAGCTGCGGTTCGTTCCGCGGCCGCGTGTATCGCGAGGCTATCAGCAAGTCGCTGAGCAAGTGAAACGCTAGCAGATAAAAGCCCTGCCATCGACGGGTGGCGGGGCTTTTGCATCTCTGCTTACGCTTGGCTTTAATCTAAAAAAACCATTACACCGCCACGCAGATGTATTACAGTAACCAATACGGTTCGGCTATACCTGACGATATTCGATATCGCAGTATTCGCCATCAACCGGCTTGGTGCCCGCAATATGTTCGTCGGGGTCATATCCGTATAAAAGGACCATCATGACCGATTCACAACATAACGAAAATACCAAATCCACCACCCCGCAGCAAGAGCTGCTCGACCGGCTGGGCACCACGCTTTCGCCGGATATGCTGGTGATGGCGCTCACCCACCGCTCCTTCTCGCACGAGCACGAGGGCGCGCCGAATTACGAACGCTTGGAATTCCTGGGCGACGCGGTGCTCGAGTTCGTCTCCACCGAAACCCTGTATCGTGTCCATCCCGACATGAACGAAGGCCAGCTGGCGAAGATGCGGGCGATGGCCGTCTCGGAAAAGGCGCTTTCGCAGATCGCGCGCGAAAAGCTCCAGGTCGGGCCCTATATCCTGCTCGGCCACGGCGAAGCGGAATCAGGCGGAGCCGAGAAAAGCTCGATCCTCTGCGATATCGTCGAATCCCTGATCGGCGCGACGTTCGTGGAACACGGCATTGATGAGGCTCGTAAGGTCGTGCACCATCTGGTCGACGACGAGCTCAAAAAAGTGGCCACGGAAGGGCCTGCGCTGGACTGGAAGACCTCACTGACCGTCAAAGCACACGGCATGGGGCTTGAGGATCCGCGCTACCGCATGGCCGTCTCCGGGCCGGAATACGCGCAGGTCTTCACCGCTCGCGCCGTCGTCGGAAACGATGACGAAGTACTCGGAGTCGGCACCGGTTCCAGCAAACGCAAGGCCCAGCTCGCCGCGGCAAAAGCCGCATGGACGGAGTTGGACACGAATCCGAGCCGCCATCAGGCTAAAAAGCACCATCATCACAACGATGGAAAATCGCAGCGACAATAGCGAATCCTCGAATCCCCACAGACTTGCGACACCCCGCCAATATTTGGGCAATAAGCGTTTTCCGCACATACAAGGCGCTATGATATTGAGCACATCGGCATAGCGTCACAGCCTGCCACGAACGGGCGAGCGAACACCGAGCGTCATTACCATGCAGACGTACACCATACGCAGCAGGTCAGAAGACAATTCCTACAAACCCGAAGAGATAAGAGGAACGATGGTGTCACCAACGCCTTTACAGGCATTCAGCGGGGTGCAGAAAGCACCGACGAAGACAAGCAAACAGACTCTCGTCGACGGCGAGAAGATGACCGGCGCACAGGCGCTGATCCGCGCGCTGGAAGATCTGGGCGTGCAGGACGTTTTCGGCATTCCGGGCGGCGCTATCCTGCCGGTTTATCACCAGATTCACGACGACACCAAGTTCCGTTTCGTGCTGATGCGCCATGAGCAGGGCGCGGGACACGCGGCCGAAGGATACGCCGTCGCCACCGGGCGCGTGGGCGTGTGCATCGTGACCTCCGGCCCAGGCGCCACGAACATGGTCACCCCGATCGCCGACGCGAATATGGATTCGGTTCCGCTCGTCGTCATCTCCGGGCAGGTCGGCATCGATTCGATCGGCACCGACGCCTTCCAGGAGGCCGACACCGTGGGTATCACCTATCCGGTGGTCAAGCATTCCTATCTCGTCACCGACGCGCAGGACATTCCGCGCGTACTCGCCGAAGCGCACTATATCGCACGTTCGGGTCGCCCTGGCCCTGTGGTCGTCGACGTTTCGAAAACCGCACAGGTCGGCGAGATGTATTATTCCTGGCCGCAAAAAATGATACTTCCCGGCTATAATCCCACGACCAAACCTCACGGCCATGTCCTGCGCGAGGCCGCAAAACTCTTCGAGCAGTCCTATCGTCCGGTGCTCTACGTCGGCGGCGGCGCCATGCGTTCCAACGCGGGCGCGCAGGTCAAGGAACTTGCCGATCTAACCGATTCTCCCATCGTCACCACCCTGCCCGCACGCGGCATCGTGCCGGATTCCGACCCGAAGGTGCTGGGAATGCTGGGGATGCACGGCACGTTGGCGGCGACGGCTGCGACGCAGAAATGCGACTTGCTGGTGGCCATCGGCGCACGCTTCGACGACCGTGTGACCGGCAAGATGGACGCGTTCGCCCCCGCCGCCCGCGTTATTCACATCGACATCGACCCGGCCGAAATCGGCAAACGCCGCCAGCCGGATGTGCCGATCGTCGGCGACGTCGCGGAAGTGCTCGACGCTCTGAACGCCGAAATCAAGCGCGGACAGGCCATACGCGGCGCTACGAATCTCAAGCCGTGGTGGAATCTCATCAACTCGTGGCGCGAAAAGTACCCCATGAAGTATGACGAAGAGACCCCCGACGGCACGCTTTCGCCGCAGTGGGTCGTCGAGGAGCTTTCGCGTCAGGCCGCGCCTTCCACCATCTGGGTTTCCGGCGTGGGCCAGCACCAGATGTGGGCCTCGCAGCTGATCGATTTCGAGAACCCGCATTCCTGGATTTCCTCGGGCGGCTTGGGCACCATGGGCTTCGGCCTGCCCGCGGCCATCGGCGCCCGCGTCGGTTCGGCCCGTGATTTCGGCGGCAAAAAGCCGGTCTGGCTGATTGACGGTGACGGCAGCTTCCAGATGACGTCCGAGGAGCTCGCAGCCGCGTTCATCGACAATGCACCGGTGAAAATCGCGATTCTGAACAATTCGGTCTACGGCATGGTCCGTCAGTGGCAGACGCTTTTCTACGACAAGCACTATTCGCAGACCAGCATCCAGGATGGCGAGAATACCGAGGATATCGTCAATGTCCCCGATTTCGTGAAGCTCGCCGAGGCGTATAGCTGCGTCGGCATTCGCGCCACGACGCAGGACGAGGCGAAAGCCGCGATCAAACGCGCCAATGAGATCAATGACCGACCAGTGTTGATCGACTTCCGCGTCTATAAAGATGCCATGGTCTGGCCGATGGTGGCCGCCGGACAGTCCAACGACACCGTCACCTACAAACCGGGCGTGCAGCCGCTGTTGCACAACGACACCACGGATTCGGGCTCAGATTCGGGTGCCGACGAGCCCCAGAACGATACCGACCATGCAGCCGTTGCCGATGGCGCTACGGCTGCTGAACAATCGAAAGAATAAGGACAAGGCGAAAGGAACATCATGGCAATCTATCCCGCATCCACTCCGCACAGCGAGCGCCACACCCTGTCCGTTCTGGTCGAGAACCGCCCCGGCGTACTGGCACGTATAGCAGGCCTCTTCGCCCGCCGCGCCTTTAACATCAACTCGCTTTCCGTCTCCCCCACCGAGCGCCCCGACATTTCGCGCGTTACCGTGACCGCCGACGTCGAGCAGGTGCCGCTGGAGCAAATCATCAAGCAACTCAACAAGTTGCTTCATGTGCTGAAAATCGTCGACCTTGACAACACCGACGCCGTCGAGCGTGAACTGGTGCTCATCAAAGTCGCCGCCAACGAGACGAACCGTTCCGACGTGCTTGAGATCGTGCGCCTCTTCCGCGTGCGCGTGGTCGATGTGCACCCCGAGTCCCTGACTATCGAGGCCACCGGCGCCGAGGGCAAGATCGACGCGTTGCTCGGTCTTTTGCACGATTACGGCATCATCGAGCTGGTTCGTTCCGGTGCCGTCGCCGTGACCCGCGGCCCCCACGCACTGAGCGAAAAAGTGGTCGGCAGCGAGATTCGAGGGCGCTGACGGCATAGCGTTTCGATATCGCTTATTTGTCGGGCGGATATGGCTTCCGAGTCATATCCGCCCTTTGTTTTCAACGATCTTCAACAATCTCAGCAACATAACGTATTACAAACATATCTGCTGGTCTCCACGAATACGAGGGATGGCAAATCGGCCTATTCGACCTGCTCGGAGAGATCCATCCATTCGGCTTCCAGCGTGTCCTTTTCGTCGGAGTTGGCGTTCAACTGCTCGTTGAGTTTGCCCAGACCCTCGTAATCGGCCGGGTCATGTTCCGCCATCTGCTGCTCGATCTTCGACTTTTCGGTTTCGAGTTTGGCCAGCTTGCGCTCGATGGCCGAAAGCCGACGGGTGGCGTCGTGGAAGGCCTTGCCGGTCAGCTTCGGCTCGCTGGATCGCGAATCGGAACCTTCGTCATTATCGCTGCGCCCATTCGCATTCGATGACTGGGATTCAGATGTACCGCTGCTCGAAGCCGAACCCTTGCGCGATGACTTACCACCGCGATTGTCACCGGCAATCTCATCAAGCGTGGCGCCGTTCTCGATCTTGCGCACCATTTCGAGGTAATCGTCGACGCCGCCGGGAAGGTGACGGACCTTGCCGCCAATCAGCGCGAACTGCTCGTCGGTCACCCGTTCAAGCAAGTAACGGTCGTGGGAAACCACAATCAAAGTGCCCGGCCACGAATCCAGTAGATCCTCCATCACGGCCAGCATATCGGTGTCAAGATCGTTGCCGGGCTCGTCGAGAATGAGCACGTTCGGCTCATCCAAGAGAATCAGCAGCAACTGCATACGACGCTTCTGGCCACCGGAAAGATCGGCGATCGGCGTCATCAGCTGCGCGGCCGAGAAACCGAGCCGTTCCATCAGCTGACTGGTCGAAACCTCTTTGCCGTCGACCACGTAGGTCGGCTTGTAGCGGCTCAGCACTTCCTTGATCTTGTATTTGCCGAGTTTTTCAAGCTCGTCAAGACGCTGCGAAAGCACCGCGAATTTCACGGTTTTGCCGATTTTCACGTGTCCTTTGGTCGGCGTCAACGTGCCATCGATAATCTTCAGCAGGGTCGACTTGCCGGCGCCGTTCGCGCCCACGATGCCGAACCGGTCGCCTGGGCCGATCAGCCAGGTGACGTCGTCGAGAATCTTGCGACCGCTGACCGTCACTCGCTGCGCCGACGAAGTCACTGCGGGCGCGTCCTCGGTATCCGGTTCACCGCCGTCTGTCTCGCCGGCATCTGTTGCCCGCTTATCAGCTGCACTGTTTGCCTGATCGGCAGACACTTCGGCTTCGTTTGTTTCCACAGCAACCGGCGTTTCCCCGGCCGCAGCGTTCGCCGCCTTGGCATCGACCAGCCGGTCGTCGTCCAAGTCGTCGACGGCCAACTCGACGGAACCCATGACTTTCGGTTCCTCGTACAGGGCCGGGACGATATCGACGCGAGAAGCGGATTCATCGCCCGAAATATCGTTCGAAGCAGTAGGTGAATTTGGAGCTACACCTTGCGGATGTTCGAAAATCTGCGTGACGTCATTGAGGTCGACGACCTGCTTACCGAGCCGAGAAGTCGCCATCTGCTTGAGCTGTAACGTATTACGCAATGGCGGTACGTCATCGATCAATTCGTGCGCCTGTTTCACGTGGAACTTCTGCTTGGTGGCGCGGGCACGAGCGCCGCGGGTCAGCCACGCCAGCTCCTTGCGGGCCAGGTTGCGCCGGCGCTCCTCGCGGATGTCGGCCTGCCGATCACGTTCGACGCGCTGAAGCATGTAGGCGCTGTAGCCGCCTTCGAACGGGTCGATCACCCCGTCATGAACCTCCCACATCGACTCGCAGACCTCGTCGAGGAACCAACGGTCGTGGGTGACCAAAAGCAGCGCGCCCTGACCGGAGGCCCAACGGTTCTTGAGGTGTTCCGCAAGCCAGTGGATGGTGACGATATCCAAATGGTTCGTAGGCTCGTCGAGGGCCAGAATGTCCCAATCCTTGAGCAAAAGCCGTGTCAGATCGGCCCGGCGACGCTGCCCGCCGGAAAGCGAGCCGATCTTCGCGTCAAGGCTCAGGCCGCCGAGCAACGCTTCCACGACCTCGCGCGAACGGGTGTCGGAAGCCCACTGATAATCCTCGCGCCCCTCAAGCGCGGCCTGGCGCAAGGTGGCGTTGTCATCGAGCGGATCGCGCTGGTCGAGCATACCGAAGGTCAGACCGTTGCGTACGGTCACGCGCCCGGAATCCGGCTTCTGAGTGCCCTTCAGCAGATGCAACAGTGTGGATTTACCGTCGCCATTCTTGCCGACGATGCCGATGCGGTCGCCTTCGAAGACGCCCTGCGTCACATCGGTGAAAATATTTTTAGTGGCGAAATCGAGCGAAACGTGTTCAAGTCCCAAGTCATAAGTCGGCATAGTGATTCGATGGTACCGCCGCCTATCAACACTCTTGCGCCGTGACCGAATATAGCCTCATGCCTTTTTGTGATTATCTCTGCATAATCGCCGAACATACGACGATAATCACATTTCCCGGCCCAATTCTGTGATTATCTCTGCATAATCACCGAACATACGACGATAATCACATTTCCTAGCCTGATTTTGTGATTATCTCTGCATCACGCACTCAATGCGCGGGCGCTGGCGGAGCAACGCACGGCAAACGCGGAGAAGACCTGCTCGGCAAGCGGCTGCAGCTCGACGTCATAGCGCTTGAAGTCCTCACGGATCTTCGCGATCTGGCTTTTCTTCATGCCCTCGATCATGCTCGGCTCAGTGAGCCATTCGTCCAGCAGCGTGGGCGTGACCTCGAGGTGGAATTGCAATCCTAACGCGCTTTTGTAGCTGAACGCCTGGTTTTCGGTGTATTTCGACGACGCGAGAAGCTGACCACCAACGGGCACGGAGACGACGTCGTTATGCCAGTTGAGCACGTTCATCTGATCGGTCCACATCGGGAACCAATCGCTTTTGGCGACGCGCTTGATCGGCGCGAACCCGACTTCGGAGCACTTGCCGCTCTGCAGCTTGCCGCCGAGCGCGGTAGCGATGATCTGGTGGCCCAGGCAGATGCCGAGCACCGGTTTGCCGGCCTTCACGGCCTTGCGCACCAGCTTCGCCTCGGTCTTGAGCCCCGGATATTCCTTATAATCCTGGGCCCCCATCGGCCCGCCCATAATGACGATCCCGGCGATCTCCTCGCTTTTCGGCAGATCGGGATCGGCCTGCGCGGCGATGTTGAACGCTTCGCTGGGCATGCCGAGATCATCAAGGTTATCAAGGATTCGTCCTGGCTTCTCACAGGAGACATGTTGCAGAATAAGCACTTTCGGCATCGTCATGGTTCCATTGTGGCATTTCGTCACCCCAAAATTTTCGCCGGTTGACTTCAAGCGAACGCCGCGAATCCGTTTTGTCGGCAAAAGCCAATAGTCTTGTAATTTATGGGAAACGCCACAAAACCGCAGAATTCCAACCTTTCGCAAGCATCAACGCCGCAGGGGCGTTCGAAGGCCGCCGCCGACCTGAAGCTGTATAACACGGCCACGCACGAGGTGTCCGCGTTCACTTCGATCGTGCCCGGCAAGGTCGGCATCTACGTCTGCGGCGCGACCGTGCAAAGTTCGCCGCATATCGGCCATATCCGCGCGGCGGTGGCCTTCGACATCGTCCGTCGCTGGCTGGAAAAACTTGGGTTTGAGGTCACGTTCATCCGCAATGTCACCGATATCGACGACAAGATTTTGGACAAAGCCGCGGCCGCCGGCCAGCAGTGGTGGGCACGCGCCTATTATTACGAGCGCGAATTCACCCGTGCCTACGACACGCTCGGCGTGTTGCCCCCGACCTACGAGCCCCGCGCCACCGGTCATATCGGAGATATGGTCGACCTGATCCAACGTTTGATCGACCGCGGCCACGCCTACGTCATCACCGACAAAAACGGCAAACCCACCGGCAACGTGTTCTTCGACGTGGCCAGCTGGCCGCATTACGGCGAGCTGACCCACCAGAAGCAGGGCGCCGGCGAGACCCACGATGCCGCAAGCGAGGTCAGCGACAACATGGGTCCCAGCGTCGACCAGTCCGGCGATGACAAATACAACCCAGTCGACCCCGCCGATTACGACCCGGCCAAGCACGATCCCCGCGATTTCGCACTGTGGAAGGCCTCGAAGGAAAGCGATCCGGAAACCGCCCGTTGGAAGACGCCGTTCGGCACCGGCCGTCCGGGCTGGCATATCGAATGCTCCGCGATGAGCCACCGCTACCTCGACGGCATGTTCGACATCCACGGCGGCGGCCTCGACCTGCGCTTCCCCCACCACGAAAACGAGATGGCGCAGACCCGCGCTGCCGGCTACGAATCCGCCAACGTGTGGATGCATTCGGCCTGGGTGACGGCCAAGGGCGAGAAGATGTCGAAGTCGCTGGGCAACGGGCTTTCCGTGCCGAGCGTGCTCGCGCAGAACTCGGCCTGGGTGGTGCGCTACGCGTTGGGCGGCGTGCAATACCGTTCCATGCTCGAGTGGAGCGACCAGACGCTCGCCGAAGCCAACGCCGCCTACAAACGCATCATGAACTTCATCAATGGTGCCGGAAGAGCACTCAAGAAAGAGAATCGTCTCTCTGAAACATTGCCCGGAATTGAAGATAATGGCCAGCCAAACAGCGAATGCTTCAAGCGCATCAACGCGGATGCATTGCCGGAGGACTTCACCTCGGCGATGAACAACGACATCAATGTTTCCGGTGCCTTGGCGGCGATTTTCGTTGATATTAAAAAAGGCAATTCATTATCGGGGTACCTTTCCAACATCAAGGCAGTACGAAAATTCCTGACAGAGAAAACGGACCAACCCGAAGCTGCAGAGCAAGAACTTCTGAGCCGGATGACGGACATCGTCTCCGAATTGGGCAGGACGGAACCGCAACTCAGCGGGAAACAGCTCCGGGAAAAAGCCGTATCATGCTTCAACCAGCCTGCAAAAGAGATACTTCAACAACATACGGGCAAGAATTCCATGCCTGCAAGGCTTCCCGATAACCTCTTCTACGTCTTTTACGATACGGCTTATCCCCAAGAAAATTCGGACATCAAGAGCCTTGGCGACCTACAACGCACGGAAGAACAAAAACTGGGCGAAACCCTGATCGGTGTGCGCGCGATGCTCGACACCTTGGGTCTGGACCCGTTGGCCGAGCCTTGGAATACGACTACACCGGCAAGCGGTGCCAACACCCAAAACACCGACGCCCAAGCCGAACACCGCCTGCTTAATCAGCTGATCGCGCACCAGCTTGACGCACGTAACGCCGCCCGCAAGGCCAAGGATTTCGCGGTCGCCGACAAGATACGCGACAGCCTGGGTGAACTGGGCATCACGGTTGAAGACAAGCCGTCCGGTTCCGCCTGGTCGCTGAAGTAATCGGCAACCGGGCGCCTTGAAAACCCTGCTCATATTCCGTGAAACGTAATACAATAATGGCAAAAATATAGCGCCAAGCCACCGGCAACATGTCGACATTTCGTCACGAGCATCCCCTTCCCTCCCCTCTTTATTCGGCGAAGGAAGGGGATTCGCGTTTTATCGGCTTTAAGCTCAATCACACTCGCCAACCCCAAGAAACTTCGAAGCAACGGCGAACGTTGCACGTAACACCTGCGCATTTTATATCTTCCGTCAGCCTTCATATACGAAAAATCGAACAACCTCTGATTTTCGCGGCTTATAAGGCGAGAATCGCGTGTTGGTGTTAAATAAAGGCAGATACGTTTAAACGTCAAATTTTGACATAGCTCTCGATAAGCATTCGTTACAGCAATACTTAATTAGACAAATAAAAGTAAATAGCCGAACAAATATAGGAATTCCAATACTTTTCACCTATCAATAATCATATTTTGCAGGACGAGAAATATAGTATTTATCCGAATTATGTGTTACACTTGAGACAAACGTAAAATGTTGCCGTTGATGTGGAGCCGCCATAAAGGTTACACTCACACGGCTTGCATACGAAAAGAGCTGATGAAATGCGTAAGAATCTTAAAGTGGTGCTCGGGACGGTGATTGCCGCCGCGATGCTGAGCGTTCCCGTTATCTCGCAGGCCGCCAATCCAGAACCCGACCCCGCCGGGCAAGGCGACATTCTAGCTACGCAAACTGCAGGCAACGATGCTTCCGCAGCGGCGACGCCCTCAACGATAGGTACACCTTCGACGCTAGGTGCGCCTTCAACAGCAAGTGCCCCTTCAACGTCGAACACGCAGAGCAAAAGCGACTGCACCGACGCAACCGGTGCGATGAGCCATGGCAAGTGGACGGTGTCCCACAGCGCCGAATACAACGGCGAGTGCACGCTCACCTTCACCGCCACGGATCCGAACGTCGAGAACGACTTCACCAGCTTCAAGTCCGACAGCCCCGACTCCCCCTACGCACACATTTATACTCGCACTCCGCAGTTCCAGCGCGTCAAGCACATCGTCTTCGACGGCGTGAACAAGACGAAGCTGCCGGAGAACTCGAGATTCCTGTTCGGCGACTGGAACTGGGGCGATGGCGGTTGGGAGCCAGGGAGTTCATTGGTATCGTTCAAGAGCAACAACCACGTCGACACCAGCGAAGTGAAGAACATGGAGGGGCTGTTCCAGTCCGACCACGACCTGAGCGACCTGGACCTCAGCGGCTGGGACACCAGCAGCCTGCAGACCATGAGGTCGATGTTCGACAACACCTCGATGAAGTCGCTCGACCTGAGTGGCTTGGACGTCAGCAACGTCACCGACATGAACCATCTGTTCTACAATCTCAATTCCATCGAGTCGCTGGACCTGAGCGGCTGGGACACCAGCAAAGTCATCGACACGAATGAGATGTTCTTCGGCACGCACATCCACACCCTCACCCTCGGGCCCAAGACCAGGCTCGATCTCATCTACAACCAGTGGGGCGGCAATCCCACCAGGGTGACGAAGCTGTCGGACGGCACCAGCGGCGTGACCGAAGCAACCGGTGACACAACCACGATTACAAAGTGGAATCTGCGTAACAAGATACTCAGCGATGTCAACCGCGCCGGCACCTACACCGTGGGCGCGGTCACGAACCGCACTTTCACCCTCAACGCGAATCTGCCGCAAGGCTATACGGCCGATGCCACCGCGGAAGGCTTTACCGCCGATGCCAACGGCAACCTGACGCGAGTCTTCCCCATGACCAACGCACAGGGCGTGCCGATGCCGACCTACGACGCTGACGGTAACATGACCAACCACAACATCTCGCACAACATTATGTCCAGCAATCCCGCAGTTCCTGCCGATCCGTTCACGCTCAAGGCGAACGAAGGCACCTCTGACGAATACACGTTCGAAGGTTGGAGCGAGGGCCCTGCGTCTACCACCGCGACAGTCAAGAGCGGTGACACCGTCGACTTGCTGAACAGTGATGTCACCCTGTACGCCGTATGGAAGCTGGTGCCTAAGCCTGCACCGGTCGTACCGCCGACGACGCCAAGCGAACCGGCCCAACCTACCGAGCCCACAAAGCCGACTCCCGGTACTTCCAAGCCGACCAAGCCTGCACCTAGCGATGGTGAGCAGACTCCGTCCGAGTCCAAGCCCGACAAGATCGACAAGACTCCTTCCAAGAGCCCAGCCGCTGACGCTACGAAGCAACCTACCAATACGGTGAGGCCCAATGCTCCGGCAATCCCGATTGCCACTTCGCCGGTTTCCCTGCCGATGGTCACCAATGCGCCGGCCGCTCCGCAGAGTCGCATCCAGCGCGCTGTTCCTCAGGTTGCGCCCCAACAAGCCGCACCCGACCAGAACGCAGACTCCGCTCCGAACGTCATCGGCGAGAAGAACGACCAGAAGAAACGTGCATGTGCAGCAGCCTATCTGCAGAACGGACTGGTTTCGCCTGCTGCATACGTCCAGTGCAGCGCTGAAGGCAATGCCAACGCAACAGCGACTGTGTCTCCTACGGCCGCACGGAGCAATCCGGCCGTTGGCATAGCAATGCTGGCCATGCTGATTGCTTTGGCGATGTTCGCAGGTATCTTCATGCGCCAGAACAATCTGTTGATTGCCCGTCACCATGAAGACGTGCAGCACTAAACCAGCTGTCTGCCTGAAAGACAGCGATATATAAAGATATAAAAGGAATCTTCCTGGCAAGCGAACAGCTGCCAGGAAGATTCCTTTATTTCTCCTTACGAACCGGTAGAATAGGGCTCATTATGGCAGCATTCAGTTCTTTGACAGACAGGCTCTCGGGCGCGTTCAAGCACCTCAAGAGCAAAGGCAAACTCACCGAAGCGGATATCGACGGCACCATCCGCGAGATTCGCCGCGCCCTGCTGGACGCCGATGTGGCGCTCGACGTGGTGCGTTCCTTTACTTCCCGCATCCGCGAGCGCGCGCTCGGCGAAGAGGTCTCCAAGGCCCTGAACCCGGCGCAGCAGGTGGTGAAGATCGTCAACGAGGAGCTCACGCAGATCCTCGGCGCCGGCGTCGACCGTCCGCTTGCCTTCGCGAAGAACCCACCGACCATCATCATGCTGGCGGGCCTTCAGGGCGCCGGCAAGACGACGCTGGCAGGCAAGCTCGGCTATTGGCTCAAGGACGCGGGCCACACCCCGCTGCTGGTCGCGGCCGACTTGCAGCGGCCGAACGCGGTCACCCAGCTGCAAGTGGTTGGCGAGCGTGCCGATGTACCGGTCTACGCTCCCGAAAAGGGCGTGCAGTCCGACGGCGGCGAGGCCGTTGCGGCTCCAGGACAGACCACCGGAGACCCGGTGAAGGTCGCCCGCGACTCAATTGCGTACGCCAAAGACAAGCTCTACGACACGGTCATCATCGATACTGCAGGTCGTTTGGGCGTTGACGAGGAGCTGATGGCCCAGGCCCGCGATATCCGCGACGCCGTCAACCCCAACGAGATCCTCTTCGTCATCGACGCGATGATCGGCCAGGACGCGGTGCAGACCGCCGAGGCCTTCAACAAAGGCGTGGACTTTACCGGCGTGGTGCTCTCCAAGCTCGACGGTGACGCACGAGGCGGTGCGGCGCTTTCCGTCGCGACGGTCACCGGCAAGCCGATTCTCTTCGTCTCCAACGGTGAGGGCCTGAAGGACTTCGAAGTTTTCCACCCCGACCGCATGGCCTCCCGCATCCTCGACATGGGCGATATCCTCACCTTGATCGAGCAGGCGCAGAAGGAGTTCGACGAGCAGGAAGCGATGGAGTCCGCCCAGAAGATGGCGAAAGGCACCTATGGCCTCGACGACTTCATGGAACAGCTCGAGCAGGTGCGCAAGCTTGGCTCAATGAAAAGCCTCTTGGGCATGATTCCCGGCATGGCCGCACATCGCAAGGAGCTCGAGGCCCTCGACGAGCACGAGATCGACCGCACCGAAGCCATCATTCACTCGATGACCCCGGCCGAACGCCGCGATCCCTCCATCATCGACGGCTCCCGTCGCGCCCGCATCGCATACGGTTCCGGCAACACCGTCTCGGCAGTCAATGGCCTGTTGCAGCGCTTTGAGCAGGCGGCGAAGATGATGAAGCGTATGACCAACAAGGTCGGCGGCGGTATCCCCGGCTTCGGCGGCCCCGCCATGGGCGGCGGCTACGGCGGTAAGAAGAACAAGAAAGGCAAGAAGAAGGGCAAGTCCAAGTCGGGCAACCCGATGAAGCGCGAGGCCGAAGAAAAAGCGTTGCGTCAAAAACTCGCCGGCAAGAAGAACTCCGGCGGTTCCGCTTTCGCCAAGAAACCGCAGAACCCCGCCCTCCCGGCAGGCCTGCAGGAAGCCATGCAAGCGGCCGGCAGCGACGAGAACGGCACCCCGAATCTCCCGCCGAACTTCGGCGGCGGCCTATCCGGCCTGCTTGGCTGAACCACTCTGACTGCGGTCGGCTTGCGCCGGCCGCGCATTTCCTTTTTCGTCGCCGGCGGACAGGCATGGCGCATTCCCTATCAAGCCTTGAAGGAGGGTCCATGTCCATCGCACTGTCGGTGCTGCTCGTCATTGTCTCCCTGTGGTGGGCGTTGCGCTTTCTGCCGGCCGGCGCCGACGGGCACGGCCCGCTGCCGTATCTCATCGCGTTCGTCCGCTTTCTCTGGATACCGTCGGTGATCATTCTGGCGGCAGCGCTTGCACTCCAGCATTGGGCCGTCGCCGTCTGCGCCGCGATAGTAACCTTGCTCACCGGCCTGTTCGCCTCGCCTTGGTACAGAGTCAAGAATCATTATTTCGCCCGACAAATCCAAGCTCGAACGCAGGAGCAATCACAATCTCAGGAGCAATCACAGCAACACGAACCGCTGGAACACCCGAACGGCGACGGTTCCTTTACCGTCATGACGCTGAACTGCCGTTACGGTCTCGCCGACCCACAGGCCATCGTCGACGCTATACGCGGCAATGACGTATCCGTATTGGCCCTGCAGGAACTCACGCAAGACCTCGTCTCCGCGCTCGATAAGGCGGGCATCAACGAACTGCTCCCCTACCGTCAGCTCGGGCGTGCGCAGAAAAGCGACAACGGCGGCTTCAACGGCATTTTCTCGGCGGCCAAGCCGAGTGCACAAACCGAGCGCACCGTCGACATCGCCGCAGCCGACGTGCCGTGCTGTGCAATCGAGGGAGTGACCGTGTACAGCGCGCATCCCAAATCCCCGATGCGCGGCTGCAGTCAATGGGCCAAAGGCATCATCAATCTTGCAACGCTGACCTCCCAAACGTCCAGTGACAGCGCATACACGCCCCTGGACACAAGCAACGGCGAGAGCCTTGCAAACAGCCAAATGCACCGAGCCAAAACGGCGGAACAGACCGATAGCCCACAGCCCGGCCCGCAAAGCGAGACGGCGCGAAAGCCCGAAACCGTCATCATGGGCGACCTCAACTCCAACATCGACCACCCCAGCTTCCGAGAGCTGCTCGACGCGGGGCTGTGCGACGCGGGTCTCGCCGCCTCGCACGCCCACGCCGCGAGTTTCCCGCAATGGCTGGTTTGGCCACGCCTGGAACTTGACCATATCCTGACTACCTCAGGCATCCAATCGTCGCAGGTACGTACCCTGGCCATCCCCGGAAGCGATCATTTCGCACTGCTCGCCCAGCTACGCCGCATATAGCCGCTCCATGTTTGCTAGTAGCAAAACGCGAGCCTTATCCGACAATATTACGAGCCGCTTTCCCGGATGCGGATGCATCGCTAGACCCAAGCAATATGCGGCTTTTATCGGTTGAATCTTTGTCCTGAGACATCCTCCGAAAGCGTATAAAACTAGACATACCGTATCTGTCTATTGACTTTATACGAGAGTGTCCATATGCTGTCCTTTTGGTTGCTATGCAGACGACTTGAAACGATACTAAAAGTATGAATTCAATGTCGAATGCAAAGAAGGATATTATGAACGACACACAAAATGCAGACATTCAATTCAATATCTCCGTTAGCAAAGACCAGCTCGCACTTATGAAACGGGCTGCGGCACTTGAGGAGAGACCAGTTGCGGACTGGGCGGCGGACAAGCTGCTCGAGGCCGCCGACCAGAGCGTGGAGCAGGAGGTGACGCTTCAGGAGGTCAACGAGGAATTCGACAAGATCCTCGCGACTTTCGAGGTCCCCGCGAACGTCTGATACGAGCGGATATTCCTCCAATAGATGAGTTACAGACGGTTTCAAAGAACCGTTGATAGTTGATTTGTTGAGGGTGGCATCCTTTTTCCACAGGATGCCACCCTCTTTGATACCCTATTGCGCAAGACGGGTTATAAATCGGAACACCGGATTTGCATGGTTACCGCGTAAAAACCATCTTTTTGAGTCCTTTAAGCGTTTTTCTTTCTGCTGTCGTTTCGCCTAATCTGCTTCAGACGCGACTATTCAGATTACTGTCGACGCGCCGTTACCCACAGCCCGCTTAATGCAGGCGTTTTGCCGCCGCTTCGATTTCGGACCTTGACGGGCATGTGGCCGGCCCCGTATGTCTTGTCGACAGTGCAGCAGCACAGTTGGCAAGCTTCAATGCCTGGACGATATCGTCCGATTCAAGCAGAGCCGCACACAAGACCCCTGCATGGGTATCCCCGGCACCGTTCGTATCCACGGCATTGACTTCTAGCGCCGGAATATGTATGACATCTTGTTTGCGGTCGTCACGTCCATCGCAATACCATGCGCCCAAAGCGCCGACACGCACGATAACGGGATCGCCGAAATACCGGGCAAGCGAGCGGCACTGCCCTGCGTAATCCCTGTCCCCACAACCCGCATCAACGCCGAAACGCGAACAGAGAATCGCAGTCTCGCGCTCATTCATCGTCCATATCGGATGCAGACCGCGTAGACTCCGCAAAGATTCATCGTCGATATCGGCAATCATGGGGCTGGTGTCAAATACGACATAGCCCTTGCTCCATCCCGCGTTTTTCGCGGCAAACCTTCGTGTCGCCTCGGCGTTCTTTTTATGGCAGAACGAATATCCGCTCAGATAGACCACATCTCCGGCAACAAGCTCGATATTCTCGTAGGAATCTTCCGGCACTTGCGTCTCGGCGCCTCTGGTCGACACAAACGTGCGTTCGCCGTCGGGTTCGGTCATCGCGATGCTGTAACCGGTGTCGATGTCCGGCAATTGAGCCCCATCCATGCCGACACCGATCGAAGACAAAGCCCTGCGAGCTACATCCGCCATCGGACCGGTACCGACGGCACCCAGATACGACGCACGCGCCCCCATCTGCCGGGCGGCGTATAGCACGTTGTAACCACCGCCGGCGCTCATCGCCTGATTGGTCGCGAAGATGTCTCCCCCGCGTTCGGGCAGATGATCGACGGACAGCGTCAGGTCCACACACACCTGAGCCAGATGAAGCAATTCAGGTTCACGCATGTTCGACCTCTTTCTGATCTGTTTGCAGCGTATTCCGTTGCGTTCCAGGCCCGCCCGGCTCTGTTTCAGACGTATTCCGTTGCGTTCCGGGCCTACCCGGCTCTGTTTCAGACGTATCTCGTTGCGTTCCAGGCCCGCCCGGCGCTACTCTGCCCACGGACTGTTTCGTTTCCTTTGCTTCGTACGCACGGATCCGAAGCAACGGTTTCACCGATTTCGCAAGCTCAAGATGCGAGACGGCGGCGACTTGCCCGGTCAGCTTTTCCGGGAACGTGTCCGCCCCGAGCGCAGCGCCGAGCATGGCTCCACAAATGGCGCCGATCGTGTCGGTGTCCCCGCCGATATTGGCCGCGGTAAGCAATGCCTTCAACGGTTCGCCTGCATAGCGATATGCCAGCGCGAAAGCCACGGCAACCGACTCATCGGCTTCGACCGACGTGCCGAATTCCAAGCGCAGCCGCTCGACGAACTCATCGTCGTCGCCGATACTCTGCGCGGCCTTGATAGCGGATTTTGCACGTGCAACGACGCTGGCCTTCGGACTCCAAGCGGCCTTCTCATAAGAGGCGTTTTCGGCCAGCCTCAACGCGAGATCCAGCGAGATTCGCGGCGTTTCTCCGGAAACGCCGAAGCTGACGGCGGCGGCGACCAACAGCGCGCCTTGGAAACCCGGAACGGTGTTATGCGTCACCCGGCAGGATTCATAGACGTAATCGGCGAACGACGGCCGGCCCGCATCGTGGGCGATACCCACCGGCGCCACGCGCATCGCCGCGCCGTTCGTCGTGCCCGTGCGGCCGGTCTTGCTGATATCCGCGCCGTTCCTGACCTGCTCTAGCGCCAGTTTCGTGGAAGGCCCAAGCAGATCGAGGGAACCGCGACGTTTCATATCGTCCTCCCAAGCCAACAGCTTGGCAGCCAGACACGCGGGATCGATATGGCCGCGTCCCTGCGTGATAAGGCCCGCCACCAGAAGCGCCTGTTCGGTATCGTCGGTCACCGAGCCTGCGGCCATACCGGGGGCGATCGGCTGGTCGGCTATCGCGTCCACCAGCCCTGTCACCTTGCCGTAGGCCGCCCCAATCCATTCGTGGCTCATGCTCTGCGTCGGCATACCGATGGCGTCACCGAGCGAAAGCCCCCGCAAAGCCCCCAGCGCTTGGTCTTGCCAGATATCTGAACCGACCTCCATGTCATTGCCTCCGACTGATTCTCATTAACGAACTATAAATCTAGTCATAAAATTTAGTCATTCTGACCATAACTCAAGCTCCAGCCACGCTCAAGCAAGATTCCGAGCCGGAATGCGAGCAAAGATATCTATCCAGCGGGCGAGCTATAGTTGATAAGTTATTCACGGGTGCGGGGCCCTCTCATTCCCGCAGGCCGTGAGGGACAACGCGGATTCAAGCAAGTATGCCCCACATACGAGTGCGAAACCGCAATGATACCTACAAGGAGAGCCACAATGGCTACCAAGATTCGTCTGAAGCGCATGGGCAAGAAGTTCCACGCTGTCTACCGCATCGTCATCATGGATTCGCGCAAGAAGCGTGATGGCAAGTCGATCGAGGAGATCGGACAGTATGATCCGAACCAGCAGCCTTCGCTGATCAAGATTGATTCTGAGCGCGCTCAGTATTGGCTCGGCGTCGGCGCGCAGCCGAGCGAACCTGTGCTGAACCTGCTGAAGATCACCGGTGACTGGCAGAAGTTCAAGGGTCTGCCGGGCGCCGAGGGCACGCTGAAGACCGCCGAAGCCGGCCCGGATGCCGCCGCTCGCGTCGAGGCCGCTGAGGCTGACGCGCAGAAGCGCAAGGCCAAGCAGTCCGAAGCCAAGGCTAAGGCCGAGGCCGAGAAGGCCGCCGAAGCCGCCAAGGCTGATGAGGCGAAGGCCGACGAGGCCGGTGCTGAAGAAGCTGCCGCCGAAGAGACCGAGAAGGCTGAGTAATCATGCTCGCGCAAGCTGTGGAACATCTCATTTCCAATATCGTCGACTTCCCCGATGATGTGTCGGTGAAGTCCCACGAAAACGCCCGCGGCGAACTGTTGCGGGTGCGTGTGAACCCTGAAGACATCGGACGCGTGATCGGCCGCTCCGGCCGCACCGCCAATGCCATCCGCTCTGTGGTGCAGGCTCTGTCCGACCACAAGGTGCGCGTCGACATCATGGATGTACGCCGGTGAATCGCGACGAAACCATTTCGCAGCAGGCAGACCCTCAGCAGCGTGAACTGTTGAGGGTCTGCCGTATCGGGCGTGCGCAGGGGCTCAAAGGCGAAGTCAACGTTCGCACGTTTACCGACGAACCGGAACGCCGGTTTGCCGCCGGGTCGGTGTTGACCACCAAAGACGGCGAGCGAACCTACACCGTCGCCCACTCACGCACGTTCAAGGATCGATGGATTCTGCATTTCGAAGGCGTCAGCAACCGCGACGCTTCCGAGGCCCTGAACGGTTTGGAACTGTACGTCGAGGCCGACGATCCCGAGGAAATGGCCGAAGAGGACGCCTGGTATCCCAAGGACCTTATCGGACTCGAGGCACGCGTCGTGGACAATCCGGCCAACGGAATCAGTGCGGCAAAAGCCGGACAGATTATCGGCAAGGTCGTGGACGTCATCGATGGCCCTGCACAATCGCTGCTGAAAATACGCTTGACGAACCCCGTTATCGAGCAGAAAGACGGAAGTTTTAGTGCCGCATCAGCCCCCGAAACCGACGAGGAAGACAACGAGAAAAACATCAACACCGCTTTGGTCCCATTCGTCGATGAACTCGTGCCGGACATCGATCTTCATAGCAACCGCATCACCATCGATCCGCCAATCGGTCTGATTCCCCTGCTTTGAGCGCCGTCAATCGCGTCCAATCTCCGCCATCAGTTTTGAATTCGTCATTTTATCCTCTCTTGGTGCCACCAAGCAACGGTTTTTCTCTAAAATCATGCACATTTCTGCGATTTAGAGGGGTCTTGGTGCACCAAGTACCCCCTCAATCACAAGAATGAAGTCTCAATCTCATTTTTTTGGGGTACTTGGTGCACCAAGAACCCTCTAAATGAGTGTTTTCACACAATAGACGATGCGTGGCGCAACAATAAGACCACCATGAAACATCATGGACCGCTTATTCGAGCTCTGATCTCTTCATGCTCGCCGACGGATGGGCATGCGATATGGTTGAAGACATGAAAATCGATATCGTGTCCGTGTTTCCCGAATATTTCGAAGCCCTCAACGTCGGCCTGTTTGGCAAAGCCATCGAGCGCGGACTACTTGACGTGAAGACGCACGATCTGCGCGACTGGACCCACGATGTGCACCATTCCGTCGATGACACCCCGGTCGGCGGCGGCGCCGGCATGGTGATGAAGCCAGAGGTCTGGGCCGAATGCCTGGATGATCTGCTTGGGATGGAACCAGTTGATATCGCGGATAATGACACTGCGGCAAGACCATCCACCACCATCACGGCCAAAGATGATGGTCACGGAAAAGTATCGGCAACATCGACGAGCTCGGACGATATCGACAAGGCAATAAACCAATCCCGCTCGATCGATCGCGACGGAATTGAACCCACCAACAGATTGAATTTAACCGCAAACGACGAAACAGCGGGAACAATCGTAGACAACATCACGATATCGTCGCCGGCCACCGGAACCTCTGCCGCCACGGTTAAAAACAATCCGGAAGACGGCTCGCCGGCTCCGAGTGCGACACAGCAAGAACACAGCAAACCAATTCTTATTTTCCCGAACCCTTCGGCCCCGCTGTTCACACAGCGCGACGCGACCGAGCTTTCGCGGGCCGGGCACCTGCTCTTCGGTTGCGGACGCTACGAGGGTTATGACGCACGAATCCCCCGCTATTACCGGGCCCAGGGCGTCGACGTGCGCGAATACTCCATCGGCGACTACGTGCTGAACGGCGGCGAAGTGGCCGTCTCGGTAATGCTCGAGGCCATCACCCGCTTGATGCCCGGATTCATGGGCAATCCCGACTCCATCGTCGAGGAGTCCTACACCGGCTCGAACGCGCTTTTGGAACACTACCAGTACACGAAACCGGCCGTCTGGCGCGGCATGGGAGTGCCCGACGTGCTGACCAGCGGCGACCACGGCAAGGTCGACCGTTTCCGCCGTGACGAGGCCATCGTCCACACCGACAGCCTCCGCCCCGACCTCATCGAGCAACTCGACTGCACGGCGCTGGACAAGGCCGACCGCAAAACCCTGATGGCGCTGGGCTGGGAGGTCTCCGGCCCTCACCCACGTAAGCTAGATGCCTAATGCTCCTCAAAAGCAATGGTAATCCGACGTCACTTACTCGCGCTCGATGTAGTAGACCGCGGTTTCGCCGTAATCACGCTGGTCGGCGGTGTGCCAGCCTTCCGGAAGCGTCAATGGGTCGGAGCGGGTGGAGCGCTCGAAAACGATAAGCGTGCGCTCGTCTGTGGCCGGGGACGCGGCCAGGTCGGCGATGAGCTGGTTGCATTCCTCCGTGGTGAGGGCGTAGGGCGGATCGGCGAAGATGACGTCGAAAACCGGGCCGTCGTAGCCAGGGGCGAAGCGCTCGGCGCGTTTGCGCATCACACGGGCCTTCATCGTGCGGGCGCCCCAAGACCGGTTGCGCTTGAGATTGCCCAGCGTCTTGTCGATCAACGAGGCGGCTGGGCCGGCCGATTCCACGGCCACCAGCTCGTCGGCGCCTCGCGAAAGCGCCTCGATGCCCAGCGCACCGGTTCCGGCGAAGAGGTCGAGCACGCGCCCGCCGTCGAGTATCCCCCAGGCCTCGAGTTTCGAGAAGATGGCCTCTTTGGTCCGGTCGGTCGTCGGTCGGGTGCCCGGCTTGGCCTTCGCCAGCTCGAACCCTTTGAATCGTCCCGCAATCACACGCATATTCGCCATCGTAGCCTGTCACGGCGATAGCTGCGTTGCAAGCCCACATCACTCAAGTGCAAAAAGTGCGAATTAAGCAACCTAAACAGCACCTTTCGCACACGCAAGCGCAAAAAGTGCCAACTGGCACCATCAACTCGCACCTTTCGCACATGCAAGTGCAAAAAGTGCCAATTAGAAACGGCAATTCGCACTTTTTACACATGAACGCAGGAGCGGCACACGTCGCATCAGTTGCTGAGGATCTCCGACTCGCCGCCACGGGTGAAGTCGAGGACGGCACCGGCAAGTTGAGGTTGGTCGCCCAGCGTCGGGTCACGCTTGAGCAGCACTTCGGCAGCCTCTCGTGCGTCGGCGATGATCTTGGCATCCTTGACCACGCGCAGCAGCTTCAGGCCGGACTTGCCGCCGGACTGGGCGTCACCCAACACGTCACCGGCACCGCGCAGCTCAAGGTCGGCCTGTGCGATTTCGGCGCCGTCGAGCGAACCTTCGATGACCTTCAGCCGCTGCTCGGCGATGCTGCCCGGCTCGCCGCGCGAGACGAGGAACGCCCAGGAATCCGTGCCGCCGCGGCCGACGCGTCCACGCAGCTGGTGCAGCTGGGAGAGGCCGTAGCGGTCGGCGTCGAAAATAGTGATGCAACTCGCCTGCGGCACGTCCACGCCCACCTCGATGACCGTGGTCGCGACGAGAATCGGCGTCTTGCCCGACTCGAAATCGGCCATCACCTGCCGCTTGGTTTCATCGTCGTCACGCCCGGTCAGTGTCGCGAATGCGATGCCCTTGAACTGCGGCAGGCTCGAAAGCCGGTCTGCGATCTCATCGACAGCGTGCAGCGGCGGTTTCGGCTCGTGCGGCGTGCCATCACCGTTTTCGTCGCCATAATCGTCAATCTCCACGAAGTCGTCCCTGTTTTCTTCCTCCGCACGGCCAGACCTTGCCGCCTTCGAGCCACCCGTTGAAGCTTCGTTCTGCGCTTCGTCGGCATCGATGCGCGGGCAGACGATATACGCCCGCTCCCCCGCGTCGATGCGGCGGCGGATGTGCACGAACATCTGGCCCATCGTGCGCCCGTCGGCCTCGGGCACGATGAACGTGCGAATCGGCTTGCGACCGCCAGGCAACTCGGTGAGCCACGAAATATCGAGGTCGCCGAACCACGTCATCGCGGCGGTGCGCGGAATCGGGGTGGCCGTCATCACCAGCAGATGCGGCGTCTTCTCGCCCTTCTCACGCAATATCTCGCGCTGCTCGACGCCGAAACGATGCTGTTCGTCGATGACCACCAACGCCAGGTTCGGCGCCTGGAACATCTTGGAGAACGCGGCGTGCGTGGCGATGATGATGCCCGGCTCGCCGCTGGCCGCGGTCGCGAGCGCTCTGCGTCGGGCCGCCAGTTTCATGCCTCCGGTCAGCAGCGTCACCGGGATGGCCGAGGAATCGCTTTCAGATTTATCTGTATTATTTTTCTTGCCATCGACGTCCCCGTTGCCGTCATCGTGATCAGCGCCTTTTGCCGACTTACCGGAACCGCCGTCGGCAAGCTTGGCAACCATACCGCTGATAGTTTCGAAATGCTGCTCGGCGAGCACCTGTGTCGGCGCGACCAACACGGCCTGATTGCCGGACCCGACGGCCTGCAGCATGGCTGCGAGCGCCACCACGGTCTTGCCGCTGCCGACCTCGCCCTGCAGCAGCCGCTGCATCGGATACGCGCGGCCCATGTCCTCGCAGATGGTGTCGATGACGTCTTGCTGGCCGCCGGTGAGCGTGAACGGCAGCGAGTCAACGAACCGGCTACGTAACCCAGAATCCTCGCATTCGAAAGTCTCGGCCTTGCGAGCGTTTTCACGGTTCTGCAGCACGGAGACCTGCGAGACGAACGCCTCTTCATAGCGCAGCGTCGCCAGCGCCTTATGGAACGCTTTCGTCGACTGCGGGTCGTGGATGGCAGCGAACGCGTCGGCCCGGTGCATCAAATGCTTTTCTGCGATGACGTCCTGCGGCAAAATATCGGGGATTGCAGCGCGTAAGGCAAGGGTTTTCGACTTGCTATCGGCGGCTTGATTATCGGCAATGTTATCAGCCTTGCCAGCGTTATCGGCAACGGCGTCATCAGCCACTGTATTATCGACAGCGTCATCATCGCCCACACTTGTCGACGACATAATATTACGCGTGACAGAACCACCTTCGACACCGCCGGTTTCCTGAAGTTTCGCCTCACCGCTGGCACGCAAGGCATCGAGCATCGCAACAATGGACTCATGAATGTGCTCGCTCGAAATGCGGGAAGTGGCATGGTAGACCGGCCGCGGCCGGCAGACGTGCTGCAGGGCCTCGTAGGCGGTCGAGGCGTCGAATCTCAGAGCATTGACATTGACATTGGCACGCGCGGCCGCAGCGGCGGAAGACAAACGTGCACTGCCGGCAACGCCTGAGCGCGCACCAGCAGAAGCGGACGAACCGGCAGCCTGCGCGTTCGACGTCGGCTGGGAATGCGAAGCTAAAACGCCAGAGCCGGCAGCAACGGCATCGGCATTTCGACTTCCATCGGCTTGGTTGGAAATATCATCGAAAGAAAGTTCGCCAGCACTTACGGAACCCGGCATCGCGGCCGGACCAGCGAAAACGTTTGCACCTTCCGGCATCACCGTAAGCACTTCAGGGTGGGTGAATTGCAGCTGGCCGTTGAATTCGGTGGGTGTGCCGGCGAGCACAACGTCGGCTCCGGAATGCAGACGACCGCTCATCCAGTCCATATACTGCTTTTTATGCGAGAAAAAGACGAGCCGGCAACTCGACCCGGCCACCTGCCGGCTCGCGGCGAACGCACCGTCATCGACGACGGCTTCCAACCGAAATCCCCTACGTCCACCCATCGGGATGACCCGCGCAAAGCGCACCACCGCCGCAAACGCCATCGGCATGCCGGCCTTGGCCTCACGGATGGAACGCCCCGGCACCGGCTCGGTGACACGGAACGGATAGTAGGTCAACGCGTCGCCCACGCTCACCACCCCGAGCCCTTTGAGCGCACTGACCCGCCGTTTGTTGGCGATCAGCGAGGAAATCGGGGTGTTCAGGGTGACGGTATTGCTCATGGTTCCATTCTATTGAAGCCCGACGAACGGCTTGAAAACCTGACATATCTTGCCTTGCATTCGACGACATCACTGCATAAAAACAAGAACCCGATACATTCATTTGTATCACAAACTAGCTGAAACCGCCGTTCACTACAGAAATCCCGCACAAGCCGACAGATACGTTTCGCGATATAGCCATATTGGCCTAACCACAAAATCTATCCGCCGACTCGTGCGGGATCATGAAGCCGTTTATATGGCGACTACCAATCGCCACTGGCTAACTCGTCAGCGCTTCGAGGCGTCGTCCGACTTGGTCTGGCGGGCCATGCCGAAGGAGACCACGAACGCTACGACGGCCAGCACCAGCGCGAAGGTGAAGCCCCAGCGCGAGCCGGTGACGAAGGCCATCGCCTTGCCGCCGGTGTGCGAGGAGGCCTGGCCGGCCGCCAGCAGGATGGTCGCTACGGCGGTGATGACCGCGCCGAGAACCTGCTGCATGGTGTTCAAAATGGTGGAGCCGTCGGTCGACAGGTGCTGCGGCAGCGAGGCGAGCGCCGAGGACTGGGCCGGGTTCATCGCCATCGGAATGCCGACCATCAGCACGACGTGCGCGAAGATGATATAGGCGATGGAGGTGGTCGGGCCGGCCAGCATCAGCAGGATGACGCCGATCATGGAGAGCACCAGGCCGCCGCGCACAAGCCACTTCGGTCCGACGACGTCGAAGAGACGGCCGGAGAGCATGGATACCAGCGCGTTGACGACGCCGCCGGGCAGCATCACCAGGCCGGTCATGGCCACCTTCACGCCCATGCCGTTCTGCAGCTCCTGCGGCATCAGATACATGGTGGCCAGGGTGATGCCGAAGTTCATCATCACGATCAGCGCACCGATGGTGAACTGGCGGATGCCGAGCGCATGCAGATCGATGATCGGGTTGGCCATATGCAGCTGGCGGTAGCTGTAGAAGGCGACCGCGAGAACGCCGATGACGAGAATCAGGATGACCTGCCAGGTGAAGCCGAGGTCGCTGATGAGGCTCACGCCGAGCACCAAGCCGCCAAAGCCCAAGATGGAGGCGATGCAGGAAATCAGATCGATCTTCGGGCGGGTCAGCGCGTAGGCGTTGACCATCCAGATGGCGGCGGCAACGAACGCGAGCGCCGCGATCAGGGCGAAGAAGTAGAAGATCGCGCGCCAGGAGAACGCGCCGATGAGCGCGCCGGAAAGGGTGGGGCCGATGGCCGGGGCGAACATGACCACGAGGCCGGCCATGCCCATCGCGGCGCCGATCTTGTTCAAGGGGAAGACCTCGAGGATGACGGCGAACATCATTGGCAGCACCAGACCGGTCGAGATGCCCTGGATCATACGTCCGATCAGCAGCACGATGAACATGGACGTCGGTGCGAAGCCGGAAATCAACGAGCCGATGAAGAACATCGCCAGCGCGAAGAGCAGCAGCGGCTTGGCCGGAATCCACTTTAAGAGCAGGCTGGTGAACGGCAGGACGATGCCGATGACGAGCATGTAGCCCACCACCATCCACTGCGCGGTACCCGGGCCGATGCCGAAGCTCTTGCTCAGGTCGGGCAGCGCGATGTTCATTGCGGTCTCGCTGAGCATCCCCAGGAACGCCCCGAGGTAGAGCCCGAGCATCGTCAGGTTCGGGTGCTTGACGTCCACGCGCGCCTTCATCGCGCCTTTCGGTGTCTGCGACTGTTCATTATGCTGCGTTTTCCCGTTTTCGGGCGCAACTGTCTGCGACATGGTAGAACCCATGTTTGTTCTTCTCCATTTCATACCCGCGTCTTATCGCCGTTTACGGTTGCACGGGCCATTCGTGTATCGCGCCTTGAAGCGCGCTTCCATTGCAAGGGTGACGCAGGAACGCGTCCACTTTATTGGCAGGAACCCCTCAATTCCCAAAGCAAAATTTGATTATTAGCGTGCCGTTGGACAACCACGTCAGCGCCCGGCATAACGTGAGCCTCGCCACGCCGCCGTATTCCGCTAATAGTCACTTCTTGCGCGCGATACGAGGTCAGCTGTGTAAAAAGTGACAATTAGCTTGTCTATTTGTCACCTTTTGCACATATCCGCCAAACGGTGCCGCGCCAAGGCATGAAAAACCTCCGACGCTGAAACGTACGGAGGTTTTCAACATTGTTTTCCTCTCGGCAAACGGCTAAGCCCCGTTTACGACTTGGTCGTTGCGATTGCGTCAGCGGCGATACCCACTTCGGAATTCGCAGAGGTTTCACCTTCGGCCTGTGAGCTCTCCCCAAGCAACTCATGGTCTTCCTCGGAGCGAACCTCGTCGTTTTCGTCGTTCAAGTTGTCCACAGGGAACTTGAACACGAGCGTCAGCAGGAAGGCGACCACCATGGCGACCACACAGGAAATCACGTAGGTCACGAAGCCGCGACCGAAGAAAACCGGCAACGTGGCGATGCTAGGAAGCGCGAAAGCGTGGGCCTGGACACCGGAATATCCGGCAATGGCGCCACCCACTCCGCCGCCGATGCACACCGCGGCAAGAGGCATCTTACGCGGGAGGTTCACGCCGAACATAGCCGGTTCCGTAATGCCGAACAAAGCCGAGATACTGGCGGAAATACACGTCGTCTTGAACGGCGCGTCATGACTTTTGAGCATGACGGCCAACGCGGCTCCTGCCTGGGCAAAGACGGGAGGACCCATCAGAGCGAGTACCGTATCGTGCCCGGAAACCGCCAGATTGTTCATGCCGATGAGAATCAGGCTCCAATGGAAACCGAAGATGACCATCGGCTGCACGGCAGCGCCCAGCAGCAAGCCGGCGACGATCGGCGAAAGCGCATACACCCATTCGTATCCGGCAGCGAGGCCGTCACCGACCACTTTGCCGAACGGTCCGAACAGCAGCAATGTCACCGAGCCCACGAACAAGACGCAGATAAGCGGCGTGAGGAATCCACGAATCACTTCCGGCAGGACCTTGTCGAGCCACTGCTGCACAAAGCGCAGCAAACCAATCGCCAGAATGATGGGCAGCACGCTTGAAGCGTATTTGACGCCCAACATCGGAATGCCGAAGAAGGACAGCGTAGTGCCCTTTTCCTGCACTTTCACAAGCGCCGGATACAGCATCAGGCAGGCGATGACGACGGCGATATACGGATTGGTCTTGAATTGCTTGGCGGACGTGTACGCGAGCATGACGGGCAGGAAGGTGAACACACACGACGCCATCGCGTCAAGCACTAGATACGTATTGCCGGAAGCGTCCAGTACCTTGCAGCTGGTGAGGATGATCAGCACACCTTTCATGATGCCCGCCGCGGAGAGCAGGTTCACAATCGGCAGGAAAATCCCGGAAATACCATCGATGACGATGTTCAGAAGACTCTTTTTCTTGGCCATGTCATTCACTCGCTTTGAAAGTTGTTGACCAGCACCTTGCCTTCAGGCACCTTTTCCTCTTCGTCGTTTTCGCCGTTGGGCGTTTGTTTCGACTTTTCGATCGACCCGTCCACATCTTCCTTGTTGACGAAGTACTCACGTTCGTCGACGCCGCGCAGATAGCATTGCAAGGCGCCCACGAGGTTGGCGTCATTGCGGAATTTGCAGCTGACCACATCCGCTTGGGAGACAAAGTACGGGCAGGTCGCATACAGCTTCTGCAGATTGGCGCGTATGGCTTCGATGAACGCAGGCTGAGCCGAGATGCCACCACCGATGGCAAACCGTGCCGGATCGACGATGTTCTGAATATTGAATATCTGCACCGCGATGTCGTGGGCATAATGATCCAGACAATCCAACGCCTCGGGCTCCCCCGCGTTCACCGCTTCAAAGAATTTCACGCCATCCATGGAATCCGGATCCACGCCCTTGATGTTCGCATAATTCGCGCACAGGGCAGGCGTTCCACATTGGTTGCCCCAAACCCCCTCACGGGTCGGCCCTTCATCGCGCGAAGTAATGATGTAGCTCACTTCGCCGGCCGAGAAGTGCGGGCCACGATGAAGCACATGGTTCTTGATGATGCCGCCACCGATCATGGTTCCAAACAGCAGGACAAAGCCATCGCTCACATCCTTCAGCGCGCCCACGGTCGCCTCTGCGGTGGCCGCGCACTTCGCGTCGTTGTCCATCACGATACGCACCGGGCAATGGCTGAACAGCTCATGACGAAGATAAAAATCGTCGTTGTAGCGCAACGCTCCGCCCATCGCGCAATATCCCTCGTCCGAATCAATGATGCCCGGCATCGAGATGGCAATGCCCTGTACCCCGGGCTCCTGCTTGAAAAGCTGAGTCAACGCCGCAATCAATTCATCACGACCTTCCTGCGGGGTGGGAATCGACCCACGGGAGGTAATCGAGCTGTTCTCCAACATATACGCATATTTGATATTGGTTCCGCCGATATCAATGGCCAGAATTTTCATGATGCATCCTTGCGTTATCCATACCTGTTATTCGAGTTTCAGGGCACAGTACGCCCCGGAATTTCGTAAAAAGTTGATTTTGAAGGTGCAATGCCAAATCGGCACCGACCGCGCATTGCGCCTTGAAATGTTCGTCTCGTTGTGTTGACGTCGGTTTGCCGGCAGCTTCATTGGCTAAAGCCACCGGCGGAACCGACAATCTTGATAACTACGATGATATGGAGGAGACATCCCCCATACCATCGAGGCGACTACGACTACAGAGTGGCCATAGTCTTTCCGGAGCCGACAAGACCTTCGAAATCGGCCACGAAATCATCTACTGCCGCATCGATTGCAGCGTTCTTGGTCAGCGAGTCGATGACCGAAGACGCTATCGTCGCAGCGCCCACACCATGAACTGCCAGGTCAAGCACCTGCTGCGAGTTCTTGAAGCTCGCCGCGAGGACTTCGCAATGCAGGTTGTTGGACTTGAAGATGTCATGAATCTTGCACGCGACGCCGACTCCGTCGTAACCCATATTGTCGATGCGGTTGATGTACGGGGCGGCATACACTGCTCCTGCCTTCGCCGCTATGAACGCCTGCAAAGGCGTATAGATCGCGGTCGCAGTCACGTTGATGCCTTCGCCCGACAACTGCTTGATGGCCTTGAACCCTTCCGGAACGCTCGGAACCTTGGGAAACGTGTTGTCCCCCAGCTCCTTGACGATCCGATGGGCATCGGCGACCATGCCTTTGGCGTCTCTGGCGACCACCTGCGCGTGCAGCTCGCGATCCGGCCCGATAATCGAGCGAATCTCGTGCAGCACCTCGAAAGGCGGGCGTCCGGCCTTCGCCAGAATCGAGGGGTTGGTGGTCACACCATCGATCGGATAATACTCGACCAAGCGTTTGATGGCCTCGGTATCCGCATCATCAATGATGAGTTTCATGGTTATTTCCTTTCATTGCCAACAGTTCAGCGATCAATCACGAATCGCGGATTACAGCGTCTGTTCCGTCCGCTCGATGATGTCGTCCTGGGTCGCCTTGGACAGCACCACGAAGAACGCGCTGTAACCGGCGACGCGAACGATCAGATCACGATGCTTTTCAGGATGGACCTGCGCATCAAGCAACGTTTCGCGGGAGACGACGTTGTATTGCACGTGGTAGCCGTGAAGCTTGTCGAAGAACGCACGGGTCAGCAAAGCGAGTTTCTGCCTGTTCTCCATCTTCGAAAGCACCTGCGGGGTCATCTTCTGGTTGAGCAGCACACCTCCGGTGATGTCATCGGTGGGCAGCTTGGAAACCGACTTGAACACGGCGGTCGGGCCGTGCTGATCGGCGGAATGCGAAGGGCTGCAACCTTCGGCGAGTGGCTCGCCTGCGGCACGGCCGTCAGGGGTGGCCAACGTCCCGGCGCCCTGGGGCACATTCGCCGAAATCGAGCTGGTACCGGCGTAGTAGATCCCGCCGATCGGCCCGCGGCCATACCTGGTGTTGTGGTACTTCTTCATCTCATCGATGTAGATGTCATACGCCTGGCGAATCAGCGAATCGACGTAATCATCGTCGTTGCCGTACTTCGGCGCCGCCTTCATCAGCTCACGGATATGTTCGTTCTTTTCGCCCTGCCAATTGTCCTGCATGGCGTTCCACAGCTCTTCAGGCGTCACCTTCTTCTCTTCGAAGACCACCTTCTTCATGGCGGCGAGAGAATCGGCAAGATTGGCGATGCCCACCTGCAGATCGGAGATGAAGTCGTAGACGGCTCCGCCTTCCTTCATGTTCAGTCCGCGTTCGATGCAGTCGTCGGTCAGGCAGGAGCAGAGAATATCCGCAGTATCGTGTTCAAGCACCATATCGCAGGTCGCGTCGATGATGACGCACTGACGGCACATCTCGCGGATGACCTTGTCCCAGCACTGCATGACCTGGTCGAAACTCGTGAAGTCCTTGAAATGCCCGGTGCCCTCAACGAGCTTCTCGCCGCTTTGCGGGTCGACACCGTTGTTCATGGCAATCAGCAGCGCCTTCGGGAAATTGAGGAAGCTCATGCCGGTGCAGCGATAGCCCCATTTGCCCGGCACTGCCGTTTCCACGCAGCCGATGGCGGAGTAATTGTAGGCATCCTCGCGGGCCACACCCTTTTCGATGAAGCTGGGGATGATGACCTCGTCGTCGTTGAAGGCGGGCATACCGAAACCGCAACGAACGACTTCGATGCACTCGTTCATGAAATCGTCCGGAAGGTTCTCGTGATAACGGACGGTGAGGTTCGGCTGGGTCAAATGGCACTGGGCCACAGACTTCAGGATCAGCCAGCTCATGGGGTTGGTGGCGTCGCGCGCTTCGCCGTCCACCAGCTTCTGGCCACCGACGGTGACATTCTGGTAGAGCGGCGAGCCTGCGGAGAACTGGGTGTGGCTCCACGGGCGGACCTTGTTGATGGTGAAGGTTTTGAGCCACAGATTGCACATCAGCTCATCGGCCTCATCAGCCGTGATCCGACCGGTTTTCAGATCGTTTTCATAGTACGGCCACAGATATTGGTCCATGCGACCATACGAAAGCGAATGACCGTTGGACTCGAGCTGCAGCGTGAGGTGGATCAGCCAGACCGATTGCACCGCTTCGCGCAAGGTATGTGCCGGCTCATACGGCACGTGGTCCAGCGCTTCAGCCATCCCGCACAGTTCCGAAGCACGACGTTCGTCGCCCTTTTGCGAGCATTGTGTGGCTTGCTGGCGAGCCAACGAAGCATATCGACCGGCGAATTCCTTGACGGCATCGGCCACGATGAGAATGGCCCGATAGAAGTAGCTCTTATGGATGTTGCGGTAATCCGTCAGATCAAGGGCGTCAAGCTTTTCCTGGGCACGACGCGCATAGTCCTTCAGTCCCAGCTTCAACAATCCCTCATAATTGACGGCGCAATGGGCGTCGCCCGAAGTGATATTGCCCTCGGACTTGATGATGCCGAGGTCATAGAACAGCTTGGAATGGGGAGGGAAGGCCGCCAACCCACGGTCCTGAAGCGTGTTGTGCTTCCAGAACGGATAGATGGAACGCAGCTTTTCCTTGTTCTCCTCCGTGATGGTGAACACATCGCCATCGCGCTTTTCAAACTGGTCGAGCTCGTCAATCACCCAGTCCATCGCGTATTCCGGGAAAATCGGCGCCGACCTGTTCTTCGAGGCTTGGTTGCCGGCGATAACCGTCTCGGGCTCAATGAAAATCGGCATCTGCTCAAGAATCTCTTTGAGCATGATGGCACGCTTGATGGCCAAAGGCTGATCCTGCTGCTCCTGATAGACCTTGGTCGTGATCATCGCCCGATCGACATCGATCTGCGGCACTGCATCCAACAGCTGATCGCGGAAAGAGTTCATCCTGTCAGTGAGCTTTCCAAAATGTGAATCACTCATCGTACTTTCCTTTCATAAATGTAAGCTACATCACTTACGTAGCTTTAGAATAACGAAAGAAAGTTTTTTTGTCAATTTCGTAAGCGATTTATCTTTTGTTCGTAAATAAAAAACTTTCGATTAAGACTTTTTGACTTCTATTTCTTGTATATTCACCAATGTCCGAATCAAAAAGAAAGCATAGAGATATCGTTTCAAACCTTGAAAACAATAAAAGATCGTTTACCGTTTCGACATCAGAAGTCGCAGATAACTACTCATAGCACAAATCCGAAACGAGGCAGACAAAGGCCACGTACGTGCAGAAAAATCAAACCGAATTAAAAAATTGCCCTAAAACGAAATATCAGACCGTGACGATGTCAACACCGTGCCGGTCCAGCATCTTCCGGGCCGGCTCCGAAAGGCCGACATCGGTGAACGTGGCGACATCCTTGTCCCCGAATTCAAGAGGCACGGTACCCCGTCGGGAGAACTTGCTGCTTTCGGTGACCACGACCACACGGCCGGCGTGTTGCGCCATATCGCACACGGTCTCGGCACGCAGAGAATCACGGTTGGCAAACCCGGTTTCCTCGCTGTAACCGTCGGTGCCGGCGAACAGGATATCGACGTACATGCCTTTCAGACAGCGCTCGACCATCGGCCCGACCATAACCTGCGCCGTCTGCTGGTATATCCCACCTAAGAGAATGATTTGGCTTTGGGATTTGCCACGTACATATCCGGCGACAAACGCGCTGTTGGTGATGATGGTGAGGTCGTTTTTGCTCGCAACCAGTTCGGCAGCCAACAGAGCGCAAGTGCTGCCGTTCTCGATCATCACCGTATCGCCGTCGTGGACGCATTCGGCTGCACGCCTGGCAATTTTCAGCTTCTCCTCGTAATGGTAGGCAAGCCGGCTTTCCATGTTGTCGGCGCTTTTGAGCACGGCGAATCCATGCTCGCGATCGATGATGCCACGCTTTTCGAGCCCGCTCAGATCCTTACGCATGGTGACTTCGGAAACCCCGAGTTCCTCGGCAAGCGTGGCGACCTCAATACGTTTGTGCTCGGTGAGCAACTCGAGAATACGATTCGTCCTCGTTTCCATTGATACGCCTTCCGTAATCAGGTTCACGCTTGGTCTACCCTGCCAGCCTAACACCCAATACCAAGGAATAACAAACAGATCGGCTTTCGAACAAAAGCTTTTCTCTTACTCAACTAAAGCCCCTGTTTTCGTTGATACTGTCAAAACGGTAATCACGAAACCGCCGGAAGCAAGCATTCGCAAGGAGAAACCTATAAGAAGGCCTCCACACCCTCGTCAAGATACACCTGCTTGAAATCCTCAATATCTTCAGGATGTGTGTTGGGCACGCCTTTGAACGCATAGTCCTCGCGACCCAGCAACTCGTACTTCGATTCGCCGAAATTATGGAACGGCAGCAGCTGCACCTTATCGACCCCTATTGCCTTGAGTTTGCGGGCCATGCCCCTCGCATCATCAAGCGAATCATTGAAACCGGGAATGACAGGAGTGCGAATCAACAGGTCTTTACCCGTTGAAACCGCGTAGGCCATGTTCTTGAGGATCAGCTCGTTGCCGACACCGGTGCCCCGCTTGTGAAGGTTCGTGTCATACTGCTTCATATCCATGAAAATATGGTCGAGATGCCCGATGGCGGCTCTGAAAACCTTTTCGGGCACATGGCCAGTCGTCTCGATACTGGTGTCGATGCCATGAGCGTTGAGCTTATCGAGCAACTCGACACAGAAATGTCCCCAAACCAACGGCTCACCGCCGGAAAGCGTGACGCCTCCCCCGCCTTCCTCGTAGAACGGCTCATCCTGCAGACATTCCTCAAGCACGTCATCACTCGTGCGCCTCACTCCGACAACAGAGAGACCGGGGCAATCCTTCAATGCTTCATCGACCTGCGCGTCGCCCATTTGCAGGCGAGTCACGTCCGGCCCTCGCCGCGCACCGGTTTTAATGAAACCGACTTTACGGGCGAGAGCATCGGAGGCGTCGCAGCCATCGCAAGAACGCTCATCCCACTCAATCTCAGGAGTCTTCTTCTGACTCTCCGGATTGGAGCACCAGCCGCACCGCAATGGGCAACCCTTGAGAAAGACCACGGTTCGTATGCCCGGGCCGTCGTTAAGACTGAACTTCTGAACATTGAAAACAATCGCGGATTCCAACATTGCCTCTTTCGAACGATGTGCAGCAACGTAATTCATATCCAAAAATTACGTTCAAAACTAATATAACTTACGTTCGTAATTAAAGCAAGATTGAAATCACTTATCTAAATCCAACCCGGAATTTTTGATCTTGCTCCCGCCAATGGTCACTTCTTGCGCGCGATATGAGGTCAGCCGTGTAAAAAGTGACAATTAGCCTGTCTATTTGTCACCTTTTGCACATATCCGCCAAACGGCGCCGTGCCAACAAACCGTGTTGCGCCAAGGCATGAAAAAACCTCCGACGCCGAAACGTACGGAGGTTTTCAAAATTGCTTTCCGCGTTTTCACGCAACCACGCGCTGAACCTTGCCGGCCTTGAGGCACTTGGCGCACACGCGAACGCGGACGTTCTGTCCGTCGATAGTGGTGTGAACCGACTGCAGGTTCGGGCTGAAGGTGCGCTTATTGCGGATATGTGAATGCGAAACGCTGTAACCGGTCTGCGGTCCCTTGCCGCACACTGCGCAACGAGCTGCCATAATGGACTCCCTAAACTGTTTTGACTTGCAAGTCTTGATGCCCCTATCCTGCGTTTTGACGCACAACAGCGACACACAACTTATCAAGTATACAACCGGGGCCGACCAAGGACAAAGACAGTGTAATAACGCACGGTCTTTCATGCCCAACATTCGTCGTTATCATGACGTAAGCATAAAAAATCCCATCGAATACAAGCCATGTGGACCCATCCGAAAAATTATGCCCGCAGCATATATTATGAACGTCTTTTTTTAAAAATATTCTGTCGAATTTTCGAGAAGAGAATCCTTTATAATATACAGTCGCATGATTTTATTCAATGTATAAATTCTATTTCATTCCTTAAATATGCAATCGATTTTCTCCAATGCTTACAGCGTAATATCAGAGCCCAACGGTTGACTCATTCAACGGGAATGCTAATATGCATGACTGTTCACTTACGGCTGACTCTTTTCATTTCACCGTCTCCATTCAACCGCTCAACTACTGATATCACCCTTTGCCGCCCACAACGACGGCAACGATAAACCGTACCGCGCGTCAAGGCAAAAATCCGCACAGTACGACTCGGCGTTGACGTCAGAGCTTGTTTTATGTTCCAAATCAAAAGCCGAAACAAAAGAACCTTACGAATAACCAGTAGCCGATAATTAATAAAAATTCGTCTGTTATTCGTCAACTTTTCTTGTCGAATAACGTCATCAACGCCATCGCCGAGAAATGCCATTCTAGATTCCGGTCAGCGGCAGCACGACCGTCGGCGACCCGGCAGGATAATCACCAAGGTGCACGGGTTCACCGTCATCGGCCGCGCGGAAAAGGCTCAGGTTGTCGCTGACCTCGTTGGCCACGACGAGCATATTGCCGACGGCCAGGATGTGACGCGGACGTTCGCCGCCGCTGGAAACACCGCGGCCTTTCCAGCCCGGATCGCCTTCTTCGGTCAGACGGCTCAGCCTGCTGCCGTCCCAATACAACGTCACGATGCGATCGGAGCCCCGCAGCCCCACGTAAACATAGCCGCGTGAAAACGGCGAGCCCCCACGGCTTTCTTCGCTGCCGCCAAGATGACGGGCTTCCGGCACGAAAGCCAAGGAAGCGGCCTGATCGGGGCTCTTCCCTTTGTCGCCGCCGAGACTGACGGTTTGAGCCACCCTGAATTCCTCGATTTGTTCATTCCCGTCCTTGCTTCGCCTCGCCTCGTCGCCTCCGTTCGGTTCAAGGACGGTGACCGTACAGCCCCATTCATCGACGACGGCGATGCGCCAATCGCCGCCTTCCGCCAGCTCACCGGACGGCCCCGGCAAGATGTGCATATCCCGCGGGCCAGTGCCGGGGGACAGAGGAACAAACCCCGTGCGAATCAGACGCGAACCGATCCAGCGATGAATATAGATGCGGTCGGCGCCCAAATCCGTCGTGAGCACGCGTCCGTCGGGCAGGGGAAGAATCCAATGCGCGTGCGGCCCTTCTTGCGCCGGCAATGGCCCATGATGGTCGCGATCGCCGTCAAGCACCTGCGCCACCGGCCCCAGCACATCGCCCTCGCCGATAGGCAGAACGCAGACCGTGCCGTCCGCGTAATCGGCGGTGATCAGATGGTGGCCAAGCTGGCGGTCAACGGCAATCGCCGCATGAGTAGGTCCGGACCCGGCAGGCAATTTCACCCGTGAAATTTCCTTTAGCGTCATCTCTGCGTTTTCGTCGAAAGCATCGTCCGATGCGGCGGGCGACCCGGTGCCCTTATTCACGATTCGTAACGTTGCCACTTCGTCCGTGTCCTCAAGAACCGCAAAAACCGTATCGCCCTCACGCAAAAGCCAGGAAGGGGAAGGCACAACGGAAGCGACACCGGCAGGCACGATTCTCGGCGAACGCAACGATATATCTTCTTTCGCTGTATGCTGTTCTTCTTCGACGTCCGTCGGCATTTCCGAAACCTGTTTCACGTCAAACGCTTTTGCATCCGCACAGGTAGGCAACACCAACAAGTGACGCTCGACGCCTTTGCTCTTTTCGTGATGGATGGCGCCAAAGCCACCAACCAATAACCGATAGATCTGAATATTCATATTTTTAATCTATCGCGCTTTAGCTATTCATCCTATTATTCATAGCTTATTTTTAATTAATGTGATTTACGTCACATTTTAATTTATAACAATACAATTTTCCGTATAAAAAATTATGCTTTATAAAAAAATTTATCTTGTTTAATATACATAAGCCTATGTATGCCAGAAAGACGAAAAGTTTTCTCTACGCGATAATCATCATTTAACGAAACTCGTCAACCGTTATCCTTTAGAATCAGTACAGAAATTCTTTACATAGATTTTTCTCAATCATCAGGAGGCTCAGAATGTCTAGACCCCGACAAGACTCAAATCAATTGCCGGCTACGACGCGCATGGAGAATGCGTTCTGGAAGTTGCTTGAGGAACGCGATTATCCCAAAATCACCGTCACCGACATCGTCAACATGGCAGGCGTCAACCGTAACTCTTTCTACTACCACTATTGCAAACTCAACAATCTTGCCGAAACCGCAATCCAGCACGCCGTCGAAGGCATCGACCGTGCACTGCCTGAATTCACCCTGGATCCAGCCAAGGCGTGGAACGGCGTCGTCATGCAGCTCATCGGCGTGCCCGCGAACCGCATACACCTCGACCACCTCGCTTTGACCGTGGGCAAACACAGCTCTCCGTTCCTGCTGTTCACCGTGCACGACGCGATTCGCGACAGCTTTATCAAATGGCAACACCTTGACCGCGAGATGACGATCAATCAAGACGTCCTACTGGAATTTTCGGTAGGCGGCCTACTTGCGGTCTCCGGCATGTGGTCCAAGCTTTCCCGCGAGACGACGGTCGAGCAGTGGAGCAATCTCGACGCGGCGGTGGTCGCAAGAACGCTCTATTTGGCGGTCTCCGGCGACAGCATGCCCGGTTTCTGGGTGCAGATGTTCCGCAGCGCGTTGGAGAAAGGCGACGACTCGTTGCTCAAGAGCATTGCCGAGGCAGAAAGCAAAGACAGGGATTTCAAGCATGAGGTCGATGGCCTGCTTGAAGACCTTCAAAATATGCAGCACCAACATGTCGACGGTTTCAGAGGAAACACCTCGCTCATGGGCGGCATCGGCCACACTGCTTGATGTTCGCTTTCGTCGATCCAACCGGCCAAAGCTTACGGGGGTAAGCTAAAGCCTTATGGAACAATTGCTGGACTGGCTTAAGGTGCATGATAGTCGCATCGCATTTCTGCTTATCGTCTTTGTCGTGGCCCTCGTGGCCGCAAAAGCAGTCTCCCGGTGGCTCAAGAAGCTGCTCAATCATTCCGGCATTCCGAACGCGTCGATTTTCGTCAATCTCGCATTGGTGTCAATCTGGATCATTGCCGTGGCCATGGTGCTGCAGCCGGTTTTCGGCATCAACCCGACCACCATCGTCACCGCCCTTGGCATTGGAGGCCTGGCCATTTCGCTGGGTCTCAAAGACACCATCGCCAACATCATCTCCGGTTTCGGCCTGATGATCGGCCATGTCATCCACCCCGGCGATCAGGTGCGTATCCAAGGCATCACAGGAACGGTCGAAGACATCACTTGGCGGCAGACCATGGTGCGCGAACGCAATGGCAACCAGCTCATCATCCCCAATTCGGTGCTCAATACCTCTTCTCTGGAACGGCTCACGCCAGAAGGCGAGGCGTGCGTAAGCGTCGACTTCACGTTGCGGCCGGGCACCGATATCAAGGTGGCGGCCAAACGCGTGGTGAGCATACTGAAAACCGCGACTTCGGACTTCACCGACCGCAGGAATCCGCCGCAAGTGAACTTCACCGGGTTCTCGCCGGAGGGGATACAAGGCCGAGTGCTGCTCTTCGCCAACCCCGGAATCAATCAGGAACGTGTTCGCGATTGCGCCGTGTGCGCGCTGGCCAAGGAAGATTTCATCATCTGAGCTCCTCACAGCGATGCAGAGACAATCACACTTTTCAGCGTTATTCTGTGATTACCTCTGCATATCCGAAACAAGCGCAGAGATAATCACACTTTTCGACGTTATTTCATGATTATCTCTGTATACACGAACCCGATAATCACACTCTCAGGCGTCATTTCGTGATTACCTCTGCATATCCGAAACAAGTGCAGAGACAATCACACTCTCAGGCACCATTCCGTGATTATCTCTGCATACACGAACCCGATGCAGAGACAATCACACTTTTCGGCACCATTCCGTGATTATCTCTGCATATCCGAAACAAGCGCAGAGATAATCACACTTTTCGACGTCATTTCGTGATTATCTCTGTATATCCGAACCAGATGCACATTCGCGGGCACAATCTGCGATTACGCGTTGAACAGCGCCGCGATCATCAGGAGTACCGAGATCACGATGAAAATGATGACGCCCGGATTGCCGAGCACCGTCTTGGCTCGGGTGCCTCTGGGCAATTCCTCGGGCGCCCGGTAAAACACGAGTTTCTTGCGTTCGATAATCGCGACGACGATGCCGAGGATGAACATCACGACGTCGAATACCAGATAGGCCAGGAACGGCGTGACTTCACCGCCTTGACCCGAGGCGAACGCCTTCTTCATTCCACCGACGATGTCCGCGTTGACGGCGGTCCTCACGGATTTGCTCATCGTCAGGAGGGTCACTTGCGGCAGGAACCCGCCGAAGAAATTGAACGTCATGTGCATGGCGATGGTATAGCGCAGCTTGCCGGTGCGCACGTAGACGTAGGCCAGCAGCAGGCCGAAACCGAAGGCATAGAAGAACTGGAACAGGTTGCCGTGGAACAGGCCGAAGGCAAAGGCGGAGACCAGAATCGCGGTTTTCTCGCCATATTGCTGCATCCGGTCGATCAGCAGCCGGCGGAACAGCCATTCTTCGAAAATCGGGGCGATGATCACCGTGAACAGCAGGATGCTGATCGGGTCGAGGTTTTCGATGAGTTCGTTGATGCTGCTTTGCGCCTGATCATGCGAAAGCAGGCCCGAAAGGATGTTGCCGATGATATTGCCGATATCCGCCAGCGGGAACGATATCGCCATCAGCGCCAGGAACATGCCCACGCCCATATCGCTCGTCTTGCGTTTCACCTTGGGTATCGTGCGGAAAACCAGCAGGGAAAGCGGGATCGCGATGGCGTACAGCGGACCGTTGCCCATCAGCAATTGCGCCCACATGGGCAGCTTCGCCGGGTCGACGAACGCTCTCGCCACTTCCCCGACGATCATCGTCATCGCATACCAGACCACAACGACCAGATCCAAGGCATACCCGATATTCGAGAACCGCTTGCGCACAACGCCGATCCAGCGGTACATCGGCGCCTGCCACGCCGGATTGGGCTGGTGCCAATAGCCGTTGGAACCCGGGTGCGCGAACGGTGAAGATGGCTGCTGCATATATTGAGGCTGCATTTGAGGCTGCATCGGGTATTGGTAGCCTGTGCAGGGTCGGAATTGCTGCTGATACTGGGGTTGGTATTGAGGCTGCGGCCCAAACTGCTGCGGCTGGTACGAGGGGTATTGATAGGCCTGATATTGCGGCTGCTGGTATGGCCGGTCTTGCTGGTACGGCTGGTATTGTTGCGAAGGATACTGGCCTGATTGCCGGTACTGAGGCTGGCCTTGATACATCTGGTACAGGGATTGCTGATAACCGGACTGCGGCTGAGACTGCTGATCTTGAGGATTGTACGGCTGGCCCTGCCAACCTTGGTATTGTTGGCCGGGCCGGTACTGAGGCTGACCTTGATCTGGCTGGTACTGCGATTGCTGGCCGCCAACTTGCGTTTGATATGGCTGGTACGCCTGCGGCTGATCCTGCGGGTACGGCCGGGTCTGAAGATCGGGGCCGTGAGGCTGAACTTGATACTGAGACGCGGATGGCTGAGCCTGAAATGTCTGGGATGCCTGAGCCTGCGGGTAGTACTGCTGTGATTGAGAAGATTGCGGCTGCGGGGCCTGCGAGTTCAAGGCGCGATAAGCCGATTGCGGCTGATATTGCGAAGGCCGCGACGAACCGGATTCTTCGTGCGTTCCCGATTGCGGAGTCTCTTCTTCAGAACGGTTATCGTCGTTCATATTGCGTTACATACCCTCTCGGATTATTAACCAACCTACCTATGTTCCCTCATTATATAAACGACATAATGAAAGATTCATGAAACGAGACTATCAAAAATACGTCAAATTTATCAATTTATAATGTATCGACTTACCGCAACACGCCTTCGATGAGCCGGGTAATCAGCTCGGTATAGCCCACTCCGGTCGCCTCCCAAGCCTTCGGATACATCGAAATCGGCGTGAAGCCCGGCATGGTGTTGATTTCGTTGACCATCACCTCGCCGCTCTTCGTGACGAACGTATCGACCCGCGAAAGTCCCGCCCCGTCGACGGCCTTGAACGCACGAACCGCAATCTGCTGCGCGCGCTTCAGCGTTTCTTGCGGCAGGTCCGCCGGGACCTCGACGTGCGACGCCTCGGAATCGGTGTATTTGCTGTCGAAATCGTAGAACTGGTCGCCGCCGGCGGCACGATGGTCGAGCACGATCTCACCGGGCAGCGCCGACTTCGGCTCCTCGCCGGCCACGGGATTGAGCACGGCGCATTCGATCTCGCGCCCGTCGATGCCCTGCTCCACCAGCACCTTCCAGTCGTGGTGCGAAGCCTCGAACAGCGCAGCGGCAAGCTCCCCGGCGTCTCCCTCGCGTTCCAGCTTGGTGACGCCGAAGCTCGACCCGGCGCGCGACGGCTTGACGAACAACGGGTAGCGCAGCTTGGCGGCCTCGATGCGTTTCATCGCCTCGGCGGCGTCGTCTTTGAACTCGTTGGCCTCGCTGAAATCACGGGTGTCGAACGTGACCCCGGGAGCCACGGGAATGCCGGCCTGGGAAAGCACAATCTTCGTGAACGCCTTGTCCATGCAGGCGGCCGAGGCGAAGACGCCACAGCCGACGTATGGCACTCCCATCATCTCAAGCAAGCCCTGCACCGTGCCGTCCTCGCCGTACGGACCGTGCAAAACGGGGAATACCGCGTCCACATAGCCGAGCGAAGTCAGGGTTCCGTCCGATTCGCGCACGTAGAAACCGTTGTTGCCACGGGACATGTCGAGAACCACCGGCTTGACTGTGCTGGTAGCGCCGTCGGCATCGGACGCTTCGACGGTGGGCATCGCGCCGTCGGAAAGGTCAAAATCGCGCGGGTCAGTGCCGCCCATCACCCATTCGCCGGCTTTGGTGATGCCGATGGGAATGGGCTCGAAACGCTCGGTGTCCATGGCCTTCAAGACCCCTGCGGTGGAAATGCAGGAAATCGAATGTTCATCCGCCCTGCCGCCGTACAAAACCACCACGCGCTGCTTACGCATATTCCCTCGCTTTTGTTAAGAAATCGAATCTGAATCCCAAGCGTACACGGCGCATAAACGACACTCCGATGTCAGTGCCTCTCATTCACAAACCCGGTGCAGATATTGGTTCAAACACAGAAACGCCTGGCCCGAATCTCTCCAGGCCAGGCAGGCTTCAACGACTATTTCCGTCGATGCTTCCAGCATGTCACCACTACGCAACCGGTTAAGGTCACGAGCAGCACATCAGCCACGACGTTATCCGCCCTGGCCGCCAACGCAGCTGCAATCAGCGCGAAGGACTGGATGATTTCAGGGCCGTCAAAACCCTTGTTACGAGTAGGCATAGTAATACCTATCTTTCTTTTCATACCACGCCACGATGGGCGCGGCGGGGACAATACGGCCGGAAAGCCATACGGTCGCACAAGATCCGGACGAGGGAACTTGAGGACAAACTCATCCTACCGCGCAATACATATATCTCGTCAGTGATATACTGATTGTGTTGGTTGTGGCAGGACGACTCATCAGAATTTGGTGGCCGATAAAGCTTTATTTGATGAGGCTGCAACCGATAAGGGACAGTTACGGTTCCTTCTGTTTATGCCACAGGCCCCGGTGCTTTGCAAGTAAGCATCGGGGCCGGGGTTTATCTCAAGCTGATTATGCGCTCTGCGGCGCGGGACGTCACTCTTCCGTGATATCACCCTTGACGAGCTCGGACAGCATCTGCTCGCAGGTCAGCCCCTGTTTGAGTACCTTGTTCATCGCGCTGGCGAGCGGGGTCGGCACGCCAAGCTCCGCGCCCATACGCACCACGGCCTCCGTTGTCGGCACGCCTTCGGCCACACCGTTGCTGACTTTGGTGGCCTCCTCGACGCTCATACCCTTCCCAAGATTTGCGCCGAAGGTGTAGTTACGGCTCAAGGGCGATCCGCAGGTGGCGATCAGATCGCCAACGCCGGCAAGGCCGTGGAACGTCTTGTCCTCGGCATGCGAGGCCTTGCCCAGCGCGGCAAGTTCCGCCAGGCCGCGCGTCTCGATCATCGCCGCCGTGTTCTCGCCGTATCCCGCACCTCGGGCCATGCCCACCGCGAGCGCCACGACGTTCTTGAGCGATCCGCACATTTCCACACCGATGACGTCCGTGGTGACGAACGCCTTGAAATAGGGGGTCTGGCAGGCCTGCGCCACGATCTTGGCATTGTCGATGCTTTCGCACGCCACCACTGTGGCACCGGGCTCGCGGTCGGCTACCTCTTTGCTCAGGTTCGGCCCGGAAATCGCGACGAAACGCTCAGCCGGCAGGTCGCCCAACGCCTCACACACCACTTCGTCCATACGCTTGCCAGTGGTTCGCTCGATCCCCTTCATCAGTGAAACCACGATGGCCTTGGAGTCGATGAGCGGCGCGAAAAGCTCCAGTGCCTCACGCGCGTGCTGGGCCGCGATGGCGACCACCACAATCTGGGCGCCCTTCACTGCTTCCGCCCGATCGCCGGTGGCGGTCATGCTATCTGGAAGTCGCTTGACGCTGGGAAGGCGCATTTCGTTGCAGTGGTTGTCGCGTATGCCTTTCACGATTTCCGGCTCACGCGCCCACATCATCACGTCATTGCCCGCATCCGCGAGCACCTGGCCGAACGCCGTCCCCCAAGCGCCTGCCCCAAGTACTGTCGTCTTCATAATCTGCTCCTTCGCATCCACGATGCAACCCATAATAGCGTCAATCACCTATCAAGGGCCATACCAATCCTTCGGATGCCACCGCCTTCAAGAACCTAACCATTGTGCCGCAACCCATGTAATTTCATCAATCCGTACCTCGCGCGGCCCACAGACCCCACATTTCCTCCTTCATATGCACGCAACCGCCCCTTCCCCGTTTCGCGCAACCCTCATTCCTCATTCAGATGGGGATGTTGGTGGCACCAAGATACCCATTTTCAAGCAAAATTCACAAATATTCATCGAAATTCGCCTTCTTGGTGCACCAAGAGGGTCTTTTTAGGGCAAATCGACGGCAATTCATCAAAAAAGGCAGGGGTTGGCGGCACCAAGATGGCTGATATCGGAGAAATGAAGACAGTTGAGGCGAGTGAGGTGATTAAGACGATTGAGGTGGGTGAGATGGGTGAGACGATTGAGGTGGGTGAGATGGGTGAGACGATTGAGGTGGGTGAGATGGGTGAGACGATTGAGGTGGGTGAGATGGGTGAGACAATCGAGACGAATGAGACGAATGAGACACAGTACTGGCACTCTGCTTATACCGGGAATAGCCCGCCTGCATCACAGGTGCACCATCATTGGCAACAGAACCGATACACCACGTTGATAGATTACTGGCAACATCTACGCCCGACCGATACACCACGTTGATGCCATCACGGTCATATCGGGCGATTCCATGACAGCACCTGCACGCGAAACGATACGCCAGCACCACGCTCTGCGAAATCAGCGACGTGGTTTGCGGCTCATCGTCCGAAAGTCCCAATAGCCCTCGGCCGGCGGCTGCTCGCCGCGAATCTCGGCCATGATCTGCTCCATCCTCTCGCGGATACGCGTGGTGAGTTCCGTGACCAGCTCCATCGGCGGCTCGGCGCCCCACGTTTCGGCGTCCTTGAGCAGGTCGCCATAATCCAGCGCGGCGTCGTAGCACATCACTACGTTCTTGCGCGGCCACGGCCACCAATGGTTGATGCTCGCCGCACCCCACGTCACCGCGCAATAGAGCGGCACCTGGCGGCCGAGCCGGCGCGAGGATTCGAGCGCGATGATGCCGACGCCGTCCTTGAGGCTCATCGGCCATTTGAGCGGGTCACGCGAGAGCGTGCCTTCCGGCCAGACAGTGAGCGGACGGCCCGAGGTGATGATGTCGATGGATTCCTTTTCGATCTCGATGGCCTTGCCACTGCGGCGCGGCACGGGCTGCATACCCACCAGCTGGAACCAACGCCCGATCACCGGCCAGTGCGCCATCTCGGCCTTGGCCATATAGCGCGGGCGACGACCCATATGGAACAGCGCGTCCATCGGAATAAAAACGTCATACATCGTGACGTGCGTGGCCGCCGTAATGAACGGGCCGGTTTCCGGAACACGCTCGAGCCCCCACGCGTAGACCTTGCTGTGCGCGCGAAGCACAGCGGAGACGGCATCGAGCAAGCGCTTGGTACCCTTGGGATTCTGCGCCTCGATCTCGGCGGTGTTCGCTTTGCGCGGGCCGGTCGGGAAATACTGTGTCGGATCGACCAGGTGATGGCGACGCCCCAACAGCTCCACCTGCGCATCGCTCAGCGGCTTGACCGCTGAACGCGGAGAAGGTTTTCCTTTGGAAGTCATGACCCTATTGTGCCTCAGGGCTGCGAACTCATACCGCAACACGCTCATGCGAAGAGGCAAACCACGGTTGCCACGAACGATACCAGACACTTACCGCATTGGGCTCATGCCGCAATTGCAAAATCCATATCACCGGCATCGAACACATCAGCTACACGAATTTCCGTCCTCATCCCAACACGCCGTACTGATACCGACCGACGGTATGTATAATAAGAGCAACAAGCTTTCATCGGTTTAGTCGAAGACTCTGCGAGAATCGAAGAATCGTTGGATGAATCCGTCCTTCGTATTCCGCTCTACCGGCGGGCCGGTAATCCAGTACTAAGGAGACGCAGATGGCACGCAACGCACATCCCGAGGTGACCAGACGCCGCATACTCGACGCGGCGCAGAAGCTGTTCGCCGCCAAAGGCTACGAAAACACCTCGGTGCAGGACATCATCGACGAGCTCGGCGACCTCTCCAAAGGTGCGATATACCACCATTTCAAATCCAAACTGGACATCCTCGAGGCTGTCAGCGCCGCAGACAACCAAAAGGCCCTCGACCGCTACGCCGCGGTTCTGGAATGCAAGGACCTGAACGGCCTGCAGAAAATTCGCGAGCTCATTCTTTCCAACATCACCGACACCGAACACATCGAGCGGCTCAAGGGCACGCTCTCAACCATCAAGGATCCGCAGGAAATGGCCGAAAGTCTCTACACCTGGACGTGCATCCTGCCGAACGACATGCGCACGCTCATCGATTGCGGCATTGAGGACGGCTCGATCATCACGGATTATCCGCAGGAGGCCGCCGAACTGCTCACGCTGCTGATGAATCTCTGGTTCCTGCCGAATTTCTACCCCGGTACCCGGAGCGTTTTGCTGCACCGCTCGCAATGCCTGGCCACCATCTGCGTTTCGCTCGGCGTACCGGCGATCACCCGCGACATGACCGAGCAGTTCGCCGATTTCTACGCGCAGATCCAAGGCCCCGATGCCGAGGATTCCACCGCTGAGGCAGCTGCTGAAATCAACAATGCCAACGCTCAAACCGCAGAAACAAAACCAAAAGGACACAGCGATTAACAGTCGCATCCTTTTAAGCTTCTGCGACAGATTAAAAATACACAGCAGGCAACAGCAACCAATATCTACGATTAGCATTGTTTATTTTACATACCGTCGGTCGGTATCAATTAATCAACACGCAATGAAGGAAGAACCATGACAACCATTGCCGACACCGGAACCCAACAGACCACAAGCAAAACAGCACTCGGAAACCCGACCTGCCCAAACGCTCGCGTACAGACAAGGCCACAGCAGACAGGCGAGATCGGCAGCAGCGACGAATCCCAGCAGCCAGGCAAACCGGCGCCGTCGCCGCTGCGTTCCGGCAACTTCGTCCTGCTCATCGCCGGGCAAGGCCTCTCGCTTTTCGGCAACACCATGCTGCGCTTCGCGATGTCGATGTGGGTGCTCGACGAAACCGGCTCGGCCACCGTCTTCGCAACGCTCCTCTCCATCTCCATTGTGCCGACCATTGCCTTGATGCCGTTCGGCGGGGTCATCGCCGACCGCGTCAACCGCCGCACCATGATGGTCGCGCTCGACGCCGTCAGCGGCTGCGTGGTGCTCGCCGCGACGCTCAGCTTCGGCTTCATGCAAGTCCACACCATCGCCTCGATCGCGGTGCTGCTCATCGCCTTGTCCGTGCTCGATGCGCTCGAATCCCCCACCGTCAGCGCCGCTATCCCCCAAATGCTCGGCCGCACGGACACCGTACTCTTGCGCCGCGCTCAGGCGATCTCCAGCCAGGTCAACGCCGTCATGCAGATTATCCCGACCTTTGCCGGCGGTGCGCTGTACGCGCTGATCGGCATTCGCACCATGATGGCCGGCACCACCGTCTGCTTTTTCGTCACCGCCAGCCTGGAATGCTTTATCGAGCTGAATCCGGTACGCCGCGCCGATAGAGCCACAGCGCATCCAGACCAATCCGCATCAAACCGCAGAAAAGCACACATAACCGAGGCTCTCGCAACTGCCGCAGAAAACGGATGCCTCGCTCCGACAATCGAGACGAGAACAGGCGATTCAGCAGCGTCAACGGCACCAGCAGCGCCACCATTGCAACGAGCCCACAATAATCCACCTGTCCGGCGCCATATTCTTTCGGTCTTTCTTGCCGATACCCGTGACGCCGCCGCGTTTGTCAAGGCCAACCCGACCCTGCTGGAACTCTGCGTCGTCATCGCCGCCCTGAATTTCTTCCTCAACGGTGTCTCCTCCGTCGGCTCTCCGTACATCATTCGCACCGCGCTACATTTCGGAGCCGACGTCTACGGCTATTGCGACGGGATCATGAGCGTGGTCTCCCTGCTCGACACCCTACTGACCACGGCACTGGCCGCCAAGCTCCTCATGCGACATATGCCCACAACCATCGCCGCGGCCGCCCTCTGTTTCGTGCCGATCGCCGTGGTCTTCGCATTCCCGGTAGCACGGTCCGCGAAACTGGTCACATTCATCGCCGCCTTCTGCCTGCTCACCCTGGCCATCGATTTCACCAACATCATCATCAGCCCGACCCTGATGACGCTGATTCCCGACGAACTGATGGGCAAGATCATGGCGCTTGTCAACGCGGTCTGTCTGTGCGCTTCCCCGTTGGGACAGATGACCTACGGCCTACTGTTCGACCGCGTGGCCATCACGCCGATTGTGGTCGGCACCGGAGTCTGCCTAGCCATCGGCGCATTGATTCTTACGCCGATGTGCAGAAGGTTCGGACGTGAAGAATCCGCGCAATAATAATCAAACCGGGACAATTCTTTGTCTGCTCGCCAAAGCGGCCATGTGGCCACCACCCCGGCATCTAAATGAGTCTTTTTACTTGCTTGCTCGGTTTGTCTAAGTAAAAAGCAACATTTAGACGGTCTATTTGTGTCTTTTTACCTGCCAGGCTCGAGCAAGCAAGTAAAAAGACACAAATAGAGACCGCCCCGGGACGAGGGACAACAACCAACTGATTCTCATTGCCCCAAAGACGCGGGAAACACCAGCAAAAGACGCGATTATTTCTGTGGCGGAGCCGGAGGCGCACCGACCAGCCCGAGACGCGTCAACGGAGAGGCGGTGAGCTGGCGGACGGCGAGCGTGAGGCCGAACATCAGGCAACCCACGCCGAGGATGGCGGCCATGCTCAGTGCGCACGCGCCGTTCTTGGCCCACATCGCCATCATGCCGAGCCCGGGATAGATCTGCCAAAGCATATAGCCGGCATAGGCGCAGGAGACGAGACCGAAAGTGATCATAATGCTGCCGACAATCTGTACGCTGGCCGACGACATACGGCTTCCCGGGCTGTCCATCCCGGATTTGCGCGTGAGGGCGAGCGCCAGCATCATCAGTCCGCCGCCGATCAACAGCGACATCAATACGTCTGAGGGCCGATGCCAACGCCCGACGATCAGCGATGCCGCAACGAGGATGCTATACGCTCCGCCGAGCAACGCAACCAGTGCGCGCCAGACGCGCGGAACCGCGACGAGCAAGACCAGCACCGACCCCACGGCAAGCAACGTATGCCCCGACGGAGCGCTGTTTTCATGCGTAGAAAGGACGCGAATGATCATCGGCCGGGGCAGCAGACGCTTGAGCCACGCGGCGCCAAAGGCGACGACGCCGAATACGGCCATCTGCCCCAAAAGCCACCAACGCCTGCGAACCGCTGCGACGATGAAGGCGATCACCGCAATCGACAAGCTGATCGCCACAATCACCACGCCTCGGTTGAGCACATTCGAAACGGCGATAATCCAGCTTGGAGCGCTGGTGTTGAAGCTGCGCCATACGAGTTCGTCGAAGCTCTGGCCTTCCAAAGTGTGCACGCCGAACCAGTAAATCGCGGCCGCCGCCGCAAAGCAGAGCAGAGCAAGCGCCACGGCAAGCACGCAACTGGACACACGCGGATGGACGGTCAGCGGGTCGATCCGGGCAAGCCCCTTTTCAATCTCGTCCTCCTGCGCGGAAACATCTGCGTCCGAGATCGCGGAAGAAAACTCGACATCGGAGTTGCTCGAACCCGCGCCGGCAACGAAAACGCTGTTCGTCGAGGCCTTGTCATCATCAGACGTGGCATTTTCACTGCCAAACGCGACGAAACTCACAGGCTCGGACTGAATTGGAGTTGGAGTCGGAGTCGGAGCTGCGCCTTGAGTGGAAACCGGCATTCCCGCCTGCGCTTGAGGAGGCGCTGGAATCTCGATCCTGGCCTGATTGCGTGACGAATTTTCTTGCGAGCCATCCGCCGGTACATTCTGCTCTTTGGAGTCGTCAGTCATAGTTGTTTAGTGTAGATGGCACAGACTACGAGCATGCGATGAAGCCACGGCATCACACGAACTCGATCTTGAGCTTGCGGCCCAGCCCCTTGGCGATTTGGGCAAGCGTCCTGACCGTCGGAATGGAGTTGCCCCTTTCGATACGCGAGTAGTTCGAAGGTCTCATACCGCATCTTTTCGCCACTTCAGCCTGAGTCATATGAGCTTCAATCCGAGCACCCATAATCGCTATCGCAGCTTCATGCTCAGGCCTACTACGCTCATACTCTTCCGCAAATTTCGGATCTCGGCTTTTACGCTCGGCAATATACCTATCCAAATCATCCATAAGTTATTTACGCCTTCCTTTCCGACCAATCTTTGCGATATCGTTTCGCCCTAGATAACTCAACAAGTGGCAGCTTATTCTGCTTTTTCACAAACCCATTGGTAATGATGATTCGACGCCCTTTCATGAAAAAATACAGCGCACGAACATCATTCGTCGACTGTCGAACACGTAACTCGAAAATGCCACCAGAGACACGTTTCGAGTACGGTTCACGCAAACTGTTGCCATACACCCTCAACATATCGATGTCATCCAATAATTTTCGCGCCATTTTTTCGTCAACTGAATTCAGCAGCTTTTGCATCGGCTCTTTACCATTGGGCAACGCATAGAACTCAACTTGAAAATTCCCCATAGCGTAACCTATTGAATTATCAATTTTGATATTATCATTTTTGATATGTTTCGCAAGTTCATCAATCATCGCCTTTCCATCTTCCGTTGCATTCCATTTCAAGCAAACCCTGCTATACGCTGTGAAGCAAGCCAAAACGGGTACTGTGGTCGAATGATTGGGGTTATCCACATTTGAGGCGTGTCGAGGGTTAACGTCCAAAATTATGCACATTTCGGGCTTGATAGCGAGGATAACGAAATGAGTTATTCACAATATGGTGAATTTTACGTTTTGGAGGTTCCATAGCTCTACGGCAGTGCTTAGAGTAAGGATATGGCACAGATTTTTGACGCACCCTCGAAGGCATTGCTCCGCAGCCAGATAGCCGAGCACATCGCCGAAACCGAGAAGTCCGACAAGCGCAAAGCGCTGCCGGAGGAACAGCCCCTGCCCCCGGACCGCTATTTCGACCGTGAGCTGAGCTGGCTCAAATTCAACAAACGCGTCCTTGAGATGGCGGAGGACCCTGAAGTCCCACTCTTGGAACGCGCCAACTTTGCCGGTATTTTCGCCTCGAACCTCGACGAATATTTCATGGTGCGCGTGGCCGGGCTCAAACGCCGCATCGATACCGGCATAGCCGTGACGAGCGCCTCGGGCCTGAGCCCACGCCAGCAGCTACGCTCCATCAGCGAGACCGCGCACGAACTGCAGGCCGAGCACGCCAACGAGGCCGTCAAGCACATCCTGCCTGAACTGGCCCGCGAGCACATCGTGTTGTTGAGCTGGGACAGGCTCACCAGCGCCGAACAGGAACGGCTTTCGCGCTATTACCGCCAGCAGGTCTTCCCGGTCCTGACGCCGCTCGCGTTCGACCCCGCCCATCCATTCCCCTATATTTCCGGCGGTTCCCTGAACCTGGCCATTCTGGTGGAGAATCCGAACAGCGGCAAGACGCATTTCGCGCGCGTCAAGGTGCCCGACAACCTGAACCGTCTCGTGCCCGTCGACGACCTGACCGACGAGGAGAGCCGCGAGGAGCGCTACGGCTTCATCACCATGGAGAACCTCATCATCGCCCACCTCGAATCGCTCTTTCCCGGCATGATCATCAAGGAGGCGCGTTCCTTCCGCGTCACCCGCAACGAGGATATCGACGTGGAAGAGGACGACGCCGAAAACCTCTTGAACGCCATGGAGAAGGAACTGCTGCGCCGTCGTTTCGGGCCGCCGATCCGCCTCGAAATCAGCGACGCCACCAGCCCGTTCCTCTCCCAGCTTCTGGCACGCCGTCTGCGCGTCAACGAAGAGGAGATCTTCCGCCTGCCTGCACCGCTGGATATGAAGCTCATGTTCGAGCTGCAGGACATCGACCGCCCGGATCTTAAGAACAAGCCGTTCATCCCCACCACCAACCGCCAGATCGCCACGGTCGAATCCAGCCGCGCACAGGACATCTTCGCCGCCATCCGCGAGCGCGACATCCTGCTGCACCACCCCTACGATTCGTTCTCCACTTCGGTGCAGGCCTTCCTGGCCCAGGCCGCGGCCGACCCGAGGGTCCTGGCCATCAAGCAGACGCTCTACCGGACTTCCAGCAATTCGCCGATCATCGACGCGCTGGTCGATGCCGCACAGGCCGGCAAACAGGTCTTGGCACTGGTCGAGATCAAAGCACGTTTCGATGAGGATGCCAACATCGCGTGGGCCCGCAAGCTCGAACGCGCCGGCGTCCACGTCGTCTATGGCATCGTTGGGCTGAAGACCCACTGCAAGCTTTCGCTGGTCGTGCGTCAAGAGGCGGACGGTCTGCGTCGCTACTGCCACGTCGGCACGGGCAACTACAACCCGAAAACCGCCCGCCAGTATACCGATCTCGGCCTGCTGACCTGCGATCCGGTGGTCGGGCAAGACTTGACCCGCCTGTTCAACCAGCTTTCCGGTTACGCGCCGCGCTCCAGCTTCCATCGTCTGCTGGTCGCCCCGCGCACGTGCCGCAGCGGCCTCATCCAGCGTATCCGCCGCGAGGAGGACGCGGCACGAGCCGGTCATGAAGCATGGATCAAGATCAAGGTCAACTCCATCGTCGACGAAAAGACCATTGACGCGCTCTATCGCGCCAGTCAAGCCGGGGTCAAAATCGACATCGTGGTACGTGGCATCTGCGCGCTCAAACCTGGTGCCCCGGGCCTGAGCGAGAACATCCGGGTGCATTCCATCCTCGGGCGTTTCCTCGAACACAGCCGTATCTACGCCTTCGCCAATTCCGCCGGCCCGCAGATCGGCGAGGGGCCGGCAGCCGGGCCGGAAGTCTGGATCGGTTCGGCCGACCTGATGCACCGCAATCTCGACCGCCGCGTGGAGGCACTGGTACGCATCACCGACCCCGAGGAAGTCGCTTCGCTGATCGATTACGTCGATCTGCAGATGGCCGATACCACCTCGTCCTGGCACATGCAGCCGGACGGCACCTATATCCGCCATTCGCACGATTTGGACGGTAAGCCTCTGGTCGATTGCCAGGAGCTGCTGATCAAGACCCATCAACGTGGTCGCAAGTAAGATCAAGAAGTAGGCGGTAGATGACCTCCGAGCTCAAACCATCACATGTCGTTGAATCGGCGGGAGGGATACCTTACCGTTGGATTGCCACCGGTAAGGCCAAAAGCCTCGACGAACGAGCCGAAAAAGCAAGCAAATTCGCCGAGGCACGTGCCTCTCACAGCACCAGCAAACGCAAGCGGCAGAAGCACAGACTGCCTTTGAGCGAAGCGGAGATCCACTTCCGCGCCATCATCACGCAACTGGAAGTCTGCTTGGTACATCGTCCGAAATACGACGATTGGAGCTGGCCGAAAGGCAAGCTCGAGGAACACGAATCCAGCCGTCACGCGGCAATACGCGAGATGGAAGAGGAAACCGGAGTGCCGGTGGCCTTGGGCCCGAGCATCGGTGAAGTCGAGTATCCGCTCAACGCCGAAGGCAAAAAATCGAAACACACCAAAACAGGATCCAAAACCGCAACAATCTACACCAAGCATGTCGTCTATTGGATGGCCCATCCGATTGCGCCGGAAACCGCGAAAAGCCGAAAACAGGTCGTTGGCACCATCAAGCACGCAAAAACCAGCGAAATCGACGAGGTGAGATGGCTGACCATCCCTCAGGCCCGAAAGCTGCTTTCGCATCCGCTTGACCGCGATATCCTCGACCAATTCGTCGACCGCATCCAGGAGGGTGCGCTTAAGGCCCAGAAACTGATCATCGTGCGTCACAGCAAGGCCGTGGCCCGCAAAAAGTGGAACGGCACCGACGCCGACCGCCCCATCATTCCCCGCGGCGCTGCGGCAAGTTTTGCGCTCAACCAAGAATTGGGCTGCTACGCCCCGCAAAAACTCGCTTCGTCCCCTTGGCTGCGCTGCATGGAGACGCTGGAACCATACGCCTGGCATACGGGACTTGAGATCACACAACTTCCGGCGCTGACCGAAGACGCCTTTGCGGCCGACCCCAATGCGACCTGGCAATGCGTCCGCGAGGTCATCGATGATCTGTTTGCCGAAACCGATGGCCTAAGCGCTGCGAAATGTGCGGTGCAAGCCGGCACCAAGGCCGTGGTCAAGATCAGCGACACCGGTGATGCCGATCTTCCGTCAGCGAATACCGCCGGCAACCCCGCCAGTGACGCGGCAAACGCCGGCAAAATCGAAAGCTCTTCCAAAGTGATACCACGTTCGGACACGAATACCGCGAATCCACAACCGTTGGCACAAAGCTCGCAGCCATCCGGCCAACACGACGAGACCGACAATGCTGCGATTGACTTAACCGCGAAACAGAAGGCGGCAGCCACGCCGATGAACGCACCAAAGCAATACAGCCGAACTACCGCGATCTGTATGCACCGGCCCGTCATCGGCGACATTTTCGAGCATCTGCGCCCCATGTGCGCCTCGAAATCACTGGCCAAGCAGCTCATCGCCAAATCGCCTTATATGCCGACCGGTAATGCGGTAGCATTGTTCATCGTGAAAGACGCGGAAGGCCCGCGCATCATCGATATCCAAAGAATGGCTCCAGTTGTCTACTAACACAGTGCATTACAGTTCCGGCTCCGTCAATTCCGCCCATCCGGGCTTCGCGCCCGCGCGGACGGGTTCCTCACGCCCAGCCCGTCCAGCCCAACTCGACCCGGCGTTGACCGAGAAGATGGCCGGCGGCATGGATCCGGAGGAGATCAACGAGATGAGCCACGCCTCGGCGCAGGCCATGCTCGACCGCGTGCACCATACACAGGACCCGAAGATCGTGCAGCGCGTGCTCACCCTGGTCGACCGCGAAGGCGTCGATATCATCGCCGAGTTGTGGAGCAGATCGGAACCCGATTCCCTGCCCGGCATCCTATGGCGACTGTATCTGCTGCGCACCTGGATGCGCCGCAACCAGCGATCGCTGGCAAGCCTGTATCGCATCGCCGAACCCGAGGACACCGCAGCCTCGGCCATCGCCGGCGTCGACACACCGCCCAGCGCGGAAGACATCGTACATACCGCGGATTCCATACTTTCCGGGGCGTTCACCGGTGATTTCGCAGTCGCGTTGGAACGTGCCTCGGCCTTTATCGACGTGATTGCCAAGGGCCTCGCGATACGTGCGAAAATGCTGACCGGCAGGGCGCGCAAAGTCGAGGCCGCTCAGGCCGCCCGACGCGAAGCGCATCTGCGCGACCTGCAGCGTGAGATCGAAGCTGCCGAAGCCGCTCAAGAAGCTCAGCAAGTTGCCGACGAGGCTGCCGACAAAAGCGGCGCCGACCAGCAAAATCACGGCAATGGCGGAAACAGCCGAAACAAGAACGCAGAAACAGGCCATACCGGAAACCAAACCAACGGGCATACGGCGACCGAGAATCCCGACAATCTCAATCCCTCCGGCAACAGTGCCGACACGACCGACCGCGGAAATCACCATGAAAATAATCACACCGAATACGGCGACAGCAATCGCAACGGCACCACAGCCAACCGCTACAATTCCGCTCTGAACGACGCCGAAACGCGCTACCGGGCAGGCAAAGGCCCGGCGAGCTCGGCCGGCCCGGCATCGAACGACCCGCGCACTGTGGCTGCACGCTTGCTGCACACCGGCAGCAACCTCATGACCACTTCCGCAGATTTCCGCCACGGGGCCGGCCTCTGGCGTCAAGGAAAACTCGAGTAATTCGCTGGCCTACAGCCGACCGGAATCCGTACTTTACGCGCTCGGCGTGTAAACGGAGGACGACCCGTTATACTTGGAAGTTGCGCTGGACCGTGCTTAAGCCCCGGGCTTCATTTTTTGCCGCTGCGAGCGGCGTTCGCGCCGACAGGCGCTTTCGCGGTTCAGCGTTTTACTTTTCATTATTACCATTTCCACGCTGAATTTGATTCTGGCCTATACCCCCTGAATAGCGACACTAATCCGACTTATATGAAGTACAAACATTGCAAAATGCGTCGTTACCAGCAGCATAGGGGGTATATGTGCTGGAAACAACGCATCCAGTAACGTTAAATGCGTCTTTTCCAGCACATATACCTCACTTACCGCTGGAAACAACGCATTTATCAGCGGTCCCGGTCAATTACCGGATTCACTGTTTTACTGCGTTTACTGAGATATTTGTGCCGATATGCACAATTTCGGTTTTCGATTTTCAAAAAGACACGGCAAGGCATATCCTTGGAAGTATGCAAGTACATGTTTTGGATCACCCGCTGGTCGAGCACAAGCTCACCGTTCTGCGGGATAAGAACACACCCTCCAACATCTTCCGCGAGCTCATCAGCGAACTGGTGACGCTCGAGGCCTACGAAGCCACGCGCAACCTCGACGTGGTCGACCGCGATATCGAGACGCCGATCGCCAAGATGACCGGCAAGCACCTCGCCAGCCCGCGCCCCATGGTCGTCCCGATCCTACGCGCCGGCTTGGGAATGCTCGATGGCATGACCCGCCTGCTGCCCACCGCCGAAGTCGGATTCCTCGGCATGAAGCGCGACGAGGACACCCTCGACATCATCACCTACGCCAACCGCCTGCCCGATGACCTCACCGGCCGTCAGTGCTTCCTCCTGGACCCGATGCTCGCCACCGGCGGCACCACCGTCGCAGCCACGCACTATCTGGCCGAGCGCGGCGCCAAGGACATCACCTCGATCAACATCTTGGCGGCGACCCCTGGCTTGAAGCACGTCGAAGAGACGCTCGACCCATCCATCGACTTCAAGGTCGTGGTGTGCGGCGTCGATGAGAGGCTCAACGAGCACGGCTATATCGTCCCGGGCCTCGGCGACGCTGGCGACCGTCTCTACGGCCTGATCGACTGAGCCAGGGCTCAGCCGGACTTATCCGTTTTAGAAAGCCTTTCCGAACAACGTTTCGCCAAAGGCTTTCCTTGTATCTGAAGATGTGGGGGTTATAGGCCAAATATTCTGGCCTATAACCCCCACATGGTGGATACGCCCGCTGAATCCGACAAGTCCGTAACAGTTGACTCGACGCGAACACGTCCGCCGCTACTTGCCTTTGGCGGCTTTCTTCGCTTTGCGGCCTTTGAAATAGATGTCGAAGACGATCCAGGCGCCGAGGATGAACGCGACGACATAACCCATGAAACCGACCACGGGGATGCCGAAAACGATGGGTTTCATGCCGGCGTAGTAGACGATGGACGAACCGACGAACAGGCCGACCACGATCAGCGCCATGGTCAGGCGATTGATCATGTCGGAAATCTGCTTCAGCGGCTCCTCACTGCCGACGATCTCCATGTTCATCCGCAGCTGGCCGCGGGTGAGCATACGCATGGCGACCTTGCTCTCCGCAAGCGCATCGAGCGACCCGTGCAGCGCTTTGTTGCCTTCGATGCCAAGCGACTTGATCTCGTCGACGGCGACCTCGTCCAAGCGTTTGCTGGTGGTGGCATGGTCGGTGATGATCTGAATCATGTTGACGTCGGGAATGAACTCGTCCAGAGTGCCTTCGAGCGTGACCATCGCGCGGCTCATCGTCGTAATGGTCGAAGGGACCTCGATGCCGTGACGTTGCGCAAGATTGGTCAGCGCCATCGCGAACTCGGCGATGTTGAGATCGGCGAGATCGACCTTGCCATATTCCTCCACGATCACGTCGAGATCGCTCAACAGCTGCGGATAATCCTCGGAATCAGGTTGGACGTCGGCAAACCGCAGCAACCCGTCGGCGAGCGCCGGCGAATCCTGCTTGCCCACGGCGAAAATCATCTGCCGCAGCACCTGACGCGTTTTGCGGTCGAGACGGCCGACCATCCCCAGATCGATCAGAATGATCTTACCTCCGGAAATGATGACGTTGCCCGGGTGCGGGTCGGCATGGAAGAAGCCGTTGTCGAGGATCTGCGCCGCATAGTTGTCGACCAGTTTGGTGCCGATTTCCTTCAAATCGTAGCCTTCCTCGATGAGTTTGCCGGTATGGTTCAACGAAATGCCGTCGATATAATCCATCACCACGACGTGCTGGGTGCACAGGTCCATATACGGTTTCGGGCAGTCCATATAGCGGTACGGTTCGCAGAAACGCTTGAATTCCGCGAGATGCCGCGCTTCTATCAGGAAGTCCGTCTCATCCTCGAACGTGTCCCAAAGCTCTTCGACCACACCGCCGAGGTCGACCACCTGCATGCTGGAGCCCATGAAGCGCGTGGCGGCCTTGGCGATCGAACGCATGATGGAGACGTCCTGCGCCATCGTCTGCCGCACGCCCGGCCGCTGCACCTTCACCGCAACGTCCTCGCCGGTGACGAGGGTGGCGCGATGCACCTGGGCCAAGGAAGCGGAACCCAACGGCTTGGGATCGATATCGGCGAAAATCTCGTCCACCGGACGCCCGTATTCCTGCTCCAGCGTTTCAACAACCGTCTGATATGGCATCGGATCGGCATCGGCGCGCAATTTCGCCAGTTCATCGCAATACTGCTGCGGCAGAATCTCCGAACGCATCGAAAGCATCTGGCCGGCTTTGACGAAAGTCGGACCGAGCGCCTCCAGCATCAGCCGCATCTTACGGGGCGTAATCCCTTTGGTGACGTCGAACTGGCCCATGATCTTGACGATCTGGCCGAGACGTTTGACATTGCCACGACGGGTCAGGTGGTAGCGTTGCGCAAACGATTCGCGCCGACCGAAAAGGTTGATTTCGTCGTCGTCAGCGGCTGAGGCGACCGAGTCAGCCAAACTGGCCGAGGCTGTCGAGGCGGCTGAGCTGGGCGCTGACACAGACGTATCTTCAGAGGCTTTTTTCGAATCGGGCCCTTGGGGATGGAACTCCTCGGGCTCGGCCTTCCTAGACCGGGGCTCTTCCGGCTGAGATTTGCTGAGCTGAGACTCCCCCGGCTGGGTCTCTTTCAACGTAGTTTTTTCTGACGGAGATCCCTTAGGCTCAGACCCTTTTGGCTGAGGTTCTTCCGTCCCGGCACTTTTTTCAGATTTGCCGAAATTACCGAGATTGTCGGCGCTAGTCGTTTCTTCGGAGTCATTTTGGGCATAATGGCCTTTCAGCGCGGCATTGGAAACCTTATCGTCCATCGTCACCTGAAATCAAAATCTACAGCTATAGGATTTATTCGGCTTTTTCGTCGCCTTCATCGGACTTGTCGGCGTCCGGCTTGCTGCCCTCGGCCTCGTCCTTGGCTTTGGCGTTCTGCTCTTTCATATCGTCTTTGACTTCCTGCGCCTTGTGCTTGAGCTCGGTGTTGAGCGTCCTGCCCTGCTCCACCGTCAGCTCGCCCTTCTTGACCAGCGCGTCGACGATTTCCTGCCCTTTTTCAGCGGTAGTCGCCATTGCTCCGATGCCGGCCAGAAACACGGTGCGCAGCCCGTCGCCCAGTTTGTAATCAGCCATGATTCCTCTTTCACTAGTAGTGACACCCGTACTACTAATCTAGCCTATTTGCAAAGAATATCCCAGCAGTGGAAATAGGACCATCCGGTGTACTGCCAAGTTACACTACGAAAACGATGAGTTCAGCATCGTCGGCCCAACCGCCTCGATGGAACATTACGAATGCGGCAAGCACAGCCTTTCAGATTGATGCCGTGCCTGTAAAACCGGTTACCCTCTAAAAACAAATACAACGACATTGACTATATAATTACATAAAATACCAAATATCAGTAATGATGGTTATTTTTTAGGAGGCTACAATGCCGAATTCGAACAGTTTGTACGTCGGTATAAGCCAAGCGAATCGATATATCTCCGACTTGTCGGATCGACTCAACGCAGCCTAAGAAAATCTCAACCGCCTACGCGAACTGCTCTCTTACGTCTCCCAGAAGCAAAACAGCTTTCTGAACAATCAAGGACGACGTCAAAGCAGCTTCAGCAAAGAAGCCAGTACCAACAACGACAAACAGGAGTGCAATCAAATATGAGTAAATCAGTCAGTATTTTCAATGATGCTGCAACCATGGAGATACCGGACGATTTCGAGTGTGGTTCACCGCAAAAAACATCGTTTCGGCAAAGAGGCGACATCGGCCAGCTCAAAAACAAACTTCGGATATGGCGCAGCTTATTACACGCAACGCGCATTGTCTCTTCGCGCATGTACTTTTATAATCCGAACAAACCCGACACACGCATTGTTTGCTCGGATGCAGCCAATACAGCATGGCCTTCCGATTTAGCCCAAGCCACCAAAAGCCTTGAAAAAGCAGTATATACAACCTATAAAAACCCGACTGACGTCAAAACCACCATCCGCCACGACAAAAACGGCGAGCCGTTGCTTGCGATGGCATATAGCCTGACGATTGAGACGGGAATATGGTACGTCTTGTTAATCACCTTACCGATTCGCGGGCATATGAATGGCATAACGATGAAATGTACAGCTGAAGATGCCGAAATCCGATGGAACCAGTTCATGGCAGCCGCCGACTCCATCACGATTCTCAAACCCTGATATCGCCTCGTCGCTACGGCTGTGCGATTTCTTTGCTATCGCGGGCGCGTTGCGGCGACGCGACGGGCGCTGGCAGCCAGAGCGTCGATATGGGCGAGTTCGGCTTTTTGCGCGTCGCTTTGCTGCGGCCGGAACTCGCCATAACGATGCGTGGCAGCGGCGTTGATGAGGAAGTCGGAAACCTTGGGGTTCTTGGGCAACAACGGGCCGTGCATGTAAGTGCCGATGACGTTGCGGACACGGGCGCCTTCACTATGATCCTCACCATTGTTGCCGCAACCCTCGTGGTCGACGCGGCCGAACGGTGTCACGCCGTCACGCAGGAACGTCTGGCCGGAATGGTTCTCGTAGCCGATGACATCGCCGAACTGGTCGGAATGCTCCAGCAGATTGCCGATCATACGCTTCTCGCGGCCTTCGGTATAGACGCCGAAAATGCCGATGCCGTCAAGTTTCGTGCCGTCGATGGTCTCGAAATACTCGCCGAAGAGCTGATACATGCCGCAGATCATCAGCATCGGCACGTCCTGTTGCGCCAAGGCACGCAAAGTGTCCGCCCGTTTGAAGAAGTCATCGGAAATCTTTTCCTGCCCGCTGTCCTGCCCGCCGCCGCCGAGAATCATATCGACATGCTCCGGCCACGGGTCACCTTGGTTATAGGCGTGGATGACCGGCTCGTAGCCATACAGCGCAAGCCGGCGCTTGATGGTGAGCACATTGCCCCAGTCGCCGTAGATGTTCATATCCTTGGGATAGATGGACATCACGTCAATCGGACGGGCAGCCTGTGGCTCTTGCGAATCCTGCGAAGAAGCGTGCGAGGGCCGCATATGTTCGTTCCGGTTTTCGGTCTGATTTTCGGTCTGTTTATCAGCCATCACGTTCACTTCCCCACCCCGGCGTCGGCGACTTCGGCGTATTTGCCGAGCTCCGAGCGCACCTTGAGCATCGCGGTATACGTGCAATAGATATGTTTCGGCGTGCCGGGATCGGTCGTGACGAATTTGCGCACGGCCTCCTCGACGTTCGTATCGGTCTGCCCGACCGTGACACCTTCATATTCCAGCCGCAACGCCATATCCCACGCGCGTACGCCCGATACCATCTTCACACCGGTATCGCGCAGCGAAGTGAAATCGACATCCCAGAGCCAACTCATATCGCGCCCGTCGGCATATTCGTCATTGATGACGATCATCGTATCGTGACCGACAGGTGCGAAACTCGAAAGCGACATCCTGAAACCCATCGGGTTCTTGACCAACAGCAGCTCGACCGGAGCGCCGTCGACCTCGATGACTTCGCCGCGCCCGAAAGCCGGGGTGACGCGTGAAAGGGCGCGCATCAGGCGTTCGTCGCGGGCCCTGGGCAAGGTGGTGTCCGCGTTCTTGATCTGCTCGGTGACCGCACGGACGACCGCGAGCGCCGCAGCCGCGTTGAAGAGATTATAGACGCCCTCGAGCTGGACCGTGGTCTCGAATTCGGCGTCGTCCATCACGAATTCCGCCTCGTGGTCGCCCACACGGCTGAGCACCACATCCGCGAGACGCTGGGAAGCCAACGAATCCGCCAAAGCCAAGGAAGCGGAAACCGTCTCCCGCGCGTCGAGCTTGGGGATAATCCTGTTGCCTGACGAATCGAAGGTATCATGCGGGTTTGGACCGCCTGCCTGTTGGCTGGCTGGCTCGTCAGAAGCCACTGCCGTCCTTACTGCGGACGCCCCGTCTTGACTTGCACAATCAGCCCCACGACCGGAAGATTCCTCGACTACGTCACTTTCGACATGTGCGCTGGTACCTGCGCCAGCAGTGGCAACGGCACTGGCCAATGCCGTGTTGACACCCTGCACATTCGCCGCGGCTTTCTGCGCCGCAGACAAATCCCCGGCATGCATGTCATCGTCGGAGGGGAACAGTTTGCGCAGCTCGTCGGAAAGCCCGAAATAACGGACCTGCGTGCCCTGCGGCACCACGTGGGCGAGCGCTGCGATTCGTCGGTCCTCACGGTTCAAGACCACGGTTCCGGTCGTACTGGCAGCGACGTGGCTTAGGAGCCGGGCCGTATTGTCGATCTCGCCGAAGCGGTCGAGCTGGTCGCGCATGACATTCAGAAGCAAGGAATACCGCGGCTTGACCTGCTGCACGAAATGTACCGCATACGCCTCATCGAGCTCCAGCACCGCGATGTCGGCATCAAGCTTGCCCCCAGCCGAAACTTCGGTCAAGAGCGCCGAAACGACGCCACGGGTGAAGTTGGAGCCGGTGGGGTTGGTGAACACCTTGAGATTGAGGTCGTTCAGGATCGAGGCGATCATGCGGGTGGTCGTGGTCTTGCCGTTGGTTCCCGAAACCAGAACGACGCCGTAAGGCAACTGACCAAGCGTACGCGCCAAAAAAGTCGGGTCGATTTTCTCCACGACTTCGCCAGGCAACGCGCTGCCGCCGTGGTGGAGCAGGCGCGAAAGCCCACGGACGGCCTTGCCGATGGTGGGCGTGGCGAATGCTGTCCAAGGCTTGTGCAGCGTTGAAGTTTCGTTGGACATGTCGTGTTCCTTACCGTCGGCAAGCGCATCTGCGCTGCTGTTGTCACGAATATTCATGATTCATCGACCTTCTATAACCGTACCCGCTGAACCGACGATTGGCCGAAAAGCTTTGTGTGGTATAGCGACCATCAGATCCCCTGGTTGAAATCCTGCGGCATATCGTGGAAGCGGGAGTATTCGCCCTGGAAGGCCAGCGGGAATGTGCCGGTTTTGCCGTTACGGTGCTTGGCCAGGATGATGTCGGCCTCGCCTGGCCGGTCCTCCTCGTTGTAGAAGTCGGGGCGGTGGACCAGGAAAACCACGTCGGCGTCCTGCTCGATGGAGCCGGATTCACGCAAGTCGGCGAGCTGCGGCTTCTTGTCGTTACGCATCTCGGGGCCGCGGTTGAGCTGAGAAAGCGCGACCACCGGCACCTCAAGCTCCTTGGCGAGCAGCTTCAGCGCACGCGAGAAGCCGGAGACCTCCTGCTGGCGGCTCTCCTCCTGCTTGCCCGAGCTCATCAGCTGCAGGTAATCGATGATGACCAGCTTCAGGTCGTTGGTCTGCTTCAGGCGACGGCATTTCGCGCGAATCTCCATCAGGCTCATGTTCGGGCTGTCGTCGAGGAAGAGCGGCGCGTTCTGCATGGCGGTCCAGAAGTCGTTCAACGTGTTCCAGCGCTCCGGGGTCAAACTGTCGTTGTCCGCGCGGCGCAGGGCGACCAGCGGGATGCCGGTTTCGGCGGAGATGATACGCTGGGCCAGCTCGGTTTTGCTCATTTCAAGCGAGAAGATGACGGTGGTCAGGTTATTGTGCAGCGCGGCCGAACGCGCGAAATCCACGCCCAGCGTCGACTTGCCCATTGCCGGGCGGCCGGCGACCACGATCATCTGGCCGGGCTGCAGTCCCTGCGTCTCGTCGTCGATGCCCTTGAAACCGGTGGGCACACCCTTCTCAATGGTGCCGTTCTGCAAGGCGTCGAGCTGGTCGAGCGCATCGTGGACCACCGGACCGATGGCCTCGTAATCCTGCCGCACCTTGCCGACGCTCATCTCGTAGACCTCGGACTGGGCCAAATTCACCACATCTTCGGCCTGCGAACCTTCCGCGGAATAGCCGAGCTGTGCGATTTTCGTGCCGGCGGCGATGACATTACGCAGGATGGCCCGCTGGTGGACGATCTCGGCGTAATACGTAGCGTTGGCCGCGGTCGGCACGGCGGCCACCAGGCTGTGCAGGTAATCGGCACCGCCCACCTTTTCGAGGTTGCCGTCTTTTAAGAGCGTGTTGGCGACCAGCACCGCGTCGACGGGCTCCGAGGCCGAAAACAGCGTGATGATCGCTTCGTAGATGGTCTGATGCTTGGGCTGGTAGAAATCGGTGACGTCGATCATCTGCGAGACCTCGCCGATGGCGTCCTTGCTCATCAGCATCCCGCCCAATACGGCCATTTCCGCGTCGTCGTCGTGCGGAGGAACACGGTCGAACAACGTCACATTGCTCGCGGAAGTGTCGCCGTTGAAGGTATCTTTACGTGAATTGAAGTCGCGGTTCGAACGCGTCGAGTCCCAGGAATTTCCGTCAGCCATGCCGTCAAGCTTAACCAAGCTGCCGTAAAAAATCTGCGTTTCGAGGGCTCTTCCTCCGAAAGCTCTACAACATCACAGCAAGAATGTTCGTTTCGGTTTCGACCTCACATTGCGACACGCACGGACTTTTCTGTGTGGATAGAAAAATAAGTTATCCACATTTTGGGCGTGTCACTGGGGACAATGCACAGAGTTATCCACACTATGGGGATAACTCTGTGAACAACATGGGGATAGATACCGCACTCACCGATGTTGACTTGCATAATATCGTATCTCGTGATAGCTTCTTCATCTTTTGAAAAGAGCAACAGCAGATATATTCTCTACACAATTTCGCGACGATATTGCTAAATTCTGTCGTAAAATTACCGATGAAATTCCGCCGAAACAATATCGAAAATCTCCCCGTCGGAACATCCGGCGAGGAGATTACGAAACGTTACGAAGCCCTGTTTAGCCTCAGTCGATATCGGCGCCGAGGGCGGCGAGCTTGCCGCGGAAGTCGGCGTAACCGCGGTCGATCAGGCTGATGCCCTGCACGTTCGACGGGCCCTTGGCCGCGAGCGCCGCGATGAGGTGGCTGAAGCCGCCGCGCAGGTCGGGCACATCGATATCGCGCCCCTCGAGCGGCGTGGGCCCGAAGATGACGGCGGAATGCTTGTAATTGCGCTGCTGGAAGCGACACGGCAGGCTGCCGAGGCATTCGCGGTAGAGCTGGATGGTCGCGCCCATCTTCACCAGCGGCTTGGTGAAGCCGAAACGGTTCTCGTAGACGGTCTCGTGCACGATCGAGAGGCCGTTGGCCTGGGTCAGAGCCACGACGAGCGGCTGCTGCCAATCGGTCATGAAGCCGGGGTGCACGTCGGTCTCGATGGCCACAGGCTTCAAGTCCCCGCCCGGATGCCAGAAACGGATGCCCTCGTCGGTGACGTCGAACTCGCCGCCTATCTTGCGGTAGACGTTCAAGAAAGTCATCATCTCGGGCTGTGTGGCACCTTTCACGAAGATGTCGCCATGGGTGGCCAGCGCGGCCGAAGCCCAACTCGCGGCCTCGATGCGGTCGGTCAGCGCGGTGTGGGTGAAGCCCTTGAGCTCCTTGACGCCTTCGATGCGGAAAGTGCGGTCGACGTCGACGGAGATGATCGCGCCCATTTTCTGCAGCACGGCGACCAAGTCCATGATCTCGGGCTCGGTGGCCGCGCCGGAAAGCTCGGTCTTGCCCTCGGCCTGGACGGCGGCGAGCAGGGTCTGCTCGGTGGCGCCGACGGACGGATAGGGCAGGTGGATCTTCGCGCCGTGCAGGCCGTCGGGCGCGGTGATATGGATGCCGTCGGCATGTTCCTTGTCGACGTTCGCGCCAAGCCGACGCAGGGTCTCCAAATGGAAGTCGATCGGCCGGCCGCCGATATTGCACCCGCCGAGCTGCGGGATAAACGCCTCGCCCAAGCGGTGCAGCAACGGGCCGGAGAAGAGAATCGGAATGCGCGAGGAACCGGAGAGCGTGTCCACGTCGGCCACGTCTGCGAGGCGGACGTTGGTCGCGTCGATCTTCAACGTGCCCTTGTCGTCGTTCCAATCGACGGTCGCGCCGTGCAGACGCAGCAAATCGGAAACCACGTGCACATCGCGAATCTCGGGAACGTTCTTCAGCACGGAGACGCCTGGCGCGAGCAGTGCGGCCACCATGGCCTTGCTTACGAAATTCTTGGCGCCGCGCACCTTGATGGTGCCATTGAGCGGTTTGCCGCCTTCGACGTGCAGGACGTCTTTTGTGGTATCTGCGTTACTTGCCAAAGCCAACCTCTTTCGTTGTCACCACTATGCTACGCGGAGCACACTAATTAGATGTTCATACCCAGTGTGCCACAGCGGTTGTGGCGGCTCGGTGAAGCAAGGTCGAAATGCGCCCGAGGCCGAACGACGATAGACAATCTTTTAGATATGCCCGGCCGCAACACCCTTTCCGGAACATCCCACCGTTTTCAGACCAAGCGCAATAAGATCGCGAATAACCTCCGTTCTTCTCTTACCTTCGCTTTTCGCCACACCTTCAACAGCTTGAAGCTGAGCCTCGCTGAGCCTTATACCGACAGTTCGCATCGGCTCTTTATATAGACGGGGACGGCCGTATCGCCTTCTCGTTTTCGTTCGCCCCGCTCTGCCCACATATATGCCTCGTTGCGCATCATTCGCCCAAGAATCAATGGAATCCATGGAAATGACGTTCCCGTTTTTGTCGTGATATACCATGCTGATTTCCTCCCAAAATATACTGCGTTTCCCATTTGCCGACGTTCATTTCACTGAGAAATTTCTTCGTACACTGCATCGCGTGAAACACAATATACGTTTCGTGTCGATTGTTGTGTCCGTCGCCGGATCCTTCTTCCCTTTCCCGATAATCAATAAAAGCTAGCATTTCGAGCGCACGCCCAGTATCGTCGAAGCCAACTGCCATATACTGCGTAGGCTCTTTGGAAAAACGGGGTGTCAGATGTCGATATCTCTTAAACGCGTATTCGACATTCTTCTTGGTCACATCCGGATGATTTTCAGATACTCTGTCCAAGACCTCGACGTCCACGCTCGCCTCCTTCAATTTCAGTATACATTTTCGTGCACGAAAATCAAAACATGTTAATCAAAAGAATATGGCGGGATGATCAATCCCGCCACTTAACAAAATTGAGCTTTAAGCACCAATGGGTCCGGCCCACAATCCATCATCCTCAACCGGACGGGCGGACCGGACCGGGCGCTCGGGGGCATGACGCTCAGGGAGGGTCTTGGGCTTGAAGGGGAAACGCTCGGCGCGCATCGCCTCGTAGGCGGCGATGGCGTCCTCGTGCTGCAGCGTCAGATCGATGTCGTCGTAACCGTTCATCAGGCGCCAGCGCGTGTAATCGTTGACGTCGAAGGGCAGGGTGACGTCGCCGCAGGTCACGGTGCGCTCCCCCAGATCGACAGTCATGTCGCGGCCTGGTTCCTCCTCCAAGAGCTTCCAGAGCAATTCGACGCTCTCCTGCGGCATGATCGCGGCCAGTACGCCGTTCTTGGCGGTATTGCCGTAGAAGATGTCCGCGAAACGTGGACTGATGATGACGCGGAACCCGTAGTCACGCAGCGCCCACACGGCGTGCTCGCGCGACGAACCGATGCCGAAATCGGGGCCGGCGACCAGAATCCTGCCCTTGCCTTGGTATTCAGGCTTGTTCAGAATGAACTCCGGATCGCGACGCCACGCATAAAACAGCGCGTCCTCGAAGCCTGTCTTGGTCACCCTCTTCAAAAAGACCGCGGGAATGATCTGATCGGTGTCGACGTTCGAACGCCGAAGCGGGACGCCGACGCCGGTAACCTTCGTAAGTTTCTCCATAATATTTTCCTTTTCTATCAATGTCTTCACATACCGATGTCGCTCGCCCGATAACATCGCCAAACTTCACCCGTCCCATATCGCACATTTCGCACACGCCGATGAAATAAGTGCGAATTATCCGGCCCAATCCGCACTTTTTTCACTCGCCGGGTTGAAAAGTGCGAATTACTTGACTAATTCGCACTTTTCGCACACGAAAGTACGGAATGTGCAGGATAGGGAGCCGACCGAGCAGACGCAGTTGCCCGCTACAGGTCGGCGGGGCTGGAGATCGTGCCGCGGATGGCGGTGGCGGCGGCGACCAGAGGGCTGGCCAGGTGCGTGCGACCGCCCTTGCCCTGACGACCTTCGAAGTTGCGGTTGGAGGTCGAGATCGAGCGTTCGCCCGGCACCAGCTTGTCAGGGTTCATCCCCAAGCACATCGAACAGCCGGCGTTGCGCCATTCCGCGCCGAAGTCCTTGAAGATCTGGTCAAGCCCTTCGTCCTCGGCCTGCAGGCGGGCTCGCGACGAGGCCGGCACCACGAGCACGCGGTGGATGGAATCGGCCTTGTGATGGCCTTTCATCACCGAGGCGGCGGCGCGCAGGTCCTCGATGCGGCCGTTGGTGCAGGAGCCGATGAAGACAGTGTCCACCGGAATCGACTTGATCGGGGTTCCAGGCTTCAGCCCCATATATTCCAAGGCGGATTGTGTGGCCTGCCGCTGGTCGGCATCGGCAATGTCAGCCGGATCAGGCACATCGGTGTTGATCGGCGCACCCTGGCCGGGGTTCGTGCCCCAGGTGACGTAAGGAGCCAAGTCGGAGGCGTTGATGGTGACTTCTTTATCGAACGTCGCATCATCATCCGTGCGCAGCGTCTTCCAATAGGCCACGGCCTTATCCCACATCTCGCCGGTCGGCGCGTAGGGACGGCCCTTCAAGTACTCGAACGTGGTCTCGTCGGGGGCGATCATGCCTGCTCGGGCACCGCCCTCGATCGACATGTTGCAGATGGTCATGCGCGCCTCCATGGAGAGTGCGCGAATCGCCGAACCGCGGTATTCGATGACGTGCCCCTGCCCGCCGCCGATGCCGATTTTCGCAATGATCGCCAAAATAATGTCTTTCGCGGTGACACCGCGCGGCAACGTGCCCTCGACGTTGACGGCCATGGTCTTGAACGGCTTCAACGACAAGGTCTGCGTGGCCATGACATGCTCGACCTCGGAGGTGCCGATGCCGAAGGCGAGCGCCCCGAACGCGCCGTGCGTGGAGGTGTGGGAATCGCCGCAGACGATGGTCATGCCCGGCTGGGTGAGCCCCAGGTTCGGCGCGAACGCGTGGACGATGCCCTGGTCGGCGTCGCCCAGCGGATGCAGCAGCACGCCGAATTCCTTGCAGTTGCGTTCCAGCGTCGAAAGCTGCTTGGCGGAGGTCTTGTCGGGATTGGGCTTGTCGATATCGACCGTGGGCGTGTTGTGGTCTTCGGTGGCGATGAGCAGGTCGGTATGGCGCGGTTTGCGCCCGGCCAGTCGCAGGCCCTCGAACGCCTGTGGACTGGTGACCTCGTGCATGAGCATGAGGTCGATGTAGAGCAGGTCCGGGGCACCGTCTTTGCCCTGGTACACCAGATGATCGGCCCATACTTTTTCGGCCAATGTGCTTGCCATACGACCTCCTTCGTCGATTTTGGGGCCGCGACCCCGTCTATAGTTCGATGACAACCGCGCGGATTTTTTCGGCTGCGATAATTCTGAGTATCGGCGTCTGTCAACAATATGGACAACTTTGTTTCATATTTTGAGATGGATACAGTGATAGACCCCACTGTATAATATTCATGTATGGACTCATTATCGAAGGATCCCCAAGCGGCGCGGACCTTACGCGCGCCCCAAGCAACCGGCAATACCACTCAAAATTCGAATCATGCTGCGATTCATGACGAGATTCATTCCGGGGTCGGGGTCCTCGATAAGACCGTCAAGATTCTCGAGGCCCTCGAAAGCGGGCCTTCCACATTAGGACAACTCGTCGCGGCCACCGGTTTGGCACGGCCTACCGCGCATCGCCTGGCCATCGCGCTGGAACGCCACCGCTTTGTGCTGCGCGACCAGCACGGTCGCTTCATCCTGGGCTCGCGTTTCGCCGAACTGGCCACGGCCGCCGGCGAAGACCGACTGCTCACCGCCGCCGGGCCGATCCTCCAGACGCTTCTGGACCGCACCGGCGAATCCGCGCAGATCTACCGCCGCCAGGGCGACCAACGCGTCTGCATCGCCGCCGTCGAACGGGCCAGCGGGCTGCACGATTCCATCCCCGTGGGTGCCATGCTTTCGATGCAGGCCGGCAGCGCCGCGCAGATCCTCGTCGCCTGGGAGGATTCCGAACGGCTGCATCAGGGCCTGCGCCACGCCAAATTCACCACTTCCACGCTGGCGACCGTGCGCCGCCGCGGCTGGGCCGATTCGGTCAACGAACGCGAGGAAGGCGTCTGCTCGGTTTCCGCGCCGATCCGCAATTCCTCCGGCCAGGTCATCGCCGCAATCTCCATCTCCGGGCCGTCCGGACGCATGGGCCCTTCGCCGGGCCGCCGTTACGCCCCGTACGTGATGGCCGGCGGCAAATACCTCACCAACGCGCTGATGAAGGCCAGCGCCGGAAGATAGCCGACACCCAACACACGTTCAATGCGAAACCCGGATAATCGATTGGAATGTCGGTTATCCGGATTTTCGTATATTCCGCCTCAACCGGCGGCTTCTCGGCTCAACCCGCAGCAGCGCGGCTGACTGCCGGCTTCTCGGCTCACTTCTTCAGATGCATCTTGCGCAGGATCTGGGCAAGCAAGCGCGGGCGACGAAGGAGGTTCGTCCCTTCTTTCGCAGCGTCGGGAGTGCCGTTGAGGGCGTACGTGTAGGCTTTGCCGGAACTCGCCTTGCCGACCAGATCGCCGAACTCGAGCAGCTGGGTGCGCGGCTCGTAGGGGTGTCGGATGTCGAATTCGAGCAGACGCGCGGCGCGCTGAGCCGGGGCCGGGCCGTAGGAGCCGAAGCCGCAGGTCGGTGTGGCAACCAGCGTCAGCCCGTCGGTGGTACCGACGAAACGGTTGCGGTGGTCATGGCCGGCGAGCAGCGCGAAATAGCCGTCGCCCGACTTCAAAATGTCGAATTCGCCGGTGTCGGTATCGGGGCAGCTGATGCCCTCGCCGAGGAAGCTGCCGGGCAGTGTCTTATTCTCGTCAATGACGTAATTGTGGCCGGCAAACGTGCGATAGCCCTCTACGGCGTGTGCGGCGGTGGCCGGGACCTCTTTCAGTAAATCGTAATACTGCGGTACAGGGATATGCTGGAATACCATCGATTTGGCACCAATCAGCGACGGGGCGACCTTGAGGAAATCGAGCGCACGCTGGCTCGGCGCGCCATAGCCGCCAAGCTTGCCGTAATCGCCGGAGTTGAAGACCACGAGGCCAAGCACGCTATCGCTTTTACGGTCTTCACTGACAGGCAAAAGGAATGTGCCTGCCTCGCAAGGGTAGATGTATTGGTCCGGCAAGCCGCTGCCGGGCTGCTTGCGGGGACGGTCCGAACGCTTGATTGGAGGCTCGGGATTGAGGCAACCCGGGAATTCGCGATAGATCTCGTCGAGCTCCGCGCAGGAAAGCCCGCACTGAAAATCATGGTTGCCGTAGGTGACCGCCCACGGAATCCTACGCTCGATCAGCGGGGAGAGGAACTGCGAAATCTCTTGGCGCACGAGCTCGCGGGTGTGCTCAAGTTCGGTGTCGCGCTGGCTGGTCGCCGCCGCGCCCATCGGCCATTTCTGCGGTGTCCACGTGCGCTTGCGGAAGGTTTTGGCATAGGCCTGGTCGTAACCGGCGATCTGGTTGCCGGAGAAAATGACGATGTCGGGACGGGAGCTGTCGAGCGCCGCCTCGATGAGCTTGATGGTGTCTTTGTTCACTTTCGGCCCGTCCTGGATATCCGCCAACACCAGGACGCGGAACTTGCCGGAATCGTGGAACTGCAGGCGGCCAAGGCGGGCGGAGACGGAAACGGGCCGCATATCGTCGGGGTCGACAGGACGAATACGAGGTTTCGAAAGATCCGAAGCGGCTCTGTCCGCAAGCGTTAATCCAGCCATTACCTATCCTTTTGCCTGTTTGAAGCGTTACGTCGTGATGTCGCCCATGACATCACGCCATCCCGCATTGCATAACCAACTTACCGCGCCGAACCCGACCTGACAACCCGACGCCCTGCACCGCGTGGCAGCCTTGGCGACACGCCGGGTCTATGGCACCTCCGATATCCCCGATATCCCCAGCAAGGCGACGGCGAAGCGCAGGCGTAGAGCGATAACCGTAGGTACGGAAAAAGCCCCACAACCGTTAAGCTGCGAGGCTTCTGCATCTTTGCTGGGGTACCTGGACTCGAACCAAGAACAACTGAACCAGAATCAGCCGTGTTGCCAATTACACCATACCCCAATTGGCTTGGTGCTGTAGCCGATTAGCAACTATAGCACTTCGTACCTCCAACCGGATTTGAACCGGTGTTGGCGCCGTGAGAGGGCGTAGTCCTAGACCGCTAGACGATGGAGGCTTAACTTATCGCTGCCCTTCCCAAGGCAACAAATGAATAGTCTAGCGAAAACCTGGGCCATGCGCAACCCGGCGTGTTGACTTCGCCTGAAGCCGAACGCAGGCGGCCGTTTCCGGGCATACGACATACGGCATACGACATACGACATGGTGAAACCGCCAGTCCTGAGACCTGGGCTTGATGCTGGCAAACAGCACATAACCGCACGCAAAAGTCCGTTTACCAGCAACAACATGGACGCCAAACAGATTGATGCTGGAAACCGCACCTTAAACACGTTAAAAGTCCGTTTACCAGCAGCAACAATGCGCATTTAGCAGATTGACGCTGGTAAACGGACTTTTGTGGTCGGCTTCCTAGCGGGAAGTCGCAAGCGACACGGCTTTACAGGTGCTGCTTGAGGCCCTTGAGACGGGCGAGCGTCAACGGCTTGCCGACGATCTCCATGGATTCGAAGAGCGGCGGGGAGACGCGGCGGCCGGACATGGCCACGCGCACCGGGCCGAACGCCAGGCGCGGCTTGAAACCGCCGTCCTCGACCAGCGCCTTGTTGAGCGTTTCGTGGAGGTTGTCGGTCTTCCAATCGGCCTCGGCGACATCGGAAAGCGCGGCGATGGCCTTGTCGAGTACTTCGGGGGCGGAATCCTTGAGTGTCTTCCGAGCGTCGTCGGCGGGCTCGATGTATTCGGCCTCGCTTAGAAGGCTGCCTGCCATGCCGGCGACCTCGCCCAGCAGACGCACACGCGGCTGAACCAGCGGCGCAGCGGCCGTCAGGATCGTGCGCTCACGGTCGGTCAGTTTATCCCACGAATCGGCGGAAACCACGCCGTCGCGGTGCAGGTAGGGCACGGAACGGTTGAGGAAGTCCTGGGCTCCAAGCATACGGATGTGCTCGGCGTTGATGGAGATGGCCTTGTCGATGTCGAAGTGGGCCGGGTTGGCCTTGACGTCGCGGATGTCGAACTTCTCGACCATCTCGTCCATGCTGAACACGTCGCGGTCGGGCGCGATCGACCAGCCGAGCAGCGCCAGGTAGTTGAGCAGCCCCTCGGGAATGAAGCCGTTGTCGCGATGCAGGAAGAGGTTGGACTCCGGGTCGCGCTTGGAGAGCTTTTTCTTGCCCTTGCCCATGACGTAGGGCATGTGGCCGAAGCTCGGCATTTCTTTGGCAATGCCGAGCTTGATGAGGTAGCGGTAGAGCACGACCTGACGCGGCGTGGAGCTCAGCAGGTCCTCGCCACGCAGCACGACGTTGATGCGCATGAGCGCGTCATCGACCGGGTTGGTGAGCGTGTAGAGCGGGTCGCCGTTGGGACGCACGATGACGTAATCGGGCACGGAGCCGGACTTGAACTCGATGTGGCCGCGGATGAGGTCGTCGAAGGCGATGTCCTCGTCGGGCATCTTCACGCGCAGCGCGGGCTTACGGCCCTCAGCGCGGAAGGCGGCCTTCTGCTCCTCGGTCAGGTTACGGTCGTAGCCGTCGTAGCCGAACGCCTTGGGACGGCCTGCGGCGACGTTGCGCGCCTCGATCTCGTCGGCGGTGGAATAGGATTCGTAGGCGAAGCCGGCGTCGAGTAGCTTCTGGGCGACATCCTTATAGATATCGCCGCGCTCGGACTGGCGGTACGGGCCGTCAGGACCACCGACGTTGATGCCCTCGTCCCAATCGATGTGAAGCCAGTTCAGGGCCTCGATGATCTGGTTGTAGCTTTCCTCGGAATCGCGCTCGTTGTCCGTGTCTTCGATACGGAAGACGAAGGTGCCGTGCGTGTGACGCGCCTCGGCCCAGTTGAACAGGGCGGTGCGCACCATGCCGACGTGCGGGGTGCCGGTGGGCGACGGGCAGAAGCGAACACGAACGTCTTTGGGCAGTTCAGGTCGTGAATCAGTTGCGTTTTCAGTCATATCTCCATTATGCCGCGCGTGATTGACGTGAAGGCAAAATCCGGGTAACAATAATCTCGCGATACAACAGTCATCAAGAATCGCCATAAGAACCGTAAACCATATAACAGCAACTTCATGATCACAGAAAGAAACATCATTGAACAGGAGAGTATCAATCGTCCAGAGGCAACCGTCCAGAATCCGAATGCTGATACCTGAATACGGTTTTCTGAACCTCGGGATCTCTGGGTTGCCGGAAAATGACCTTCATGCCTCTAGGTACGACGCAACGCACGTCGGCCACTTTGGTACGCCCCTCGACCCGAATCGACCATGAAACATGAACGAGGCCCATATTCGTAGCCACACTTCCGCTTGCATCATTCAAACCCAGCCAATGAGGCGCAATCAGGACGGTTCGGAAACCGGGGGCACCGGGCTTAACCCCCAATATGGCAGACGGAAACTCATGCAACGCAAGAGCAGACCATCCATGGCAATCGCTACGAGGCTCATCATTGCTTTCGGCACAGGTGGTCAGATGATTCGCAAGCATATCCTTCCATGGTTTCCAAAGTCGCTTGGTACGTGAATACAAACCCACCTTTTCCAATGCCTCAAAAAGATATAAGGACATCGCAACGGAACTTTGCGCGTAACGATGCGGAAAGTCCAAAGTTGTTTCCAGACATTTCCTGGCGCGCTCAACATCACAGGTATCCGTCAATGCAGCAAAGACCTGACAATGCTGGCTCACATCGGAAGATCCCGGCCCGTCGGTGTAAAGACCGGACGCATTGACGCAATGGGCATTGACCGCTCGTTGCGTATCCTTTGCCCATTGACGATATTGTCGTGCCTTATCATCGATTCCCAAATAATCGTCAATCCGTGAAGCCAGCTGTAAGCCCCAGACATACATCAGACTTTCCTGCGTCAATGGTCCCGATGCAAAGGCCGGCGGCACGCCACGAGTCGAATCCCACTCAGGCGCCCAATCAACAAATGACCAATGAGAGCCGTCCGTACCCATATTCCCTATTCTTGCGACCAGCCCGTTTTCATCCAAGTTCTTATGGAAGAACCCAAGGATACGATCGACAACGCGCATATTGCGACGCAGTAAAACCCGATTGCCAAAATACATCATATGATCATATAAAAGCGCAATGTAATATATGGAGAACCCGGGAATGACATTTTCCGTTCTGCTGGGCCAACACGCATTAAGCAACCCATCGTCGCCAACGGAATGGGAAAACGCGTCAATTGCCTGTAGCGCAAGACTGTCATCGGCTGCAACCGAATACGTATACAGAGCCTCACTGCGAGTATCCATCACATACTGCAATTGCTCATAAAAAGGACAGTCCTCATATGTCTCGTGCATGCACCTATGCAGGGTACGCAAAGACATGTCCCAGATGTCGCCCAACACACCGACTCCCGTATCAACGGATGTTTGCACTTCAAGCGGATATTGCGTCAATCGGTAATCAAACCTCAATATGTCAACCGGGCTGTCGCCTGTCTTCACTTTTATCCGCACAAATCTGAAGGTACGGAACCAGAACGGCTCATATGTTTCAGGACAGGATTGCGAGCCTGCACCAATCGGATAATAACAATCCTGATAGCCGGCCAATACGCCGTGCTCGCAATCGGTTCTGTCACCTTTTATCGGACGCTCTTCAAAGGTCTTTGGATGTTCAGGCACCGATTTCGCGAATCCTTCAGAATATAAAATGCTGATTTCAGCGCCAGAACCCCCAGCAATACCGAGATCGACAAACCCTGTCATAAGCTCACCGGCATCAAAAACGAATTCCTTCTCGGTGTTTTTCCCAATCCGTAACGGCAAACGATCTGATTGCACGAACTTCTGCAGGATTTCCAAAAGGAAAGGAATCCTGCGGGGCCGGAGCTTTTCCGGCAACAGAAGTGCAGATAATTCATCCTCCGCGTATTCATACGATTGCGCCCAACCCGCAGTATTCTGCCTGCGGTCCAACAGCCAATTCATCGAATCGTTCTCGGGGGTACAACTTTCCATAATCTGCAATGGGGAAAAGAAAGGATTTTCGCTTACGATGGTTCGCCCAACTTCTATCCGCGAGCGCCATGAGGCATCCGTATCCAAAACGCACGTGGTACCTGTTGCGGAGGCAATCCGACCCTTCAAGTAAAAGCCTGGTGTTGGAGTGGTACTTACACTGTAATTTCCCGGGCCTTCCAGAGGATAATGCAGTACGATCGCGGCGATGACATTTCTGCCGATCTGCAGTCGCGGGGCGATATCGATTTCATCGTACCGGCGAACATTCAGATCCGTTTTTTCCGGACCAGCTTCAACGAACCGTCCATTGACATATAACTTATAGCGTGAATCGGCGCACACCCTGACCTTGCAACTCGCTGGAAGTGCGTCAAGAAGGAAAACCTTTCTGAAATCCGCGAAAACCGCTTTCGACTTCTGCCAAGCCACATCCGTGCTGGCCGTCCAAATCCAACCGCTATTCACATGACATACCATTGTCAGGCTTTACCTCAACAAACTTGATCTGTTTATCAACGAATTCCGCATTCCCATTATGGCCATTTCAACAACATTAAAGCAGCGTGGGCTTCGAACCCACGCTACTTGCGCTATTCCTTAACAGCACCGGCGGCCAGACCGGATTGCCAATATTTCTGCAAAAGCAGGAATGCAACCACCAACGGAATGATGGTGACCAAACTCCCGGTAATCACCAGATTCTGGATGGCGTGACCTCCTGCCGTCGAAGCCTGGTCCTTCCATTGATTGAGCCCGATAGTCAATGGGTACCAATTAGAATCCTTCAGCATAATCAAAGGAAGGAAATAGTTATTCCATGTCGCCACGATGGTAAACAAAGCCGTAGTGACGATACCTGGCGCCAACAGAGGCAACGCGATAGTGAAGAACGTACGAGCCTCACCCGCGCCATCCACGCGTGCCGCTTCCAACAGCTCGGTCGGTACGGCCTGTTCCGAGAAAATCCACATAAGATACAGACCAAACGGACTGATCAGGCTTGGTATGAGCATTGCCCATGGCGTATTAGTGAGGCTAAGCTTCGCAAATAACAGAAACTGAGGAACGGCCAACGCAATACCAGGCACGCTGATTGAACCGATGATAACCGCGAACACGGCTTTTCTGCCCGGGAAACGGAACTTTGCCAACGCGTATCCACCCATAATCGCCAACAGTGTGGCTCCGCCAGCACCGACTATCACATACATCACAGTATTGAGAAGCCAGCGCGCGAAGATACCATCCTGATAAGTGAACACCTCCCTGAGATTGTCCCACAACGCAAACGTATGACCAAACCCCAAACCGAACGTTGAAGTAAAATCTCCCTGGGTTTTCGTCGCATTGATAATCAAATACAAAAACGGGAAAAGACAGTATACGGCGAAAATGCCGCACACCAAAGTCAGCAACAGGCTCCGCTTCGGATTCGCTGGATTCGAGAACCCGTGTTCGGCCGAACGCCTGCGCTCAGCTGCCTCGTCCTCGGCAACAAGCTTTTGCCGGGCCTTCTCCTTCTTCTTTGCCTCACGCTCTCTTGCCCTGAGTTCTTTGGTCGACAATCTTTTATCGGATTTGATCCGCTCATCCGCCATGCTCATTTCATCTGCTCCTTCATACTGCCCAGCTGCACTGCATACGCCGACACCATAGTGATGATTGCCATCACGATTGCCAAGGCTGCCGCATAGTTGCTCTGATTACCGCTGAAGCTCAGGTTGTATGCGTACATATTCGGAGTCCAATACGTCGTGATGACGTTACCAGGAACCATGCTTTGCATGATGCTCGGCTCATTGAAGAGCTGGAACGTACCGATAATGCTGAATATCACGGTAATCGCCAAAGATCCTCGAAGCTCCGGCAGTTTGACGCTCTTGATAATCCACCATTCCGACGCACCGTCAATCGCGGCCGCCTCGTAAAGGCTGCGTGGGATTGTAGAAAGCGAGGAATAGAAAATAAGCATGTTGTAGCCGGTGAATTCCCAAGTCATGATATTGCCGATTGAAGTCAACAGCAGATTCGGAGACAACATATCCAGATGCATGTTCATCCATGCATTCAGGCTTCCGACCAGCCCGTACTTGGCACCGTACATAAATCCCCAGACCATTGTGGAGACCACAGCCGGAACCGCATATGGCAAGAATGTCGATATGCGGAAGAACTTCATCCCATGAAGCTTCAACGAATCAAGAGCCAAGGCAAGCAACGCCGCCAAAAACAGCATGATTGGAACCTGAACGGCAGTGAATCTGACCACTCGCCAGACCGCACTCCAAAACTGCCCATCGTGGAACAACTGGATATAATTCGAAAAACCTATGAATACCGTGCCGCCAATCATCTTCGCTTCAAAGAACGACAGGTAAATCGCATAGATAATCGGTATAATGAACACAAACAGGAACACCAACACAAACGGCCACAAAAACTTCCATCCACGCCAATCGGCGTGGTGCTTGTTGGTTGGGACCTCTAATACTGCCGTCTTAGGCATCATCTTTCCTCACCACTTAAAAGGGTATTTTCTTAAAATAAAATCATGACAGACAGTTGCCCCTGACAGCATCATGCCAATCAGAAGCAGAATTCCCGTCATGTCGATTCAACATAAAGCACAACGAAGTCGCCAAATCTCGTTCAGTCAGCGCATGGCCGCCCTCCCGGTAGTGGATGGCACACCGCTGAGGGACACCGAGGAATCGGTACACATCTGCGGTAGCCTCCCACGCCAGCTGAGTGCCGAACATACTGCAGAACTCATCATCAAGCGCTTCAGCAAGGAAAAGAGGTCTTGGAGCAACACACGCACCTATAAGATTGGCGTCGATAAAGACCTGAGAGGGGTCAAACGCGGAGGGATACGACCTATCCGAATCCTCACAAACCGGTTGCATAAGCCAAGGACCAAGACGCTTCATCAATGATTGATCAGCATTTTCAAAGCGTCGTCTGCCAAATCCGACAGCTGATGGCAGAAGCCAATGAGGGAACTTGCGGAGCGACAACATATCTTCAATATGTTCATGCTTATCGCCGCAACCGACCCCAAAACGATTCCCGTCAAAGCGTAACGCACCCATGCCCCCGATGCCGGAAGCACACGGAGCAGCGGCGACAATGCGATCGTCAAACGCAGCAGCACATAACACGGCCTTGCCATAGCGGGAATGCCCTAACGCCACAGGATGTCGGACATCGAACTGATCATAGCGTGAAATCCAGTCTATGACACGGCTTATCTGCCATGCCCACATGGCCAGCATGCGCCAGGAACAGTCCGGATAGGCACGTCGTAGAATACAACTGTCGAATTTCGAAGAATCATCCGGCGCAGATATATCCGTACACACTCCAACGAAGCAGGCACCGACGCGCAAGACCCCTTCAACCAAAACTTTCAGGTCGTCCACACTTGACGACTGCAGAGAAAACAGACTTGACGGACAGGGAACCAAAACCGGAACGGGCTTGGCACCTGCAGCCTTGTCATAAGCTACTACCACATCGATGCGAACCATATCATCCGGCCCCATGGTCAGATGAAAGCAACTCGCATCGGTACTCTCCGAGCATGAAAGCAACGCAGCGCGCATCGCCGCAGGCACAGGAACCGTGCCTTCGTGAATCTCCTTCGGAGGCTCAGGCATCGTCCCATAGAAACAACGCGAAAGCAAATCGAGCAGTAGCTGACGTTGTCTGGGCCATTGTGCCGTCGTTCCCACCCTCTTGCCATCAGGGGTCATCAAAGCGTCAGGCATCAAACCAATATAATCAGTCATGAAAATCCTCCCGTACAGTATGACTGGCCAAATAGGTACACAGACAACGTCACACCAAAAACGAAGCTACTTTCCGTTTACCGAGAACCCCTGCTTCACTCCGTACTTCACCAGCTGATCCTGCCATTGCCCAATGCCCTTGGCCAGGGTTTCGGTACCGGTATAAGCGGCACCTGCGGTATCAGGGAAGACGCTGCGAGCATACACTTCATATGGCAGGTTCTGATATCCTCGCACGACATGCGAAGACGCTTTGGCTATCTCTTCAGGAATGTTCTGATCGCCGAACACACCCTTAAGCGCGGGGTAACCTTCCTTGATGTATTTTTCGCTCTTAAGCAGAGGGTTCAGGGTCGGGGTATGATTCTGATCGCTGATCAATTCGACATGTTGAGCCTGCTTGCTGTGAGAGACGAATTCAACGAATTTCCATGCGGCTTCCTGATGTTTGCTGGACTTGAGAACGGCATAGCTTGTACCGCCATTTTCAGAGTTGATGTGATCGCCCTCGTTCCACTGAGGGACTTCAGCAATCCTCCACTTGCCTTTCGCCTGCGGATTCGAAGCGATGGTTCCCATCATCCAAGAACCTTGAATGGCACTGGCGACACTGCCGTCACCGAAACTTCTCGTCCACTCGTCGGACCATGCTTTTGTCTTGGTGTCAAGCAATTGTTCATCGAGCATACGCTGCCAGTAATTAAGTACCTTTTGCGCCTTCGAATCTTTTGTCAGATCGATGCTCAGTTTCTTTCCGTCTTTAGAGATGCTGTAGGGTTTGGCACCTGCCTGCCAAAGAAGAGAATCATACATTCCCCCGTCTCCGCCATCGCTGAGGATATATGAACCCGCAGCCTTAAGCTTCTTAGCGGCTTGGTAGAACTCCTCCCAGGTCTTTGGAGCCTCTGTCACACCGGCCTTATCATAGACTTCTTTGTTATACATATAAAGCAGCGGAGCACCGTCGCAAGGCATACCCCACACGCCATCATTGAAACTTACCTGGTTCCATGAACCAGTCGTATAATCGGCATGGAATTTATCAGCACCGAATTGCTTCAAATTCGAAAGCGCCCCACGCAATGCATATTCCGGCAAGGCATAATATTCAATTCCTGCCACGTCAGGCGCTCCGGAACCCGCTTGAAGCGCATTATTAATAGCCGTGTATTCCTTCGTATTTGTGCCGACATTCTGCAGTTTAACTTTGATATTCGGATTCGCTTTTTCGAAGGGTCCGACCATCTGCTTAATGATCGGAGGCCACGACCAAACGGTAATCTGCGTAGTCGAACTTGCCTTTTGGGCAGAACCACATCCAGAAAGCAACAATCCAACTGCAAGCGAAACAGACACTGCACGAAATGCATTCTTCACTCTCATTTTTCTCCTTTATAGCTTCGTTACTATTTCAGGTGCATAACAACCCTTGTGTTATTATCTCCGCCTGATACCTTCACTATAAGTAGACATGAAATCGGCAAAGGTCTGTTGCCACCTTTTGCAATATGCTGCTTTCTACGCTGAAACACGCAATGAGAGTCAAATGCGGCATGGTGTTCACGAATCGGAAGGCAAGAGACCGCAAAGAGATTCTTTGCCAAAGTCAAAGACGTTTAGACTAATGAGCATAAACGGCATGCAATAATACGAAAGCAAGGCATCCAGTGAACACGACAAACAAAATCGGCAATCCATGGCCATATGAGTATTGGACCGCGACAAGCGGTGACCTAACGCAACGGCGAGAACCGCTTATAATGCGCAGACCCACTAGCGAACCCGGCGACGCCACCACCGTGGTCGTCGACCCGACGCGCCAATACCAGATGTGGGAAGGCGCGGGCGCGGCCATCACCGATTCCAGCGCCTCTCTTTTGATGCACAGCATGAACGCCGAACAGCGCCACGCCATTCTCGAGGAGATGTTCAGCCCGTCTCAAGGCGGTTTTTCGTCGGTGCGCATCTCCATCGGCTCCTGCGATTTCTCCAGCCAAAAGTATTACAGCTATGACGATCTCCCGGAAGGCGTCGGGACCGACGGCAACCTCGACTACTTCTCTATCGGTTCTGGCGAACCCGGCGCTGCGGACGCCACCAAGGACCTGAAAAACGTCATCCCGGTGCTACAGGAGATCATGGCCATCAACCCGGCCGTCAAGGTAATGGCCTCGCCGTGGAGCCCACCAGCCTGGATGAAGACCAACCGCAAGTTCGAAGGCGACGGCAGGCTGCGTCTCGGGGAGTTCTGCGGCAACGGCTACCGCAGGCAAGACACCATCGATTACGTCTACGCGCAGTATTTCGTCAAATTCATCGCCGCCTACGCCAGCTACGGCATTCCCATCGCCTCGGTGACCATGCAGAACGAGCCGAGCAACTCCCCGCAATGGCCCATGTCCATCTGGACGCCGGAGGAACTGACGAAGTGGGGCAGCGAATACCTGCGTCCCTGCCTGGACGAGACGTTCCCGGACGTCGAGATCTACTTCGGCGACGACGGGCTGCGCTTCTTCCAGCGCCCGGTGAGCGACTACATGACCCCGGCCCAGGCCCAATGCTTCGCCGGCGTCGCCTTCCACACCTACTCCGGCCTGCCCAAGTGGGTGCTCAACGGCACCCGCCAGTTCCCGGGCTGGAAGGCCTGCATGAGCGAGCGCCGCTGCATGCTCGACGAGACGGCGGACGAGGCCAGCCACGTGATGTTCGGCGAGATCGGCACCGGCCTGGTGCGCAACAATGTCGGGCTGATCAATCTGTGGAACATCGCGCTGGACGAGCAGGGATTCCCGAGCTACGCCAAGACGCGCGGCCGTCGCGGGGTCATCACCATCGATTCGAAGACCGGCAAGGTCAAGCGCAACCTCGAGTACTTCATGTTGCGTAACTTCGGGCAGGACGTGCGGCCGGGCTCGCGGCGCGTGGCTTCGACCAGCCACACCGGCGACGGACGGCACGGCGGGCTGGGTTCCGTCGCGTTCATCGAGCCAGGCGGTCGCGGCTTCGCCGGGTTCCTCTACAACCCGACCGAAAAACCGATCGAAGCGGCCCTCACCTTCGCCGGCGAAGGCGCAGCTTGGCGTCACGTCACCGTCCCCGCCTACGGCACCGTGACCTTCCACCTCTCGGATTCGCCGATCAACGTCAGCGTCGCCCCGGCCGACGATGATTTCAAGATCACCTACACCCCGCACCCCGCCGACGACCACGACGAGCGCATTTTCTAGCCGCTGACAGCACGAAACGCCGGCTCCCCATCCAGAGGGAGGCGGCGCCTCATCATATTCGCTTACCAAACCCACTCAACGTAGAGCGCTCTGACCGGCATGTGCGTTGTTCGACCGTAAAGACTCGGCCTGCAAAATCAAAGATTTTGCCTTCGCGCTCGATACATCGCGCTCACCGAACCTACAGACAGCCCACTGGGCTGTCTGCTTCACGGTTCGGCCCGGAGCGTGTCGAACAATGTACATGCCGGTCAGAGCACGTCGGTACGCGCAGAAATCACCACTCGTGCATGGTGCCGTCAAGGAGGCGATCGACCGGCAGCGGAGCCGGCTGGTAGGGATACTTGGCCGCGAGCTTCTCGTCGAAGTCGACGCCGAGGCCCGGCTTGTCGCCCGGATGCAGGTAGCCGTCCTTGAAGGTGTACGACGTGTGGAAGACCTCGAGGGTCTCGTCGCTGTGCTTCATGTACTCCTGGATGCCGAAGTTCGGGATCGCGAGGTCCAAGTGCAGGTTCGCCGCCATGCCCACGGGCGAGACGTCGGTGGGGCCATGGAAGCCGGACTTCACGCCGAAGAGCTCGGCGAAGGCCATGAGCTTCTTCATGTGCGTGAGGCCGCCGGTGTGGGTGACCGCCGAACGCACGTAGTCGATGAGCTGCTCCTCGATCAGAGTGATGTAGTCGGTCCAGGAGTTGATGATCTCGCCGATGGCGATCGGGGTGGTGGTGTGCTCGCGCACGATGCGCAGGAACTGCTGGTTCTCCTCGGCGGGGGTGGTGTCCTCCATCCAGAAGAGGTCGTAGGGCTCGAGGAGCTTGCCGAAGCGGGCGGCCTCGATCGGACGCAGTCGATGGTGCGAGTCGTGCAGCAGGATCAGGTCCTTGCCGTACTTGTTGCGCACCTCCTCGAAGACGCCGGGGATGGTGTTGAGGTACGTGCGGGCGTCCCACACCTCCTCGACCGGCACGCTGGTGCGGCGGGCGGGCTCGTAGTCGTAGCGCATGCCCTTCTCGCCATTGCCGGTCTGCGCGTTGGCCGAGGCCGCCACGCCGTAGGTCGAGGGGATGCCGGGCAGCGCGTACTGGATGCGCGTGGCCTTGAAGCCCATGTCGCGATACATGTCGATGGAGTCGAACAGGCTCGGCAGGTCGGTGCCGGAGGCGTGCGCATAGGTGAGGATACCCTTGCGGGAGGCCCCGCCTAAGAGGTCGTAGACCGGCACCCCGAGCTTCTTGCCCTTGATGTCCCAAAGAGCGACGTCGACGGCGGAGATGGCGGCCATGGTCACCGGTCCGCGCTTCCAGTAGGCGCCCTTGTAGAGGTACTGCCACATGTCCTCGATGTTGTCCTCGTTCTTGCCGATCAGGGCAGGAACGATGGTCTTCAGGTACTCCGCGGCAACGAGTTCGCGCCCGTTGAGCGTCGCATCGCCGAGACCTACAATTCCGTCGGTCGTGGTGAGTTTGAGGACGACGAAATTACGCCCCGGGCTCGTCACGAATACCTCGGCCTTTTCAATAGCCATATCGATTCCTTTCTATTGCACAACTTGCGGCGTCCGTAGCCACGCGTTGTTATGTATTACATTATTAAATTTTGGCAGCCTAAACGTTTACGCCGATTCCGATGAACCGGTCATCACCCACCCAGCCAAATCGCGAAGCCTAACGAACCGCTGCGACCTTGCTCACCTCGCTCAACTGGTTGACCACCTCATCGACGAACAATGAGGAGGCACCGAGAGCGCGATCGAGATAGGAGACCACATATTTCACGCCTCTCTTATCGATGCCGCCGTCCGCGGTCTTGCAGGCCTTCGCGCATGCAACGACCTTGCTTTTATTGACGTCGGCCAGACGGTCGCTGAAACGCGTGAGGAACAATATCCACGCCGCGATGGCACGGGCGGCGGGCACGATCGAATTCCCGTCCTTCAGTGCCTTTCGGGCCGCAGGGACAATGCGAACCGGCAGCTTCTCGCTTCCATCGGAGGCAATCTGCATCAACAAATGACGGATGTTCGGGTTCTCGAAACGTTCGAGCAATTGCTTGCGATATTCGGCGGTGGGCACGCTGATATACTGCCCGGCCAAATCCCACCACTCGTTGATCCAGGAGCGCAGAGTCGGATCCGCGACGGCATCGGCGACTGTCTCATAGCCAAACAGCGAGCCGCAATAGGCCAAGGTCGAATGAGAACCGTTGAGCATCCACAGCTTGCGTTCCTCATACGGCGTGACGTCGTCGGTGATGACGGCGCCCGCTTCGTCCCAGGCCGGCCGTCCGGCCGGGAAATCCCCGGCAATCACCCATTCACGGAACGGCTCGGTACGTACCGGTGCCGCATCGTGCCAGCCCTTCACGCGTTCGACCAGTTCGATGTCACCAGGCGTCGTGGCAGGGGTGATGCGGTCGACCATCGAGGTCGCCCATGAGACGTTCAAACGCGTCCAGTCAAGCAATGACGGATCGACCTCCGCAATGGCCTGTTCGACGACTTTGCGGAACGCGGCACCATTGCCTGCCAGGTTATCGCAAGGCAATACCGTGATCGGGCCGGCCGCCGCACACCTGCGAGCCAGGAAGCCTGCGACCATGCGCACCGGCACGGTTTTGAGCCCGTCTGCCAGCGGGTCGGCTTTCAACGCCCGCAGATCCGCCGCGACATCGGGATCAGCGATATCCAAATCGCCAGTGTGGGTACGTTTATACCCCGCCTCGGTGACCGTGGAAGTGACGATGGCAATATCCGAATCGGTGAACCGGGCGCGCAACGCCGCCGTGTCCGAGCCGCTGTGCATGGAGGAAATCGAGGAGATGACCTCGAATTGGTCGCCACGCCTTCCGGAAGTAATCAAGGTGTATACGCACTCCTGGGCCTCAAGCAAGTCGGACATCCGCGGCCCGCGACCGGTGAAACCGGCGATGCCCCATGCAGCGGCATCCGGCGCATGTTCGGTATAGATTGCCTGGTGCGCACGCGTGAAATTGCCTATCCCCAGGTGAATGATCTTTTCCGGCGCGGCCGGACGACCGTTCTGTTCACGGCTGATTTGAGGAATGGAAACGCTATCTGGTTTCATTGCTGCCCCTTTTCTTGATGCGCAGTCACGCATTACGCTGTTTGGTGTTGCTCGACTTACTGCTCAGCTCCCGATCTTGAACACTCGCTTTGGCTGGGTGGATACTTGATCGTGCATGATTGCAAGCCCTTCGTCCATGGAGATGCGGCGGTCACAGACCAGAGAGGAAACAAAACTTGCGGTGACCCTGCGGTTCATGTCGTGGCGAGAAGGAATCGAGCAGATCGCGCGGGTGTCGTCGATGAACCCGGAAAGCTTCGTAAATCCGGCATACGGAACGACGGCATGGAAATAGCGCGAAATCGAATCCGGCGCGTCGATGAACCACCACGGCGCCCCGATATAGAACGACGGGTAGAAGCCTGCAAGCGGCGCCAATTCACGGGAATAAACGGTCTCGTCATCGGTGAAGGCGACGAAATGGAAATCGGCATTGTCGCCGTACTCGTTCAACAGCGGGCGCAGCGCTTCGACGAACTCGGCCCGAACCGGGATATCGCCGCCGACATCCGCGCCGTAACTGGCGAAAGCCTTGGCATCGTAGTTGCGGGCGATGGCCGGATGCACGGTCATCACCAGTCCGTCTTCCTGCGCGAGCATGGCCTGGTCGTTGAACAGATGCGAGCGCAGACGGGCGGCGTCTCCGGCTTCGATATGCCCCGCGTAGGCCTCGCCGAACAGCCGTTGTGCTTCCTTGTCGGAAAGACGTTCCGAGCGCAAGTCGGCATGGGAATGGTCGCTTAAGACCCCACCGTGATCCTTGAAATACCGCCTTCTGTGACGCATCGCCTCGGTGAATCCCTCATAGGTGGAAGCGTCGATTCCGGCGCTGCGTCCCAAAGCGTCCACCAATCGCGGCCAATCGGAACGAGCCGGCTCAAGATACTTGTCCGGACGGAACGCCGGAGAAACGAACGGTTTGAAATCGGGGTCGGCGTTGACCTTATCATGAAGCCCCAAATCCCTCACCGGGTCGTCAGTAGTGGAAACGAAGTCCATATTGAAACGATTGGCGAGCGAGCGCGTGCTGAATTCCGGGGCCTTGAGCATTTCGTCAAGCTCGTCGTAAATCGCCCCGGCGGTCTCGCTGCCGAACTTCTTATCGATGCCGAACACCCTCGCCAACGAATCCTCGAACCAATAGCGCATAGGGGTGCCGGCAAAGGCGTCCCAATACTTGCCAAAGGTGAGAAAGGCGTCGCGTGCCTGCCGATCGGTGAACTCGGACTGGCCCACGCCCAACCGGCTCAAAGGCACACCCTGACCGTGCAAGACCCGCGTCACGTAGTGGTCCGGGGTGATGAACAGGTCGGTGGGATTGGCGAAGTGCTTGTCCTCGGCGAACCATTCGATCGGAATATGGCCATGCGGGGAAATGATGGGCAGATCCTCCACGGACTCGTACAGTTCGCGAGCAACGCGCAGCGGCAAGCCTTCCGCCGGCAACAAACGATCCGGAGACAGAACCGTTTCTGATGTATCTGTTTGGCCAACCATAGGCACCATCCTTTAATCCGCTGCAAACCAGAAGTCCGCCACGATGCTGAACACCCTTTTATCGACTCCTCAGTCTACGGGAGACGTATTGGCGGTGCGCTCTGTTGCCATTACTTGCCAAACGCGGGTTATACTTGACCGAGCAAAGGAGCACAATGAACATAACCGATAACAGCCAACGGCAGGACAACGGCAATCCCGACAAACCAAACGCGCCAAAACCGAACATCACCATCCGCGATGTGGCCAAGGCCGCCGGTGTCGCCCCTTCAACGGTTTCCAGGGCTTTCGCACGTCCAGGACGGGTCAACGAGGCCACGGCCCAGCGAATCTACGACATCGCCGACCGCATCGGCTATCGGGCCACGGCCATCAGGGCGCATACCAACGACGACCACCTGAACGGCATGCTCGGCATCGTGGTGGCAGACCTGAGCAACCCGGTTTTCGCCGAATACACACGTGCGGCCCAACACGAATGCCTTTCCAACGGCTTTGGGCTTTTGGTGCTGGATTCCGAGGAAAACGCGGTCATCGAGCGCACTTCCATCCATACCGCCATCCAACATATCGACGGGCTGATCCTCGCCTCGTCCCGCCTCTCCGACGCCGGCATACGCAAACTCGCCCAGACCAAACCGCTGGTGACGCTGAACCGCTCCATCCGCGGCATCCAATCGGTGATCGGCGACGTGCAGACCGGACTGGGGCAAGCCGTCGAGCACCTCGCAACCCTGGGCCACCGCAATTTCACGTACCTGAGCGGCCCGGAATCCTCATGGCAGGACGGAGTACGTTGGCGCACGCTTTCGTCGATCTGCTCACGCCACCATCTGAAACTGCGCCGCATCCCTTCGAACGCGCCGACTTTCAGCGGCGGATTCCGCACGGGAGAAGTGTTTTTGAACAACCCGACCGACACCGTCATCGCCTATAACGACATCATGGCCATCGGATTCATCGCGGCCCTGCATTCGCGCAACATCGACGTTCCCGGCCAAGTTTCGGTGGTCGGCATCGACGACGTGCAATTCAGCTCGCTGGTCTCCCCCGCGCTTTCGACAGTCCGTCTGCCTCGAAAGGAACTGGGCACGAAAGCGGTCACGGAGGTGCTGAGCCTGATCCACCACGTCAAGCAAACCAACGACCGCAGGCCGATCATGCTGGAATCCTCGTATGTCGTACGCGCCAGCACCGGCAAAGTCAACCCTTCGCTAGCTTCGATCGCGCACGAGTAATGAGGGAATGCGCTTGAACACGTGAATAACGAGATGGCGAGCACCCGGATATCGGGAAATCGTCAGGCTTATAGCCGCGGCTCGACGACGGCACCAAGGCGCATTGTTGCCAGAATTTGCCATGCTTTCTGAAAATAAAACGGCGTTCAAATCATTGGCTCGTCCTCGATAAAATCCCGCAGCGCACGCCACCGGCTTGCGCGATGCCCGACGAACGACAGACCATGGTAGGCATACTGCGGAAAGAAGCACCATGAAAACGAAGCCATTCAATGAAGATGTTGCCACAAACCCACTGCGTACCAAGGCGGATTGCGTTGAAGCGCTGGTCGATATCCTCGCGCCGGCCATGCGACTGGTGGAAAGCGGAGGCAGATACGGGCGATTCCGCATGAGCGACAGCGGGGCCGTCTACAGCCAGGACCGCACTTCCATCGAGGGCTTCTGCCGGTTGCTCTGGGGACTCGGACCGCTGTTCGCCAACCGGGGCAATATCGCTCGATTCCCGCGCTGGTGGCAGCTTTCGTGCGCCGGCATCGTGCATGGCACCACCCCCGACGACCCCGATTTCTGGGGCAATCCGCTGGACGATTACGACCAGCTTTTCGTGGAAATGGGTGCGATCACGGCCTTCCTCTTCGAGACGCGACAGGATTTCTGGGACCATCTGAGTGCCGCGCAACAAGCCAACATCCTCACCTGGCTCGACCAGATCAACCATCACGAGCTGCCGAAAACCAACTGGCTCTGGTTCCGGCAGATGGTCAACACATGGTTCGTACACACGGGGCACACCGAATACGACGCGAAGATAGCAGCCGATTTCGACATCACCGCCTCGCACTATCTCGATCACGGATGGTCGTTTGACGGGTACGTTGACCAGATCGACAACTATATCCCGTTCGCCTATCAGTTCTTTACGCTGATGAACGCGGGACTTGCCGAACGCGACTGGCACAATCGCAATCATTGCAGTGAGTGCGGCGGACGTACCACCTGCGATTCCCGGAAATTCGGGACCGCCAAATCTGCAGAAGTGAATGCCGACACCGACAACGACATTCTCGACGAGAATAGTGCCGATAACATTTCCGTAAAAACCGCCGGCCGGACAAGCAACAAGACTTTCGATACGACAACTTCTTGCGATGCCGGTATCTGCAAACCCAGCGCCGCTGAAGCGAAACGCTATACATTGCTTCGGCAACGCGCGACCGCGTTCGTGCCCAGCTACGCCAACTGGTTCGCCGCCGACGGCGCCTGCCTGCCGTTCGGACGCAGCCTCGACTACCGGTTCGCTCAGGCCGCGTTCTGGGGCGCGGCGGCCTTCGCCGGAATCGATCTGCCGACCGGATGGTCGCTCGGCGACGTCAAGCATCTACTGCTGGGCAACCTGCGTTGGTGGTTCAGGCAGAACATTTTCCAATCCGACGGACTGATTCCCATCGGTTACGCCTATCCGAATATGAATATGGCCGAGGGCTACAACGGTCCGGCGTCCGCCTACTGGGCCTTGAAAACCTTTATTTTCCTTTGTATCCCCGAGTCCGCTCCCTTCTGGACCACACGCGAAAGCGACGATTTCAAATTCGAACCGCTGCTGCTGCAACCCGAGCCGCGCATGTTGGTGGCACACAGCCGCACGGGCTTGGAGGTGCAGGCGTTCACCGCTGGCCAGCACGCCCCGGAGCACAACCACACCGACGCGAAATACGAGAAGTACGTCTATTCCACGACCTTCGGCTTCTCGACGCCGAAAGCCGCGACCGTGCTCAAGCAGATGGCATGCGACAATACTTTGGCGGTTTCCGAGTCGGAATATCATTGGCGCACGGCCTTTGGTTACGCCGATTACGCGGTGCACGGCGATTACGTCTATTCGCGCTGGGAGCCGTGGAGCGACGTCACGATCCGTAATTTCATCGTGCCGCTGATGCCGTGGCACATCCGCGTCCACGTCGTCGATTCTGGGCGGGCCTTGCATCTGGCCGAGGGCGGCTTCGCGATGCCGGACTTCGGGCAGGAACTCGCCACTGCCAATATCAACCTAATCGGCGGGTTTGCCGAGACGGCAGCACAGCACGCAGCTGACGGTTCCTTCGAGTCCGGCTGGAGTGAGAGCGATAACGGCGGAAATCATCTTTCCGAAATACAAAATTCAGACACAGCAGGTCAAGCCGACTCTGGCGCGAACGACAATATCCAAGCCGCAGATCCCCATTCAACCCACGAATCAGGCAACCGAAGCGAAGAAACTATCGACAGACCCACCACGAACCCGGTAGCCATGCTGGGTTCGCCGCAGCGATCCCTGTTCTACCGAACCGACGTCGGGCTCACCGGTCTGATCGGCGCCGAGGGATTCGCGCTGGAACTGGCCGCCCCTGAGCCGAACACCAATCTGCTCTACCCCAAAACGCGCATTCCCATGCAGATGCGCATCATCGAACCCGGACACTATGTGTTCGTCTCCGCCTATCTCGGCGACCGTGAGTTGGAAAGCGTGAACGACGACGGGTCGATTGCCCTGCCCGGCGCTATTTTGGCCGGCGACGAACTGCGCATCAGTTATCGCGGCGAGACGCACACGGTGAATCTGGCGGAACTGCAGAACTGATTACGAGGAAATACGAAAGACTCCCTCTGGCCCATCACGTTAGGGAATCGGCCCATTCCGCATGTCTCAGAGATACAAAACCGCAACCACATAGACAACGCCAGTGGAGGCTGAAACTTTTGGTTGCTGCTTCGGAGTTGCATCGGCTGAGCATAGAGGCGATAAAGGGCTTGGAAACGTCGAAAATCAAGGAATTGAAAGAGCGGATGACGGGAGTCGAACCCGCCTCTGAAGCTTGGGAAGCTTCCATTCTACCGATGAACTACATCCGCAGTAATGTACCTGCGTTCACAAGCACATACAAAAGGAAAGTTTAGCACACAGGCGCGAAGGCACGCGCCATAAGACTCATCGATGACTTCGAGTACCGATTGGCAACGACGAGCGACGCGTTTAATAAGCGACCTGCGCCGGGCCCTCTGAACCCAGCCGGTCGCCCCGTGGCCCGGCACCTACACCCTGCATTTCCTGAGCCATCTGCATCAGGCGATTGATACGATCCTGGGTCGGTGGATGCGTGGAGAAGAGACGGCTGAAGCCCTCGTCGGAGAAGGGGTTGGCAATCATCATCGCGGCGGCGGACTGGGTGCCGGCGGTCTGCGGCATCGGGTTGGCGGCCGCTCCGGACGTGATCTTATTGAGGGCCGAGGCAAGCGCTGCCGGGTCGCCGGTGAGTTTGCTGCCGTCTTCATCCGCGTCGTATTCGCGGGTTCGGGAAATCGCCAGCTGGATGAGCGAAGCTCCGATGGGCGCGAGAATTGAGCTAAGCGCCACGCCAAGCAGCCCGAAAATCCCGGAATCGCGGTCGTCGTTATCTCGCCCGCCGCCGAAGAACATCAGCATGTAACCCAGATACGTGATTACCGTCGCCATCGCACTGGCCACGGCGGAGGTGAGGATGTCGTGGTTATAGACGTGCATCAGCTCGTGGCCGAGTACACCGCGCAACTCTCGCTCGTTCAGAATCTGTAGAATGCCCTGCGTGCAACATACGGCGGCATGACGCTCGTTTCGGCCGGTGGCGAACGCGTTCGGGCTCATGGTCGGCGCGATGTAAATGCGCGGCATCGGCTTGCCGGCGCGTGCGGAAAGTTCGCGCACAATGCGGTAAAGCTCGGGCGCCTGCTGCTCCGAGACCTGCTGTGCGCCCATCGAAGCAATGGATATGCGGTCGGAGAACCAATAGGAGATGAAGGTCGAAGCCAGCCCGATGAAAATGTAATAAATGAGCGTGTCACGGCTGGCACCGGTAAGCCACCAAATAAGCATGATGATGGCCCACATCACCGCGAAAAGCAATGTGGTTTTAAGACCGTTCAAGTGGCCGTGTACTTTAATCTTGCCGCCCATACACCAAAGCCTAACGAATCAGCCTGTATTTTCGCTGAACGCGTGCTGATTCGCGCAGCATTCACAATTTCGAAGCTGCGATGAAAATCAAGAAAACGGCACCGAAATGCTGATTTTCATCGCATGTTCAATCGAACATGCGAGCAAACTCACGAAAACATGGGTAAAATGCTGATTTTCATCGCATCCATCATTTCTCCATATAGGAGCGAGCACGCGAACGGCGCCAAGCTTCACGTGGAAACCTGACGCCGATACGATCAGCGAATAGCCCGCAACCTCAGCACACTAGTGCTGCAGCCGCCCTTCGCCGGTGAGTAGTCGCCGCGCTCAGCCCAACGCGAGCGCACGCAGCTGTTCGGGGTCGATGACCTTCTTGTGCTCGCGGCCTTCCTTCGCACCCTCGGCACGCTCGTAGGTGTCGACCTTCTTCCAGCCGGCGAAGTCGATGGGCTTGACGCCACGCGAGGCGAGCAGGCGGTCGATGGACTCGGGGTCGCGGTCGGCGGCGATGCAGCCTTTGCCGGCCCCGTCGGCGTCTTCGACCTTGGAGAGGTCTTCGAGCATGTTGCCGACGATCAGCAACGCGTCGGACTTGGTGGAACCGATGAGCCCGACCGGCCCACGCTTGGCCCAGCCCGTGGCGTAAAGGCGCGGGCGAACGGTGCTCTTGCCGGTTTCGGCCGTGAACGCGGGCTCGGCGAGGATGCGGCCGTCTTCGTTGGCCAGCACGCTGCGCTGCTCGTCGTAGGCCACGCCCGGCACGCTCGCCGGCTTGTAGCCGATGGCGTGATAGACAGCCTCAACCGGATAGTCGGTGAATTCGCCGGTGTGGCGCATCACGCCGTCCGCGCCGGTCTCGGTGTGCTCGACGTGCAGGCCGACCACCTTGCCGCCCTCGCCCAGAACCTCGGTAGGCGCGGAGTTGAAGTGCATGTAATACTTCTTGGTAGCGGGGTTGCCTTCGAAATCGACGCCGCCGTCGTCTTGCATATCCTCGGCCATATCGCGGATGGCGTAGAGTTCTTCGACCATCTGGCGGGTGAGCTTGTCCTTGCCGGCCTGCTCGATGGTGGCCTCGTCGAGGTCGAAGTCGTCCTCGTTGATGATGATCTGTACGCCCGGCAGCTTCTCGAGCTCGCGCAGCTCCTGCACGCTGAACTTGGCCTGCGCGACGCCTCGGCGGATAAAGAGGTGCAACTCGCGGGCCGCGTTGCCCTTGATGCCTTCGTAGACATTGTCGGGGATATCGGTGCGGGCCTTCAAGTCATCGGCGCGGCGCATCAGTTCGCGCGAAACGTCCATCGCCACGTTACCGCCGCCGATGACCGCGACTTTCTGCGCATCCAGCGGCCAAGTGCGAGCGCCGGTCGGATAGCCGTCGTACCACTCCACAAACCGCGCGGCACCGTGCACGCCGTCGAGGTCGGCTCCGGGGATGGTCAGCGGCCGGTCGGCCACCGCACCCGTGGCGAAGAGCACCGCGTCGTAGCGCGGCATCAGGTCGTCAAGCGTCAAATCGCGGCCAAATTCCACGTCGCAGTATAGGTGGATATCGGGATTGTCGAGCGTTTTTTCGAGCGCGTCAGCGATGTACTTGATGGCCGGGTGGTCGGGGGCGACGCCGTAGCGCACCAGGCCGAACGGCACCGGCAGCTTCTCGAACAGGTCGATACGCGCATGGTCGGGCAGCCCGAGGTCGGCGGCCTTCTTCTTCAGCTCGCGCAGGAAGATGTCGGATGAATAGACTCCCGCAGGGCCGGCGCCGACGACGGCGATGCGGAGTTCGTTGCTGTTGTTTTCACTCATGTCTCTAGATTATCGCAACCAGCCCGACCACGAAAGAGCTTGCGCCATTCGAACAACCTGTACACCTGACATTACGCGGCCGGAAAGCCAAACCATTCAGAACGTCCGAAGCACACAGGACTCGCCATAAATTCAGCGGCTCTTGGTGAAGCGATCGCGCAGCACATGCGTGACGGCAAGCACCATCAGTGAGATGCCAAGCAACGCCGCCAGCAGCACCAGCATCCGCGGCGACCTGCCGGTGAAGGGAAGGACGGAACCCCGCCTGAACCAGATGGCATATAGGGTGACGTCAGTCTCCGTGGCGGTGCCGCTCTGGTCGAAGTAAGCGTCGGCATCGGTCCACAGGTCGTTGGCCACATCATGCTTCGGCCGTTTGTCGTCCTTGCCTGCTCCCTTAGCGCCCGAATCCCTGTTCCATCCGAGGAGGTCGAACTTGTCGAGTTGCGTCAGTTGCATATCGCCCTGGCCAGGCAGCGTGATCAGCCCGTTCTTCTCGTCGTAGTCGATCAGCGCCCTGAGCTCGCCAGGCGGGGTGCCGGAACCGTTGTGAGCCGCATTCGCGTCGAAAGTCGCCTTGAGCCAAGGCAACGTACCATCCAGATTGGCTGGATCGGAGGCGATACCGCCGACGTTCAGACGCACGATCAGATGATGTTCAGAACCGATATGGAATTTGGCGATGAAGGTCTCCCGCGGGTAGGAGATCTTCCAGTCCTGCACGCCCTTGCCATGCAGCTGGACGTACATGTTGTCGGTGCCGGACGTCTCCTCGCTGTGTTCGGGATAGCCATATTTGGAAATCAGCTTGATTGGCTTGTCCTTGTACTCGAAGTGCTGATCACGACGATAGATCCAGATGTCATAAAGACCGTGACCGTTCTTGAAATCGCTGTCGGAAGTGGTCCACTCCTGGTCTTCAACCCTGGAACCAGGATCGAAATGGCCGCCGATCCTGAATCCGTTGCGCTTGTCGGTTATGCCCATGCTGTGCAATTTGCCGTCGTTGCTGTTTTCGGTGAGCATCTCGATGTTCGAACACAGCGGATTGTCCGGATTGCTGGTCTCGCCGTAGTTGGGGAAATTCGGGAACGGCGAGCCGGCCGGGCAGACCAATGCCTGCACCCAAGTGCCCTGCACACCGGTCGTGAGGCTGTCGGCCGTGCCGGTGATGGCGATCCTGCCGCGGTCGTCAGGGTCGACCTTCATCTTGTCGACCCTGACGCCCGAATCGTTCTCGCAGGCGTTCGAACCGCCCTCGCTGGTCATGCACACGGAAATGACGCCATCGGAATCGTTGCCGGTGTCCACCTTGCCGGTCACGTCCACCGTGTCGGTGGAGCGATGGTAGTGGATTTCCATATCGTAGGGCTTGGGTGGGTCGCCCCATATCGCATAGAGGGTGAGGACGGTGCCATGGCCGGAAGGCGAGGCGGCGCCGTCGGTGGATCGGATCGCCTGTTTGCCCGTCGCGTAGATATTGCCGGACGACGATCCGGCCTTCGGGTCAGCGCTCCAGCCGAGCAGGATCTTCCCGGCGACCGCGGGCATGGCGGCCGCGCCGGGCAAGGTGAGCGTGGAACTGCCACTGCCGCCGTCGACGAACCCGTAGAGGGGCGAGAGAGACGCGGCGGGCCCTCCGTTGGCGCTGTTGCTGTCGAGATTGACCTGCACCCATGGCAGCACGTCCGACTTCCTGGTCACCTTCGAGGTGGCGACGGTGGTGTGGTAGCCGCCGCCGAGCGTGAGGAACGAGGAGAGATAATAAGAGGCGTCGCGGGGGTACCAGCCGATGAAATCGGTCGCCGAGAAGGTGACGCTCCATGGCTGGCTTCCCGCGCCCTGGACCCTCACCTCCTGGGCTTTGGAAACGATGGGGCCGGAGCGCGTCGAGACGGCACCGGACGAGAATGGCGTCGCGGCGGCCGAAGACGAGGCGCGGGAAGCGGACTTCGCACTCGCCTTGGAACCCGAATCCGACAAGGACTGCGGGGCGGTGTATTGGTAGCCGTGGGCCACGCGCTGCGGCGTGCTGATGACCTCCCAGTTGCGGCTGCGGGTGAACATCCAAAGGTCGTAAGAGCCGGAGCCGTTCTTGAAATCGCTGTCGATGGTCGTATACGTGTGGTCATTGGTGTTGTAACGCCCGCCGATGGAGAAGCCGTCCACGTTGGTGCCGAAGCCGCCGCTGCCGCCGTTGGTCAGTATCTCGATATTCGAGCATTTGGCGTTGTCGGGATTGCCGGCATTGAATTTCGGGAACGGGGTGTCGACCGGGCAGACCAGCGCGCCCGCCCAGGTCAGATCGGTGGTGCTGAGCCGGTTGGCGGTGGCCGTGACGGCGAGCTTGCCGGAATCGCTCGGGTCGGGGAAGACCGCACTCACCCGGATGCCGCTGGGCTTGCAGGAGGTGGAGTCCGCCGCGACGTCGGCGCAGACGGTCACGGTGCCGTAATGGTCGTCGAGGTCGTCGGCGTTGCCGGAGACGGTCACGGTGTCGCTGGCGTGATGGTAGGCGGCCTTGACGTCGGTGGGTGCGGGCGTGGTGCGCCAGACGGCGTACAACGTGAGCGTGTTGCCCGTCAGCGTCGAGGGATTGTACTGGTGGCTGCCCGGGTCATAGGCGGTATCCGCCGTGGTGGCGGAGGCGCTCGCGGACCATCCGCGGAACGACTGGTCCGAGCTGGCGGGCGTCATGCCCGTGGACTCGGGAATCTGCACAAGGCACATGCCGGCGCCATCGATGCGACCGGTGACGCTGGCCGGCACTCCCATAGCGCCCTTGCCGTCAAACGAAACCGTCAGACACGTATCTCCCGTACCTTGCGTCGAGACCTTGCCGCTCCCCTTAGCCGACGTTGACGCAGCCCCTTCTGGAGAAGACGCGGCTGTGCCATTCCTTGGATTACCAGCCAGATTTGACGGCGCAGACACCTTCGTATTCGTCGTGCCCACGGATTCGCCGGATACAGCCGCCTTGTCTGAACGCAGAGAAGGTGATGAGCCGGAATTCGCAGCGGAAACACTGGAAGGACCCGCACTGTGCCCTTTATCTTGCGCAACACTCGAAGAAACCGGAGCCGAGGCCGACTTTGTCGGAGATGCCGCACCTGCCGGGACCACGCTGAAAAGGCCTGCGGCGACGCATACCGACGCCATAACAACACGCCAGACTTTACTACGCACCGCTTACCTCCAGTAATACATCTTCATCGTATTATATGCCCCTGTATCGGTGCCACAACTTTCAACCACTTCCCCCGTGGAAGTACTTACCACACCTTCGCAGCATATGCCTATCTAACACGATAATATTGCCATACTTTTAGGACAAACGTTATACAACATTCTGTCGGGTAAAAACTAAACAGGGCGCACTGTCTTAAAAAATCTACAGGCAAACACCTCGTCCGCCAGGTTTTCAAAAACCCACTTCGACCCCATAAAAACGTTCTTGCGACTGGCAACAGCAGGTTTGCTCGAAACTCCAACAGCGCAACAACTTGAGCAACAATAATGGCACACGACGCACATTAAAGAGAAATTGAGCCGTCACATGAACTTCATAAATCGTTTCATTCAGCCATCAGCAATAGCTTTGGTTATCACGAATTATATGTCGTGGACCTCTTGCGAACCCTTGCGGCTATACTGAGCATTGTTCGCGCGGTTGGTGGCAGCAGCTGCGCCAAGACGATAATCCAGTACACGCAAGGGTATGAAAACGGCATCGCGATATGCTCCGTTCCACACCCGGCATCGGTCTGATTCGTCGCGCGGACTCCTCACCTTTCCGCATGCGTCGCCTCGGGCCGCAATACACAGGCAAGGTGATTCACGGTGAGCAACAACAGAGGTTTTTCGCGGTTTTTCGGCAATATCCTGAAGCGGGCAGAGCTTCGGCGCCATACTTCTATAAGTGTCGGCCATAACACGGCCACACCCGATCGCAACTTCCGGCAACGAACGAATCAAAACCGACGCGAAGGCAAGCAGGCGAGTACGGCAGTCAGAACAATCTTGGCAATCATCGCGACGTTCGCGCTCGGACTTTCGTCGGCAGCCTGCGGCAACGCGTCCGGCAACAGCGGCAGCACGGCCGGCTCCAACGGCAAGCCGACCCTGACCTTCATGCTCGACTGGACACCGAACACCAACCATGTCGGCCTGTATGTGGCCCAGCAGCTCGGTTATTTCAAGGACGCCGGCATCAATGTGAAGATCCTGCCGACCGCCCAGGCCGGCGCGGAGACCAGTGTGCAGAACGGGGTGGCCGATATCGGCTTCTCCAAACTGACCGACCTCGCCAACGCCGACGCACACGGTGCCGATCTGAAACTCGTCTTCGACCTGACGCAGAAGCCCATCGCCCGCTGGTGCAGCCTGAAGAGCCGCACCGACATCAAGACGCCCAAAGACTTCGCAGGCAAGACCTTCGTCACCTTCGGTTCGGCCGAGCAGAGCGCTTCGGTACGTCAGATGATTCGCTACTCCGGCGGTTCCGGCGACTTCAAAACCGCAACGGCAGGCACCAACACCTTCCGCACACTCACCAGCGGCAAAGGCGATTTCGCCGGTTTCTACGCCAACTGGGAGGAAGTGGAGTCACAGCTCAACGGGCCGGCCCTGAACTGCTTCGCCGCCGACAAGTGGGGCGTGCCCGGCAACCCCGACCAGCTCGGCTTCGCGGTGAAGAACTCCTGGCTGAAGAATCCCCAGAACACCGCCAATCTCAAGAAGTTCCTCAAGGCCGCACGACGCGGATACGACTACGCACTGGCCCACCCGAACAAAGCCGCCGACATCCTCGTCAGCCAAACCAAGACCTCGCACCTCGACCCGAAACTCGCCCGCGCCTCCATGGAAAAAGTGGTGCGCGAAGGCTATTGGAGCGGCAACGGCATGGGCGACGAGACGACCTCCGGCAAGCCTAATCAGAAGCTCACCGGCACCGTCAACACCGCAGACGGCCAAAAGTATCTGGACTTCCAATACCACGCCGGCACCTACACCGGCTTGCACGAGAAGAAACTTCCCTATGCGCCTCAGGCCACCGAGCTTTCGACCAACAAGTATGTGCAATGAGATAGCCTCTGCAGAACTTCGGGAGCACTGGGATCGCAACCAGCAAGTGCGTGGAATGAAGGAGCCGATACTCAAAAAGCTCACGCCATCGAGCAAGTTCCTTCCTGCACAACCCAGAAACTGCTCATAATGCATGCTCACAGCTCATTGCAAGCGACAATACAAAATTTGCGCGCCCGAATAACGATGTTGGTGCCACCGAGCACCCTCTATTCCATAGATTGTGCCCCAAATTCTCTGAATTCAACGGCGTTGGTGCCACCAAGTACCCCGATTATCGAAGAAATCAGAGCAATTTGCTCAAAAATGGGGGTCTTGGTGCACCAAGCACGCCAAATATCGAAGAATTAACCCCCAATTGACGAAAAACAGCCATCTTGGTGGCACCAAGATACTATGAAGACAAATGAAGGAGACATGATCATGGACTCTGTGGCACATCACCAACACCATGCCGCACAACACTGGTGGCGCAAAGTCCTGCCTCCGACCGTGACCATCGGCGCGGTTCTCGTGCTCTGGCAGGCCGCGGCGAGCGCACACCTCGTCAATGAGACGACGCTGGCCTCCCCCGCCGCCATCGTCTCGTCGATGATTGCCACATGGCCCGATCTGATGGCGGCGACGGCCGTGACCACCGTTGAGGCTCTGGCCGGCTTCGCGATCGCCGTCATCGCCGGCATCGCCATCGGTATCGGCCTTTATGCCTCAAAAACCGCCAACCGTGCCATCTATCCGCTGCTCGTGGCCGCGCAGACCATCCCGATCATCACCATCGCGCCGCTGTTCATGATCTGGTTCGGTTTCAGCCCGGTCGGCAAAATTACGCTGGTAGCCATTTTCGGCCTGTTCTCCATCGCCGTCGACACCTCGCGCGGACTGGCCGCCGTACCTCGCTTCTACCAGGACGTGGCGCTGACCTGCGGGGCGACAAAGCCGTGGACATTGTTCCACGTGAAACTTCGCGTCGCCGCGCGCCAGGTCTTCTCCGGCATCCGCATCAGCGCCGCCTACGTTTTCGGCACGGCGGTCACTGCCGAATATCTGGGCGCGACCAACGGCCTCGGCGTATGGCTGCAGGGCGCGTTCAACTCCTTCCAGACGACTCTGATTTTCTCCGCCGCCATCGTCGTGGTCGCACTGACCGGCATTCTGCTCGGCCTTGTCTCGCTGGCCGAACGCCTGCTGCTCGGCCCGGCCGACGAAGATGGCGCGATCTCACTGGATGACAGCGAAACCTGATAAAAAACCCTGTAAAACCGGACAAATCCCGGTTGTTTAACAAAAATGACTGTAAAGTATCCACCTCGATACTCTGGGCTAGACTGAGAATATGTATGAGGCCATATATTCACGATGTTCCTGAATGCTGTGGGTATCCGCCAGCTGTGAATGCATATTGAAAGTGATCTTCAACGAAAGGAAATCGATGAACGACACAAGCTCTGAACAAAACGGAGGCAATGCTTCAGCGGATCAGAATCCGTATAATGGCTATAGCGAAAACAGTCCTTCGAACACTTCCTTTAACCCCGCTGCGACTTCATCGGCACCGCAATATCAATATCAGACGGACCAGCCATCAAGCGATAACTTCGTCCAACCGACGATGCAGCAACCCGCAATGCCACAGCCCGGCGAATCTCAGAATTTCGCCGGCAACCTTCCTCCTCTGCCCGGTTCCGGAACCTCCCAAACCGGTTCGGCACCGCAATACCAATACAGCGCCCCGCAGGCGGAGCAGGGTAACGTTCCGCCCCAATATGCAGGCAACCAGCCAACAGACCAAGGCGGCGCTCCGGCATTCCCAGCCGGCGCCCCGGACCAGCCCCAGCCATACGGAGGGCCGAATCCCAACGATTTCGCCGCTTCAATGGCCGTTCCGCTGAACATGCCCTATTACGGGTGCTCGTTCGTCGATGCCGTCAAGCGTTTCTTCCTCAAATACGTCAAGTTCTCCGGCCGCGCCAGCCGCAGCGAGTTCTGGTGGGCGCAGCTGTTCCTGTTCATCGTCGCCATCGTGCTGAACATCATCGATCAGGCGCTGTTCCACAAGAACGACACCTTCCTCGACACCATCTGGAACCTGGCGGTATTCCTGCCGACCCTCGCCGTAGACATCCGACGCCTGCACGATACCAACAAATCCGGCTGGTGGATCCTGTTTCCTTACGGTCTGGTCATCGGCGGAGCCATTGTCTTCTTCTTCACGGCCATCGCCGCAGGATTGTCGGTCGGCTCGGTCATGGATTCAAGCGAGGCCCTGCTCCGAACAGTCGGTGCCGGTGCCGTGGGCGGGGTGATCGTAGGAGCGATCATTTTCCTGCTCTGCATGCTGGCCGGATTCATCGTCGGCATCGTCTTCATGGTGCAGGGCCCCAACCCGCAGGGTGCACGCTTCGACGAAAACCAGCCTTTGCAAGCCAGCGTCCAAGGCCAGTACATGCCGCCGATGGATCAGGGTGCCCCTATGGCTCAGGGGATGCCGATGAATGCTCAATACGATCAGGCGGCAACACCGGGAGCTTTCGCAGGCAATCCGTATGAACAAAACGCCAACCAGCAGGCCGGCACCCCTGCCCAACCTCAATATGGTGCAGGCCAGCAGAGCCAAAGCCAAGCCCCATACGACCAACCACACGCCTCGGGATTCGGAAACGAAAACCTGAACAACGACGGCAACGGCAACGGCAATGTCGGCAATGGTTACGATTCCAATCGATAAATCGCAGCCGTTGGTAAATCGTTGTTATGCGGAAGGCCCTTCGTTCTATGCGTGCGGAGGGCCTTCCGCATTAACGGACAGATGGATTGACATCGCTTCCTGAAAACGATTTTGAGCCCCCAAACGACATTGTCTGCAATGCATCAATACAAATGCGTCAACATCAAATCCACAACTATTGTGGCAATAAAAAATCACTATACGAAAAAACAAAATTCTCACGTAGAAATTTGCCGTATGCCCTATTACAATAGGTAGCACGAGCCTGTATACGTCCGGCACTTGTTGGAGCCAAATCGGCGCACTACGACGTGTGCGACGGACCAGAAGGAAAGAGCAATGATGACAGATTCAACCAGAGACTTCAAAGATGCAACTCTCAAGGAGCCGCCATTCGATGCGAACACGCGTCCCGGCGGCGGCCATGACGGCAAGACGGAGTTGCCGGGCTCAGGCGGGGAACCGGCGCAAGGATACATGGGACCGACCGATATGAACCCTGCCGGCACGAATTGAAAAGCGGCCGAGTAAAGATCGAGCGTTGATGCTCATATGAAACGTGCGTTACCGCGATGTTGTCGGTAACGCACGTTTCATATATCCAACCGTCCGGGCCAACCGGAGCCCGCAACCCCTTCGGGTTGGTTTATCGGCCAAGCCCAAGCCTACAGCTCCACCGGCGGCTTGTTCTTGTCCTCCGGAATATCCTTGAATTTCTCGGCCAGCTTGGCCTTCTTGATCTTCTCTTCCTTTTCCTTTTCGGCCTTCGCCACGGCCACCGGATCGTAGATGACGTCATTGTGGTGCTTTTCCCACTCGGCCTTGGCAAGCGGAGCGACGAACCCGGCCACCACGTCGAGCGAGCCATCGCCATCACCGGAACCTGCCGTCGCACGATATTTCGCCACCAAATCCTTGAACTGCCCGCTGGTCAGGTACATGCGCGGAATCGACATGCGCTCGCACAATTCGTTGATATAGAGCATGATCGGAGTCGCATTGCGCGCCGCGGCATCTGCGTCGTCTGAAGTATCATCAGCGCTTTCGACCAGACCAAACAGGCCGCTGATTGCAGCCAATACCACCGCAAGACGCTGGGCGACGGACTCGACGTCGGGACCGTGCGGAGTGGAATCGTCTTCCTGCTCGCTGCCCTGCCCGTCTTCGCCCGACACGGCACTGGCACCCGCGGCCTGCTCGATCTCTTCGAGCGCGGCGGCGACGGCCTTCACCGTCTTTTCGTCCCAACCGACATTGAGATCGCCAGCGCCGGCCATCACGAGCGTTGTGTCGCCAGTGCGGGAATAGTCCTCCATCTGCTCGTACGCGTCGTTGACGTCAATCAGCGCGTCGACCATCGACTGCGGACGTCCGGGAATGCTGACCGCGCCTTCATAGACGAATTCGGCGTCGGCCATGGGGATTTCCTCGCCAGTAATGACCTCGGCGACGGCCCGGCAGACCAGAACCTGCAGATCCTCGGCATATTTCGCGTCGTTGCTGAGCTTCTGAGCCGTGTCCAGCGGCCAAAGCGCAATGAGATCGACACCAGCCTGCGCCGCATCCCGCACACCGGGCATCAAAGCCAAACGAGCCAATTCGCCATCTTTGATGATGCCACCCTCAATATCAACCGCCATATTCGCTCCTTTGCCTTTACTGCCAATTGCCGGTTCTTGTTCTCACTCTATCGTAATCCATCCGCGCCTATGACAACGCCGACGCGCCTCACTTCACATCCTTGGCCGGGTCGACATAGGAGATGTCGAGCATTTTGCCGGTCGCACTGTCGTAGGTAATCGAGGTGATCGAGGCGAGCGCGGTGTGACGAAGCAACATATTGTGTTCGGGATGACCGGTTTCCAGCATATGCCGATAACTGAAAATCGGCGATTCGTGACTGACGATAATCACCTGCTCGCCTGGGTGGTTCCGCACCGCTTCCTGCGCGAAATCGCTGACCCTCGCGGCGATGTGCCGATAGCTCTCTCCCCAGCTCGGCCGCCAAAGGTTACGCAGCAGCTTCAGGCTTCGCGGCCGCCACAGCGCGGCCTTGCCATAGCCGATACGAAGGCCGCGGAAATCGTTGCCAGCCTCGATGAGCCGCGGGTCGGTTTCGATACCAAGTTCCGCCTCCCCGCGCGAAACCCGTACCGGATTGAGCTCGGCCAGAATCGCCTGCGCCGTTTCGCGCGTACGATCCAGAGGCGAGGAATAGAGCGCCACCGCCTGGTTCATCTGCGCGTTTGCCGCAATGTAACGTCCGCTGGCCTGGGCCATACGCAATCCCAGCCCCGAAAGGTGGAAGCCGGGAAGACGTTCGTAAAGCAGGTGACCGGGATTCTCGACCTTGCCGTGACGGACGAAATGCAACGTGGTCTGCTTCTCGGTTGACGACGATGATGACGACATAGATGGCCTTTCATTGGCTCCGGTTACTTGCTTACTTTTAAAATACCAGCGTATCTGCACGCATCGCGCAACGAGGTCAATCCGCCCCATCCTCCCACCACATCCAACACATTTCTGGCACATCCCCGAATCAGAACGAGGCCGATACTGCATCTTTTCGCCGTCTTGGTGGCACCAAGCCCACCAAAATTTGAAGAATTCAAGTGAAATCATCCATTTTCCAGGTACTTGGTGCACCAAGATACCTCAATAATGAAGAATGGAGGCCCAATTGACCGATATCGGGCAACTTGGTGCACCAAGATACCTGAAAATCGGCAATATTCACAATTCACGGCACCCTCAGCGTCTGGTTTCGAACACCCAAACCGCGTTCTGCGTACGTTCGCAAAAGATTTACGTTTTATTCTTCGTTTACCGCGCAATTCACCGCGTGTCGTGGTGTATGACCGGTAAAGTAACGAGGCTGAGAGCACAGTAAAGGGTTATTCTCATCGCCCTGAATCACCAACCGACTCCCGCGAACAAGACACACGGAATACTCGCGGCACAATCGGGTTCTCTGCTGCCAGCAACCGCAAGACTCCCTATACACCCTGAAAGGAATTCCTAAAGCCATGCGCTTTATACCTGTCTCCGGTCTCAAAGACGCCTCACACCGCCTGTTCGGCGGCTATGCCGAACTCCTGCGTATGCCGCACACCGCGCGCTTCGCCATCGGCTCGGTCATCGCTTGCATGCCCTTCCCGATGGTCGGCATGACCATCACCATCTCCGTGCAGCATTATTACGGCAACTACACGCTCGCCGGGGCGCTGAGCGCGGTGCAGGCCATCGCGCTGGCGATCATGAGCCCGGTGCTCGGCAAGTTGGTCGACAAGTTCGGCCAGCGGCAGGTCTCGATTCCCACCATCATCGTCTGGGTTGTGGCGGCGACGGCACTGGTTTCATGTATTACAGCACGTGTGCCTTCCTGGATTCTCTTCGTTCTTGTACCCTTTATGTCGGCCATACCGCCGTGGGGCGCCATGTCCCGCAGCCGCTGGACGCATCTGCTGCGCGGCGACCGCGTGCGCACCGACCGGGCACTCTCGCTTTCCGGCGTCTTCGACGAGGCGATGTGGGTCATCGGCAATCCCCTGGCCTCGACCCTGGCCGTGATTTCCGGCGTGCTCGCGTTTTCGGTGACCGGCATGTGCGTCATCGTCGGCGCGCTGATGTTCCTGACCGAACTTTCCACCGAACCGCCGTCGCAGACCGTCTTGGCGCGCAAGGCCGGTATCTCGCGCAAGGAATACCGTCAGCGTGAGGCGCTGAAGGCCGCACAGATACGCGGGCGCGAGGAAGCCGCGGAAAAGAAGGCCGGCATCCTGAAATCCGGTCAGTCCATCTGGGGACCGGGCCTGATCGCGATGTGCGTCACTTGGTTCGGCCTCGGCGCCTTCCAGTCCGCGGCCTCGATTTCGATCATCTCGTTCGCCACCGAACAGAACATGAAGCAGTACACCGGCTTCATTTTCGCCTGCTTCTCGTTCTCGTCGATGATCGGCGCGATTTTCTACGGCGCGAAAAACTGGACGATCCCGCTGTGGAAGCGTTTCTACTTCTGCCTGATCGTGGTCAACCTCGGCATCGCCTCGTTCATGTTCGCCCACAATATCTGGACCATCATGGTCATCTACCTGATCATCGGCGTGTGCCAGGCCCCGACGTGGATCAACGGCAACCAGCTGATGCTCCACCTCGTGCCGCCGACCCGCTTCACCGAAGGTATGGCGTGGACCAGCGCCATGAACTCCATCGGCGGATCCGCAGGTTCGGCCATCGCCGGCGTGTTCATCGATCGGATGGGTTCGCATGGCGGTTTCCTGGTCGTCACCGCGCTCGCGCTGAGCTCGCTGGCCCTTTCCTTCCTCGGGTTCAGGCAGATCAAGCAAAGCACCGAAACCCCGATGCTCACGCAGGTTGAGGTATAAGGGTTCACCTGCCCACACACCACACACGCGACCGCAGCCTCACCTTGCAGCCACAGCCACATGTCTGCCATGTGCTTACACCGCTAGATACGTCACTAAACACGTCTTTTCCAGCACTCCACGCACATTTATGCTGGAAAAGACCTAATTAGACACGCTAAATGCGTCTTTTCCAGCACCTGTACCCTTGTTAATGCTGGAAAAGACGCATCTTCTATCACCACATGAACCTCACAACAGCAAATCCTCACTGCCAGCCCTTGGGAGTGTGGGCTATCGACCACTCGCCCAGTTTTTGCGCGAACGTTTTGCGCTTGGGAGCACAAGCCGCGACCGAACCTGCAGAAACCGTTGCGGAGGCGTTGCCCGTGGAGGACGCGCCGGAGCCATTGCTATTACCGGATTCCGAATTCCCGGACTCGGCTTGACTGGTAACCTTGCCATTCTGGCTGGAACGGTCGTCGAGCAACCACTTTCGGATGATGAAGTTCCAGATGGCGACCACCACGGTGGCGACGATCTTGCCGATATTGGAGCGCAGGATATACATGCCGTGCTGGGTCATGATGGCGTTGGCTGGCATGCCCAAAGTGCTCATCCAGATAATCCATTCATTGATGCCGAGGCCGATGACGGACGAGACCAGGAAAATCAGCGCCTCCATCCAGCGCGCCATGTCGTCGCGGTGCTTGAAGACGTACTTCATGCTTGCCCAGTAGTTGAAGACCAGCGAAATCAGGAACGAAATGGTGCTCGCCACCACGTTGTTGACGTGCACGAAAATCAGGATGTTCATGATGCCTTCGTCGATCACGAAGGCGATGACGCCGACCAGGCCAAATTTCACCAGTTGTTCAATAAGCTTTTTCACAAGCAACCATTTAACTACCTGCGCCCGCCAAGCGAGCGGCAGACGGCGCGATTACCACCGATTCATCGCATGAACCGCACGCCGGCACCAGGCCGATGGACCGCAATCTCGCAGCCGGGCAGGCGGTTGCGCAGCTCGTCGGCCACGCGCTCGGCGTCGCGGCCGACGGTGAGCACCTTGACGTTCGGGCCGGCATCCATCGTCGACCACGCACCCAAGCCGGCATCGCGACGAATCGCAGCGACGGAATTCAGCGCGGCCACGGTCTGCGGCAGCCAATAGAAAACCGAGGGCCGGCTTGCCATCATCGCCGCGTGCATACCAAGCGCGTTGGCCTCGGTGATCTCGCCCAGGTGCTGCACGTCGCCGCTTGCGATCGCCGACAACGCATCGTCCAGATCCTTGCCGCACGAATCGATCCACGCGTCATAGAGCGGCGAGGTGGCGATGGTACGTCGCATGGCCTCACGGCTGGAAATCGGCTTTTTGGCGCTGGATATCAGCACGACGATAATAGCCAAGTCCATATCGCCAGAATCAACGGGTTCGGCGTACGAACTCTCGTCGTCATGCCCGGCATTCCATTTCACCAGACCACCGAAAATCGAGCGACAGGCCGACCCCGAACCGCGACGGGCCAGACGGGAAAGCTCACGAGGCGTCAGATCAAGTCCGGCCGCCTTTGAAGCCGCTGCCGCGAGCGCCGCAAACGCCGACGCCGAGCTGGCCAGGCCGGCTCCGAACGGTACGGTGTTGGCGGAAGTCACACGTGCAGGCAGGCCGATACCGGCCTTCTGCCGCACAATGTCAAGGAATTTAGAAACGCGGGTCAGCGATGAGCCAAGCTGTACTTTGCCATCGATGGTCAGGCAATCAGTAATCGTTTGGCCACCCGGCTGATCATCGGGTTGCGTTCCTGGCCGTCCAAATTCGACCGTGGTCCACGTGGACAGGCCCTCAAGGGTCAGCGAAAGACTTGAGGCACGGGGAATAATCAGACGTTCGTCGGCCTTACCCCAATATTTGATCAGCGCGATATTGGCGTTGGCGACGGCAGTGGCCTTTTTCGACGCGGCTTGACTCACCGGCAGTTGCCTATGCGAAACGGAACGCTCCGACTCCTGTTCCTGCAGTTCCCGCGTTTTCGCCATATCCGTTACACCGATCTTCACAATCTCAAAGTCTATCCCGCCGCAGCCAATCAAGGCATACAAATGCGGGACTATCTACCAAACCAGCAGAATTCGCGTCCGTATGCGACGAACGGGACACAGAGCCTTCCACTTACTCCTGCCTAATACGTCTGCCACATCGCGCACACCGCAAGCGCGTTGCACGAAATCCAAGCCCATCAGAACATCACCTGCACATTTCTGAAACGTGATTTTCTCTGCGTGTCCGCCGAAAATACAACGGAAATCACAGAAACCGACCCAAAAACGTGATTTCGTCTGCATGCCCACCGAAGAAATCACAGAAACCAGCTCCAAAACGTGATTTTCTCTGCATGATGGCAAAAAGTACATCGATAATCACGAAAAATCGTCGCAAAGTGTGATTTTCTCTGTATCGATGAAATTACGGCGTAATTACCAATGTCTTTGCTTACCGAGTCAAAATCGGAATATCGTTGTCGTCCGCCTCTTGGCAGAAACTTCTGCACCACCCACAACTAGGCAAGCGATACGACAGCGGGCCGTGCAGTTGAGTCGGCATCTGCCCCATCATCTGCCTGCGCCTCCGACAACGAATGGATCCAGACTTCGCGAGCGCCTTCGCGCAGCAATGTCGCTTTGACGGCGTTGGCGGTTTGCTCGTCGGCGGCCAAAGCAATCAGGCAGCCGCCCAAGCCGCCACCGGTCATTTTCGCACCGCTGGCCCCGGCCGCACGAGCCGCATCGACCAGATGATTGACCAAGGGATGGCTGACGTTGAGCTCATTGAGCAATCCGTGCGCACGGTTCATGCGCTCGCCCAACAGTGCCACCGTTCCCAGCTCGAGATCGGTTTCGCTCGCACGTGCGAGTTCGCCAAGCTCATCCATGACGGACTTGACATGCGCGTGATCCCGCTCATCCTCTTGATGGACGTTGCCCACGGCCTCACGCGTGCTCCCGGCGATACCGGAATCCGCGATCACCAGGTAAGCCGGCATATCGACACGCATTTTCTCGATATCGCCGGATTCAAACGCGACCAGATCACGAGAGCACGTCGTCGCGGCGTCGAGCCCGGACGGATTGCCGTGCGTAATGATTTCAGCCTCATTGGTCAGCCGCAAGATCTGCTGCTCGCTCGTCTTGACATCACAGGCGTCAAGGATCGCACGAATCACGGCGCCCGCGCTGGCGGCCGACGAACCCATGCCACGCCCAGCGGGGAACGAACTGTCCGTGACCACGTTGAAGGCGAGGCCAGGGTAACCGGCGAATTGTGTGGCGACCTTCACCGCACGTTCCAAGCCGCCGAAACGGCTTCCTGCATCGGAAAGCGAGCCTTCGTAGTTCAAGGCTTTGAGAGTGCCACAAAGGGGATTCGGAGAACCGGAAGCGACAGACGGATTCGCAGACGCAGCGTCAACCGCACCTACAGAATGGCGGAAATCACTGATGGCTGTGCGCGAAGATCGTGCGCCTGCAAGAGACGAATCCGAGGTTTTTGAAGTACCGTAATCCGAAGCAGCGTGATCTGAAGTACCGTGATTTGCCGTACCGTAATCTGCCGTAGCGTGATTTGCCGTAGCGTAATCTGCCGTACCGTGATCCGCCGTACCATAATCCGAAACAGCAGTAAAAGTCTCAGCATTATTTTGTGCCGATACCACCGGTGTGACCCAAGCGCGCATCTTCAACGAAAGCAGAGGCGCGGCGACGGCGGGATATCCGTAGACCACGGAATGCTCACCCATGAGAATGACCTTCGCCCAGGTCTCGCCATACCCCATGTGCACCATCAGCACTCATCACCTTTCCTGCGTTTCAAGCCAAACGGCCATCAATGCCTCAACAGAACTGCTGGCGGCCATGCGCACGCCAACCCACGGCGAATTCAACAAGCCAAGCCTTCGCGGCGACCTGTTGATGTGCATCAACCAGACATCACCGCTCGTTACCCTCACCGATATCGGCATTGATTGCCTAACAGTTCCTGAGTCTAGAAATCATTTTGTGAACTGGGCGCAAACGAACGTGAAGATAGTGAGAAGGCGATATTGGTTTGTGTGAACTTAGGTTTTGTTCTTTCACTTTTTCTTCACTGTCTCCCAGCCCTCGCTTTCGTATTCTCCGAATCTGCGATGAGACAGTGCAAACAGACGAACACGATTCAGCAAACAGTGATAATCGGATAACGGATTGTTAAACACGCCAGCTATATTGGAAATAATGACGACGAAACAGCACCAACGACCCCGCATCATCGGTCTCGATATCATCAAATCACTGGCGATTTTTCTTGTCGTCCTCATTCACTACTGCTATTACACCAATTTCATCGCCTTCACCCCCGCCAACGAATTCGGCATACTAATCGCTGCCATCGGCGTTCCGCTCTTCTTCATGGTCAACGGCTATCTGCTGCTGCACGCACGCTTCGATTTCGGCAAGCACAAGCACCGTATCGTACAGACACTCGTTGTGCTCCTGGTTTGGGAAATCGTCAGCCTTCCCATTATCTCCTGGCTTAACAACCGCACACCCATCAGTTGGAAGAACGTACCCGGCTATCTGTTGGGAACGCCCTGGACCGATTCACCGTTGGGTTACTTCTGGTTCATGAACGCACTGATCGCCATCTACTTGGTCTTCCCCATGCTCAAGCAGGCATACGATAGTCAGAAAGGGCGCCATTATCTCGGCTGGCTCACCGTTATTCTCATCATTCTGACACTCGTTGCCAACGATGGAAACAATCTCGTCGATGCAATAGGCTTTTACACGCACACTACAATTGCGGAACCGTTCGGCTATCTGGTCGACTTCAATATCTTCGGCAAATATTCCTTTGCGCTTATCTATTTCCTGCTCGGAGGCTTCGTCGAAGACATCTCGGCTTTCCTCACCAAAATCACCGGTAAACGACACTGGCTTGCAAATCTTGCGCTCGTTGTGGTTTTCATACTCGGTTGGCTCATGGCCTTGTGCTTATGGCTTTACCAGCGCGCCAACAAGATTTCGCTCGGTTTCGGTCTCACCAACGGCTACATGACCTTCTCGACTCTGTTCATGGCCGTCTCCCTTTTCATTCTGCTGGTGGAAATCAAAACCCTGCCGAAACCGATGACGAAGCTCATCACGATTGCAGGCGCGAATACACTGAGCACTTACTACTTGCATATGATGCTGATTCTCATCATCCTCAAAATCATCAGGAAATCAGGCATCGCCACGCCGATGATTCTCAATCTCCTGATCGTCATCGTGATATTCGCCATTGGAACGCTCGCCGGCTATGCCCTACGCAGAATTCCGATTATCGGTATTCTTTTCGGCCGTCGCCTGCCTTCAAAACGTCAAAAAACAAAGAATCAGCGAATAAGCAAGCCAACTGACCGTCAGCGAAAACCAAGCGGATTCATATCGGACGCAGGACGGAAATAGTCACTACTCAGATATTTGTTAAGTACCTTATTATAATCTTATTACGAAAAGCATAATTAAACTGCCGCGTTTGCAGTTTCCATCGAACATTGCAGGATTACCAATTTTTATGAGCGAAGCGCATCACAAAAAAACGGTCAGAAGGAACTCGGCCATGCGTGAGATGGAAAAACCTGTCTTCACAGGTCCAGCGCACCATGGTATTCGCTCTAACCGATACCAAAAGCCACAGCTCAATTGGTTTGTTTATATCATCATCTCTATCTCGCTGATATTCTGCTCGACCCTGTTTGCACAATGGGGTGTATTGGCCAAACCTGAATATCCGACAGGAGCGCAAATAGATCCCGAGACCATGTTCAACGACAGTTTACGCGGGCAACTGCTTCATTTTGTCACCCAAATGTGGACCGATCACGATTTCAAATTCCTGCTCAATTTTATGGTACTGAGCTTGATCTTCATCGTCTTACTGCTCATAATCAACCGTTTCTGGATTTGTGTGGCGATCTTCAGTAGCGTGATCATCGTCTATGCCATAGCCAACCATTTCAAAGTCCAATTGCGCAACGAACCGATTATCCCGGCCGACCTCAACTTCATTTCAGGAGGCAACACAAAACAAATCGTCTCCTTCATTCCTCCCAACGGCATTTCAATAGCCATCGGCGGTGTCTGCGGACTCGTTGCCATAATCCTGTTTTGTATACTTCTCCAATGCACGGATGGACGCAAGGGACTTATCCGGTGCTCGTGGAGGAAACCGGCCCTTATGGCAAAATCCAATCTCAAGCGCATTGTCACAAGATTTATATCACTAATCGTTATCGCAGGCTTTTTGTTCTCGTTTGTGTATTCTCTGGGGAACAAAAACTCATGGGGCCAACAGCTGGCCGATGGCATCGCCGACGATCCGCAAATATGGAACAGTATAGGTGACGCACGCAGTAACGGCGCCCCTATGGCTTTTCTTCGGCTTGTGCACACCAATACAATGGACAAACCACATGGTTACAACAAGACGACCATGCTTGCGCTTTCGGAAAAATATCAGTCTGAGGCAAGCAGAATCAATCGTCAGCGTTCGACGAATCTGACCGATAACACCGTCATCATGATTCTCTCGGAGTCCTATTCCGATCCGACACGCGTTCCCGGAATTTCGTTCAATCAAGACCCCATGCCGAACATTCGCGACATCAAATCCCAAACGACCTCAGGGCTTATGCTTTCTGCCGGTTATGGCGGGGGCACTGCAAACATCGAATATCAGGCGCTTACCGGCCTGAGCCTGGCGAACTACGATTCCTCGCTATCGGTCCCCTATCAGCAGCTTGTCCCCAAGCAGAAATGGGCGCCTTCTTTCAATCAGATTTGGAATGCGAAACGGCCGGCAGACGGCTCCTTCGCGCTGCATACCTATTACCGAAACATGTATTCGCGCGCCGACGATTACCGAAAATTCAAATTCTCCAAGTTCTGGGCGATGGACGGCAAATACAAGCTTACCGATATCAACCCGATTGATTCCTCTTGGTATGCCTCCGACACCTCCACCTACAACGCCATTGTGGATAAACTCGGTCAGTACCATGACGATTCCAAGCAATTCGTACAAGTGGCGACCATGCAGAATCATTCACCGTACGACAACTGGTACAACGACAACGAGTTCAAGGATGCAGATACTTCTACCGGCATCACCGATGACGAGCGTAAAAACATCGAAACCTACGCTAAAGGCGTTAGCTACACCGATAGTGCCACAGCTGATTTCCTCAACAAACTCGACCAGATGGACAGACCCATCACCGTGATCTTCTACGGCGACCATCTCCCAGGTATTTACGAAACAGCGGAAAAAAATCCTTCCAACGCCCTTGCCCTGCATGAGACCGACTACTTCATCTGGTCCAACGCAGCCAGCGCCTCGAGCCACGAAAAAGCCTCTCAAAGCAACTACACCTCATCGAATTATTTCATGGCGCAGGCAAGCGAACACATGAACGCCAAAGTATCCCCGTACCTCGCATTCCTGACGGACATGCACGCTGCGGTACCTGCGATGTCGGTGCCAGCAGCTTCAGGAAACGCCAATGAAGACAACGTCTATCTGGACGACAACGGCAAGAAAATGGACATCCACAAGCTCCCGCAAAGTACCAGAACGCTCCTCGAAGACTACCGATTCATCCAGTACGACATCAGTGTCGGCAAGAACTATCTGCGCGACACCAATTTCATGGACGTTCCTCTGAAGTAACCGGTTCGGCACAAGCCAAGCTCACTGCCATAATCCGTCGCCGATACCAACGGTTTCAACATACCCACGGTCAGCGCTAGACTATGAAACCATGAACTCCACCGAGCAAAACAATGAACATATACGGCTTTTCGTGTCGGCACACAAACAGGCCGTTTTCCCAGACGGCGCTAGTATCATCCCTATTCAGGTCGGTGCAGCCAATACGGAAAATCTGTTTCCTGATACTTTGCACGATAATGAGGGTGAGAACATCTCGGACAAAAACCCGATGTACTGCGAGCTTACGGCGCAGTACTGGGCTTGGAAAAACGCCAAGGCCGATTACTACGGATTCTGCCACTATCGCCGTTATTTCGATTTTTCGGGCATCCATCACGAGCAGAACGACTATGGCGAGATTATCGACGATTTCATCGATAAACGCACAATCGAAAAATACGGATTGAATGACGACTCCATTGCCGCCAGCGTCAAAGGTTGGGACGTCATCACCTCCCCGATCAACGACGTGAGACTCATCGGAGGCTTCTCGAACCTCAAGGAGCATTGGGCCGCGGACAAGCACCTGCGCATCGAGGACCTTGAGCATATGATGGAGATCCTCTGCCGCCGGCACCCCGATTACCGGCAGGACGCCTCACATGTCCTGAACGGCCATAAAGCCGCATTCTGCAACATGTTCATCATGCGCAAAGACATCTTCTTCGCCTACAACGAATGGTTGTTCCCGCTGCTCGACGAATTCACAAGCACCAGTGACTTCAGCCGTGCCGATACCCAAACGCTGAGAACAGTCGGTCATCTTTCCGAGCGACTGCTCAACATATTCCTGGCGCATCAGCAGCGTATCGGCAAGCATTGGAAAATCAAAACCCTGCAATGCGTGCATTTCACCCACCCAGAGCTCTATAAGACGGAACTTGAGCCTTTGGACAGGAACCCACGTCTCACCGTCCCTGTCGTCTTCGCCGCTGACAACAACTACGTACCGATGCTCACCACCACCATCTATTCGATGCTCAAGAACGCCGACCCCGAACGCTATTACGACATCATCGTTCTTCAAAGGGATATCAGCAAAGAGAACCGGCAAAGCATGGCCGATTTCTTCCGGGCCTTCCCCCATGCCCACCTGCGCTTCTTTAACGTCAGTCAAATCATTTCCGGTTACGAGCTGACCACCCACAACGAGCACATCAGCATCGAGACCTACTATCGCTTTATCATCCAGCAGATCCTTCCGTTCTATTCCAAAATCATCTATCTCGACAGCGATCTGGTGGTCAACGGCGACATCACCGAACTCTACGACACTGATCTCGGCGACGCAGCGATAGGCGCGGTCCACGACCTTGATTTTTTGGGCAATCTCAATATGAAGAACGGGGAGCGAGCGCAATATGTGCAACGCAAGCTGCATATGCACGACCCGTACGGTTATTTCCAAGCCGGCGTACTGGTCATGAACCTGGAACGCATGCGTGAAATTCACACGGTCAAAGAATGGCTGGGAATCGCCTCCGACCCGGACTTTATCTATAACGATCAGGATATTCTCAACGTCGCTTGCGAACGTCAGGTCAAGTATCTTGACTACTCATGGAACGTAATGCATAACTGCGCAGATCGAGTCAACGGCGTCTTCGCATTCGCTCCGGCTCAGGCATATCAAGACTACCTGCGTTCGCGGCGCGACCCAAAAATCGTCCATTACGCCGGTTTCGACAAGCCCTGGAAGAACCCATGGTGCGATTTTGGCCCGCTTTATTGGCAATACGCCGCACAGACACCGTTTGAGATTCAGATGGTGGCCATGTTAAGCGGGCTGAAACCGCCGAAACCGTTGGAACATCACGAGCGTGCCATCGCTGAAGACAGCCCCCTGCGCAAATACGCCGACGCCCTGGCTCCCATCGGTTCCAAGCGCCGTGAGGTACTCAAGGTCACTACGCGCAAGCTTCGGCATCGCGAGTAGCCGACGAATTCGGAGCGATTGTCGCAGCCAAGGCCAACGGAGCGAGGAACACCATGGTAATCAAATAACGCATAGCCTCGTTATTGGCCGAAATCGGTGAAATCCACAACGTCAGGAACGTCACCAGATAAACCAAAAGCCAGGCGACATGGCCGTTTTCCCTTCTCAAACATTCATAGAGCACAAAAACGACAAGCCATAATGCCCAGAACGCCCTTGCGAATATCAGCATGCCGAAAGGCGAACCGGCGAACCATCTGACGGCATTTTCCAGCTTTACTCTCAGACCTCCATGCCCCAGAGCGCTCAATCCGAATTTTTCAGAGCCTTTGAAAACATGACCGACATCCTGAGCCTGAACCGTCATCAGCAAATCGCCGGTATTATTCCCGTCTCGGGCATCAGGCACACCGATCCATCCTCGTTGCAGAGACAGATACGCCTCGAGGTAGGTTCCCGGGAACTGGAATGCTTCCTTGGCCCAGACTTTGAGATAGGCAGACAAATCATCGTTCTGTCTAGCACTCCATGAAAAACCCTTTACGGGATCCACAGTGCCCCAAGCATACCGATCCCCTGCGTTGTGACCGAGCATGGCATCCAATACTTTTCGATCATCTTTAGGTATTTCGTTGCCCCTCCGTTTCATGACCAGCGCCGATTGCTGAAATGCATTGGCCAACATCTCCTGCTTACCGCTCGGAGCGATATGAGCCGCGGGAAGCACAACGCCATTGAACAACGCCATGACCAGCAAGGTCACCAACGCCACGCAACCGGTACGCATCCGCCCTTTGCGGGGCAAGAAGAACAGCAGCAGAACGCAGGAAAGCAGAACGATATAGACACCGGTCTTCTTCGTGAAAGCCATCAACAGTGCGCTTGCGATAAAAATCGCCAGTATCAATGGACGTTTCAGCACTTGACCTTTGCTGCGCGCAGTTTCAATGAACACCAGCGAGAACCATATGCAGAACGGAAGAAACAGCGAATCTTTGGCAAGAGTGATTGTGTAGACCGGAACAATGGGGAACAACGCAAAGAACGCCAGGATGGCGACGCAGAAACGGCGGGTCAGGCCGATATGACGACAATAGAGCACAACTGCGGAAAGAGAGAATGCCATGACCAGGGCTTGAAGAAGGGACAACAGAAACAGCCCGAAATCTCCGCTGCCCAGCAGATTGCCGAGATCGACGAACAACCCGTAAATCGCGGTATCCAACACCGGATGATGGTCCGAAAGATGAGAACCGTCGTTAAACAGGTTCGGCAGCTTGAACCACTGCAGCAACTGCTGCTGCGTATCATACCAAAGCACTCCGGGATAGGTGATCACCAGATACGGCACCCAGCACAAGAACATCACCGCGGCTACGAGGCACAGCTGCGTTGCCGTCGATTCATAGGTGAACCAACGCTTTCCTTTCGAACCCACACTTGAAGCACTGATTTCACGGTCCCTGCCAAGCCAGGCAAGGACGCTCTCCCCGATTTTCGCCAGCACACAGAACGCCAAGGTATAGATCAACGCGTGAAAGAGGTAAATCAAGGAAAAAACGAGCTTGTCCTCGTCTTTGAGCGCATCCACCATCGCAGCCAGCACACCGCAGACAAGCGCAATCAGCATCAACGGCCAACGGTGCACAAGTCGTTTTACGATATCCATTTTCCGACTTTCTATAAACCGACAAAACAATAATCCAAATATATCCGCTTTTGTATTCCGCAGAACTCAAGCCAACAGAACCGCAGAAAACAAATCCCGCAAATCCGACGAATCACTTCCGGTCAAGACGCAAAGCGTGATATAGCGGTTTCTTACATACGGCAATCAGCTGTTTGCCGACCATGACCGCAATCACTGTAATGGCATAAACACACACCGCATAGAACAGAGGATGGCGACCGAGGAACGCAGCTGAATTGGGTTCCATACTCGCGCCTACCCAGTCAATGAGCAGAATATGGAAAAGATAGACTCCAAGCGATGCCGAGGAAAGCAACTTCAGCACCTTCATCACTCCGGCACCAAAATGCTGCAACCAAGGTTCCAACGACTGTGCAAGCAGGAAAAGCGAGAAGGCCTGCAATACACAGAACGGCGAGCTCATGCCCACATAATAGTTATCATAATGTGCCGAAAGTCCGGAAGGCTTATGATACCCGTTTGCCCACAACCCCAGAAACGCCATCGCACAGACCGAAAGAACCAATATAGCCAAGGCGACGGGCACTTGATGTTTGATGGGTTCCCAGTAACGGTGGAAGTAGTACCCGCCGACGAAATAGAGCAACGACACCGAAGCGAACAGCGGCCAACCGAACAAGGTGTCAAAATATTTTGCAGACATCCCCAACCGCTCCGCAAATGGAATGCATATTCCGACCGCCAGCAGCAACGCCAGAAGATATTGCGTGGCACGCTTGTGCTGCATCACATACGACAGAAGAGGAGTCAGAACATAGAGATAGATGATCGAATAGAAGAACCAATAGACGTCATTGATATCGTTGGTCAGGAACCTCTTGACAAAATCCACTATTCCCGCGGTGCCGGCATATTTATCGGCCCCATAAAAAGCGTACGGAAAAACCGCAAACAGAATGTAACAAAACACACTGCCCAGCAGCAGCGCCCGACCCACACGCCAGAGACGCTTGCGGAAAAAGGTCTTGGTCGAGTAACGCTCACGATAGCCCAGAAGGTTCATACCGCTGATCATGAAGAAAATCGGAACGGCGAAAATGGCAAAAGCCTGCAACACCACCATCTCCGTCCAAGTCCTGTTGGGCTGAGGCGTGAAAACCGGCAACGTGGTGTGCAGAATCACGACGGCAAAGCATGAAAGGATATTGAGCATATAGACAAACCGAAGTCTGCGAGGCCGCTCGAGCCGTTTCTCGTTCTTCTGGCGTTCGGCCACTGTTTCCCTCCCAGCTTGGATATGTTCTTGGATGGTGCACTCACCAAAATGAACTATGATTTTTATATAACCTTAGAGAGAGTATACCTTTGCGTCCCTGACCATTGGCCAACCATCATCCGTCAAGGCCGAAACGGTCATCGACATATGCTTCATAAACAGAGCAGTACTCCGGGCTCGGTAACAGAGAAACCCGGAATCGTAGGCCGAAAACCCGTCATGGTAAAATCAACATTATCCCGCGCACAGTTTATTGGAGATAGAGAACAAGCAACATGCAGCACAGAACCGGCACAGCCGCAATCGAAGAGACCGAACGATTGGATACGTCACAGAGCACAACCTGGTATTCCGGAATCGCCTTTCCGATAATGTTGGGCTTCGTGTTCACTTGCGGCACCAATGCGGCGACCACAGCGGCGATTCCGTTTACCACCGTTTATTTCTATCTGCAAATCGCTTTGTTCAGCATCTTTTTCTGGTGTCTGTTCAACATACTTTATGTATGGATCAACGGCACTAAGAAACACGATAGCTCAGCGTGGTATAAAAAGCCGATCAGCCGTGTTTCGAATCTCGTGAACGGGAGGCTTTCACTCCTCAGGTTCGAGCATAGGGAACACCCCGTAGCCGTATGCAGGGACGCTCTTCGAATCCTCTGTTGTTGGTCACCTTACGTGCTGCTCCTGCTTCCCTACAACATCTATTGGGATACCGGAGATCAGATCGCCCAGGCTCTGGGCGTCTCCGCATTCGGCAAACCCGCCGGCACCGTTTGGGACCATCACCCGTTCTTCGATACCTTCCTATATGGCTGGTTCGCAAAATTCGGACGCGATGTGTTGCATTCCATTGATTTGGGTCTCGCTGCTTATGTCATTTGCCAAACCATCGTATTCGCACTCGTCTTCGCGGAGCTCCTTGCCTATCTCAAAGGCAAAAAGATCCGAAACGGCCTGTTGGCGTTCCTGACGGCTTTCCTTTGCCTCTTCCCGGTTTTCCCGATGATGTCCATGACCATTACCAAAGACGTGACCAACGCAGCGGCCATGATGGTGTGGGTGCTCATGTTCGTAAAACTGGTCGATACGGACCTTACGGCTCTCAAGCGTCCCTTGTTCGATTTAGGCTTTTTGATTGCCTGCCTGCTCGCATCGTTGACCCAGAAATTGGGGATGGCAATCGTCGCGGTTTGTCTTATCGCCCTTATCTTCGGCCATTACCGCGCTCTTTTGAAAATCGTGGCCGTTGTTTTCGCCACTTGTACGGTTGTCATCGTCGGGGTTCTCATCCCGAAATACGCCTACGGCCCTCTTCGTGTCATTCCTGGTTCCTCCCAGGCGGCCATTGCCATGCCCATTCAAATGCTCGGCAGGACCGCCCACGAATTCCCGGAGGATGTGACGCCTCAAGAGAAGCGACAAGTGGAATCCTATCTCATGTATGATTGGGGTCAGGTTGCCTATAATTACAACCCATACATCACCGACCCGGTAACAGGGTTCCAACTGCGCAGCGAAAAATCCAATATAACGGACTTCCTTAAGGCTTGGTCCTCAATCGGGCTGAGGCATCCTCTCACCTACTTCAGCGCATTCGTTGCCCTTGAATCAGGTTGGTTCACCTTCAACGGACCGATTCAATGCAAATCTCCCGATGAGCAGAAAAACAAGACCCCTGTGCCGATGTTCATGCGTCCCATTACCCAGACAAGCGCCAACAAAGACACCTTTGGAAAAGTGGACCATATTTTGTCTGCAGGCAAAAGAAGCAAGACCGTAGATCAAATGTATCAGGCGACGCTTGCAATCCCAGTCGTGAATACGCTGTTCTACGTATCCACTTGGACTTCGATTATTCCGTTTTTCACCCTGTACTACCTGTGGAGACGCCGCAAATTCACCATGCTGAATGATTGGATGAGACTTCTTCCTTATTGGATATCCACAGCGAGCTTATTGGTATACCCGGTATCGTTGTCCACGTTGGACAACCAAGATAATCCAACTCGTTACATGTTCCATGCCCTGATGCTGGCCCCTCTGGCTATCGGGCTCATAGCAGTTGCCGGAAAATCCGACTCCAGGCCAGCCTTATCATCTAAGGAACAGAAAGATACATCAGAATCCGAGTAACCCCGGATAAAACCATACGATTAGTTACGTGTACCCGAACTCATGCTTAAGACCGCAAACCATCATTTGCCTGTTACGAAGCATGGGACCGGGAAACATCCATAACTCGGATGATCAACGTTGCAATATCCTGATTGTACGTTCCAAAGGATGCACGATAAGGGTGTCCAACAGGAACGCGACCAAGGATGCGGCCGCGTAGACGATAAGCACACAGGCCACAAAAATCGCAATTTTCGACAAGCTGGAGTGTGGAACGGGGAACATACCCGCAACTGTCGGCCAGATCAGGCGATATAAGAACATGTTCTCATGCAGCAGGTAAACACCGAATGAGGAGGCAGCAAGCTTCAGCGTGAACGTTTCCAGGCCATGCGGCATATGCGACATATCAATCCGATTGACCAGGATGAAAATCGCCGCACCGATAATCATCGGCAGGACTTGGATTCCGTCTTTAATCTGGTTTTGCCAACCAAGAACCTGCACAACATGCACACCACTGGCGGAAACATGATTGAAAACCGCCATACATATGGTGAAAAGGATAATCAGGAACACAAGATTTCTCGTTCGCAGTATTTTGGAGTGCTTGTCGGCATAGTTGCGGATCCAACCACCTATCAGATACCCCAACACGGCATAAGTGACATTGTCCCATGCCTTGCCCCGGTCGAAGAACAGCATCCAGATACCGAATATCGCAAGCAATCCGATAAGGGCGTCAATATAGCGTTCGGAAAGATTGTCGAACAACGCGTTGAGGAATGGCGACAGCAGTAGCATACAGATGTAAGCAGTAATGAACCAATAACTGCCGAAGAAAAATGGTAAAAAGGTCCAAACCAGTGTGGTGATGAGGTTGTCGCCATGGAAAGAATCGCTGATTCCGCCCGGCAGTCGCATGTTCAATGCGCAGATGAAGATGATAGCAAAAACGAGGATCCCATAGCAGAACATCTGGAACCATGTCTTGAAGATTCGCGTCCAGTTGAATCGCTTCCTGACCAGGAAATACCCGGAAATCACGAAGAAAATGGCGACTCCGACCTGTCCGTATTGCACCACCAGATACGATAGGGCGTATCTCCAGCCGGGCTTGAACGCCAAGCCTTTGTCTACATTGAGCATCCAAGGGATATGCAAGATTCCGTGACATGCAACAATGAGCAGCATCGCGAAAATGCGAAGCACCTCGACGTTCAGTCTGCGTGTCTGTTTAGGTTTTGCCAAGATTCCTCGATAGTTACAGGCCGACGCTTATCGCGTATTCATTACCTTGTTAAGAATATCAACATACCCGTATAGACGAAGCATTCCTTTTAGGCTAAAGCTCTCCGTGCGCTGCATACATCGAACGGGCCAACAGGCCAAGACGACATAAAAACCTCAGCCATAGCCGCTGCTATAATAAGACAAAGGTTGCAATGATGACCAACAAGCAAACGGCCGCAACGGTGCATACATAGCATCCACGTAGTCTTATATCATTAAGACGATTGAGTCTCGCGCAGGAAGGTATTTTTCTATCATGACAAATGAATCCAGGTTCGTCGACCATCTGCCTTCTTCCAAAAGGGCGGTACGCGAGCTCTCGGAAAGCGTTTCCATATTACGGCGCGAGACCGAGAATCTCGAATCCAACGTCAAAGACATGTCTGCAAAAGTCAGAATTCAGTATGACAACTCGGAAATCCTGCGTCAAGATCACGAATTGCTGCAATCCCAAATCGACCTGTTAAAAACTTATGATGCCCATATCGAACAGCTTCTATGGACCGCTCTTCGACGTGACGGCGAGGATGAACTCGTCGCGAAGAAGCGGATTTTCAAGAATATGTTTCACGCCACCGGCTCTCTGCGTCTGCTTCAGCTCGGCGGCGCTCAACTGCTCAAGGATTTTGATGCTCTCTGCCGCAAAAACTCCATCGATTACTGGATCAATTGCGGCACTTTGATCGGTGCCGTACGACATCAAGGTTTCATCCCTTGGGACGACGACATGGACCTGGGCATGACACGCGATCAAATCCAAAAGCTCACCGAGCTGATTGACACGAATCCCCAATACAGCAAACGCTTCAAAGTCTCGCTGAACTATGATCCATACGCTTTCTGCCGACAGATTCGTTTCATGTACAACGACCCCAACAATCCCTGCTTCCTTGACCTGTTCATTTACGACTATGCCGAAGGCGACGCCGCAGAACAGTACTCGAAACGAAGCGCGTTGAGAGAAAGCCTTATTGACGCCCTTAAAGCTCTTCCGTTCTTTGAGCAATGGAAAGAGCACGGCTACGTGGCAGCCGGCGATGGGCATAGCGCGCAAGTTGAGGGAATCTTCGAAGATTACCGGCAACAGGCGTTGCAACAGCATGTCATCTCTGAAGACAAGGCAGACATCATCATGTACGGAATGGACAACTGGACACCGGACGACAATCTGTGTGCCTATTCGTCAACCGTTGTCTTTCCGCTCAAAGACCTGTCGTTCGAAGGTTCGAACGTGCTCGCGCCCCAGCATCCAGAAACGATTCTCGAACGGGAATACGGCGACATCTACAATCTCCCCGACGACATGGTCTCTCATTTCGATCATGTCTCACGTAAGCTGTTCAAGAATCAAGCCGTTCTGGAATCGCTGAAAACCTCGATAAAAGATCCTGAAGGATATCTCGCCTGAGAACAGTTCGGAGAAGGCCTCCGGCACAGTCAAAGGCCTTCTCCGAACTCCGAAACGAATCAATCTTCCCGCGGGCACTTCACCGTATCCAGTTCCTTGACCTGCATCGCCCGATCGCTGAGCAAAGCATAGTCTCTGTTGCGCTTGTTGCTGATATTGAAGAAACAGGAATTCTCATCGCTGGTGAACGCCACCATATCAGTGGTATCGTCATGAAGCGGATTGGGAGTACGCAACGAAGTCACGATTCTGAACTGGCCGTTGTTGAACGGGTCCAGCGGAATCTCATAGCGCACCTTGACGTGGCCGTATTCCTTCATTTTCAGGCGTTTCGATCCGGTATCGTAGACTACTCCGCCTCGCTTGACGTCATACATGGCAATCGCCATATAGAAGTCCGTTCCCACTTCATCGAACTGATACTCGATTTCGAATTTGAACGGCTCGGCGCCGTCGACCACCTGGTTGGAAACTGGATTGACGCTTAAAATCGGCACGCGCTTGTTGAGGCCCGTCTCATACGCCTCTGCCTTTCCACCGCTTTCGCCGACCTGCTTTTCTTTATCCTTACGTTTGAGGTTTTCCAGTGTGTAGCGGTCAGCCACATCATTTTTGTTGCCGCTGGCGATGATTTTGCCGTCTTTGATGAGAATGGCATCATTACAGTATTTCTTGACCGATTCCATACTATGGGTGACAAGGATGACCGTTTTTGTCGGATCTTGTTTAACCTCGGCGAAGAAGTTATCGCACTTGCGCTGGAACGCTTCGTCACCGACCGCCAGTACTTCATCGAGCACCAGAATATCGCCTTGCGCTTTAATGGCCACGGAAAAAGCCAAACGCACCTGCATACCGGAGGAATAGTTCTTGAGCTTCTGGTCCATGAAATCCTCAAGCTCGGCAAACTGCACGATATCGTCATACATGGCGTCGATTTCGGCATGAGTAAAGCCAAGCAGCGCCCCATTGAGGTAGACGTTCTCGCGCCCTGTCAGTTCTGGGTTGAAACCGACACCAAGCTCAATGAACGGGACCAGTTTGCCCGTGACATCCACAGTTCCTTGTTCTGGCACATAGATACCGGAAATGATTTTGAGCAACGTCGATTTGCCGGAACCGTTTCTGCCTACGATGCCGAAGAAATCACCTTGATGGACGTCGAAGCTGATGTCCTTGAGTACCTTCTGCTCGGTGTATCCCTTGATGCCTTTGGTCCAATTGAGGAACGCCATCTTGATGCCCGTAGCCTGTTCGGTAGGCAGCCTGAACGATTTCGAGACGTTTTTCACCGAAAGGACGACGGGTGATTCACCACGTGACCTGATGGCTTCGTCTTTGGCAGTGCCGTTCTTATCCATAAAATTTTTTGCTGTCATGCTAAAGTACCTCTGCAAACTTGCTGCTGTGCTTGCGGAATTCGTGAATACCGAGCCAAATGATAATGACGGAAAGAACGTAGGGAATCAGATCGATCCAAGTCGTGTTGACAATCGACCAAACGGTGTCGACGTATTCAGGCGAAAGCAGGTTGTGACGAATGTCCATGATGGCCTGCGTGCTCGGATTGAGCATCAAAAGTTTCGCGGCCCACGCGAAATGCGGATTTTGGGTAACCATGGAAATCGGATAGATAACCGGTGTGGCATAGAAAAGCGCCTGCAGCGCGACCTCCCAGATATGGGCGATATCACGATAATAAACGTACATCGTCCCCAGCAATAACGCCACGCCAAGGGCGAGCAGATAAAGCTGAATGATGCTCAAGGGCACGAGCAAGACGCGCCAGGTGTAATGGGCATGTGTGAAGAAGCCGAAAACGATGACCACGACCATGTTAATCCCCAGGGAAATCATGGAGCCCATGGTGGTGGCAGCGACGATAATGTAGTTCGGGAAATGAATCTTGCGCAGCAGATCACCACGGTCGACCACGGAACGCATACCCATCGAAGTCGCCTCGCTGAAGAAGCCCCACAGACAGTTGCCACAAAGCAAAGAAATGGTGTAAGTCGGGGTACCATCCGTGAATTTGAGGAACTTGACGAACACCACATACATCACGCAGAACAACATCAGCGGCTTAAGGACCGACCATAGAACACCGAGGAACGAACCCTGATAACGCAGCTGGAAATCGGTTTTCACCAACTCCTTGAATATCACAATCGCATAGTGGTACCTCTTCTGGAGGCGTTTGATCAACTCGGTCACGAATATTCCTTTTGTCGGCTGACACTCTTCAAGCAATGATACTGACGACTTATTTTAAGAGCACCGTTTGTCATGAGAATTGGTTAGAGCATAAAATTGATAAAATCTTTTCTTTTCCGGAATTTCAGCTATCGCCATTTCTAGCAACCACTCGCTATAATCACTCTACAGATAATTACTTTGGAACGGTAAAGGCAAAAGGCATATGGATTCGAAGGCTCAGGAAAATCAGCCCCGCATAAGGATTTTCATTTCCTCGCACAAGCACGTCAATGCACCGCAGGGCGAGTGCATGCAGCTCGTGCAGGTCGGTGCGGCACACGCTCCTGAACATTTCGAAGAGATGGCCCACCACGATGATGAAGGCGAGAACATCTCCGAGAAAAACCCCATGTACTGTGAGCTGACCACCCAGTATTGGGCATGGAAAAACGTTGATGCTGATTACTACGGTTTCTGCCATTACCGCCGGTACTTCGATTTCAGCGACGTAAAACACGAAGAGAACGCCTACGGCGAGGTCATGGACAGCTACATCGACCAAGCTGCACTGAACAAGTATGGCATCAACGACGAAACCATCCAACGCATCGTTCCGGGCTATGACGTCATCACCACGCCTTTCGGCGATTTGCGCAGGATCATCGACCAACACAAAACACCCACGGCCGTATGGCACGCCGCCACTCAGCTGCATGATGACGATCTGAAAAGGATGCGGGACATCATCGGCAAGTTGCAGCCGGAGTATCTGAAAGATGCCGACACATTCCTGAACGGCAATAGTTCCTGCTTCTGCAACATGTTCATCATGAAGAAGGAAATCTTCTTCGATTACTGCGAATGGATCTTCCCCATCCTCGAAGAGTTCGAGCGCGAGACGGACATGTCGAAATACAGCAAGGAGGCGCTGCGGACTCCCGGGCATCTGGCGGAACGTCTGCTGAACATCTACCTGCTGCACCACAAGCGGGTCGGCACTGATTGGAAGATGAAAGAACTGCAATGCGTGCATTTCACCCATCCCGAACCAGACCAACCCTTGGCTCCGATTGCCGAAGTCGGCAAGCCACTCGTGCCGGTGGTTTTCGCAGCGAATGAGAAATATGTTCCGCAACTGGCAACGGCCATCTATTCTGCCATGTCCAACGCCTCGAAAGACAGGCATTACGATGTGGTAGTGCTCCAGCGCGACATCACGCCAATCAGCCAGCGACGTATGCAGATGTTCTTCGAACGCTTCGAGAACATGACATTGCGTTTTGTCGACGTCGACCGTGAAATATCACGGTATCATCTGAGTACCAACAACCCTCACATCAGCATCGAAACCTATTATCGCTTCGTCATTCAGGGTATTCTGCCCTTCTATGACAAGGTCCTCTATCTTGATGCCGACATTATCGTCACCGGCGATATCGCAGAGCTTTACGATACCGAAATCGGTGACAACCTTCTCGCCGCAGCTCATGACATCGATTTCCTGAGCAACCTCAACGTCAAGAACGGCAAACGCCCCCAATACGCAACCGAGACGCTCAAGATGCACGACCCATACGCCTACTTCCAGGCCGGTGTTCTGATTTTGAACACCAAAGCGATGCGTCAGTATCATTCCGTCGAGCAGTGGCTCACACTGGCCACAAATCCGGATTACATCTATAACGATCAGGACGTGCTCAATGTGCAGTGCGAAGGGCGAATGACATATCTGCCCTGGCAATGGAATGTGCTGCACGACTGCGCCGGCCGTGTCTCCGAGCTATTCGTATCCGCACCCAACAACGCGTATGACGCGTATATGCAGTCTCGGAAAGACCCGAAGATCATTCATTACGCCGGTTTTATCAAACCTTGGAACGACCCTGACTGCGATTTCGCCTATCTCTATTGGGAATATGCAAGGGAAACCCCATTCTATGAACAGCTCATCAAAAAAGTGGTTGTCTCCGACCGTCCAAAGACTCGGAAAAAGAAGTCCGGCAAACCCCGTGCGGTAAAGAAAAACAGCGGTCTGCGCAGAATACTGGATCCGATTCTTCCGATAGGGTCGAAAAGACGCGAATTCTTCAAGGTCATAGGACGTGTTATACGGCACTGAGCTGATACATCCTATTCTCGATGAACAGTAACCTAAAGATCATAATATAAATAGTGTTGGTTGCTTTTGGCTTTGCGAAACTACAGACGCCTTCCTATTCGGTCTATCAGCTATAGTTACGTTTATGCCGCAAAACAAACAACCGCGTATCGCCGTGCTTCTCCCCTGCTATAACGAAGAAGTGACCATAGGCAAGGTGGTACGCGATTTTCATAGAGCTTTGCCCGATGCGGCAATCTATGTCTACGACAACAATTCGACCGATAAAACCGCCCAGATCGCCAGCAGTGAAGGTGCCATCGTCCGCAAGGAACCGCGTCAAGGCAAAGGCAACGTTATCCGCGCGATGTTTGAGGACATCGACGCCGACGTGTACGTGATGGCGGACGGCGACGACACCTATCCGGCAGAATCCGCACCGGAAATGGTTCAGAAAATCGTCGACGGCTACGACATGGTCATCGGAGATCGGCTGAGTTCCACCTATTTCGAGGAAAACAAACGCCCATTCCATAACTTCGGCAACCGACTGGTGCGCGGTTCCATCAATTTCCTTTTCGGTTCGCATGTACATGACATCATGACCGGCTATCGGGCGTTCTCGTTCACATTCGTGAAAACCTATCCGGTGCTCTCCCACGGCTTTGAAATCGAAACCGAAATGACGATTCACAGCCTCAACAACAACCTGCGTATCTACGAAATGCCGATTCAATACCGGGACCGCCCCGCAGGATCGGTGAGCAAACTCGACACGGTCGGCGACGGCATCAAAGTGCTCAATACGATTTTCCAGATGATTCGTGAATACAAGCCTCTTCCGTTCTTCGGAGGCTGTGGGCTGGTCGTCGCTCTTGTCGGCTTGGGTTTCATGCTGAGTGTCATGATCGATTTCTGGCATACAGGTATGGTTGCGCGCTTCCCGACATTAATCGGAGCTGTGATGCTGGTGATAGCAGGACTCCTGCTCTTTATAACCGGCATCATTCTGGACGTCATCGCCAAAAACGAGCGCAAGCTGTTCATCAGCGACAGCAATAAATTCGCCTACATGTGCAGGACACGTCACTTTATCAACCATTACAGCACAGTATCCGCCGATTCCACGCCTGCCAATACACCAAAGGAACTACGATAATCTGCTCGTCCCCAATCACAGCAGAGAAAAGATGAATCAAGAATTCATCTCTGAATCGGAGGAATATCGCAAAGCTCTGGATAAATAAAAGTTTCTAAAGATAGCAAAGGGCCCAGAACAATAATGTCTGGACCCTTTTGCTATCTATCGAATCCCCGCATATTTCATTTCTCACCGATGCAAGGCGACCCAACGCTGGACGACCGTCCCATTATCGTTATATGTCTGCACCGTATTCCCGTTGAACATACCAGCACCATAAATGTCCAAGACGAGTCCCGAATCCAACGCGGAGACCAGTTTGAAAGCATTGCCGTCCTTGACCGCAATCCATTTCTGTGCATAGGTCCCGTTGGATGAATACTGCTGCATACTCACGCCAGGACGATCTTGGGCGCTATTGATGTCAAGAACTTTACCCGACGAGACGTTGGTAAACGTGATATATCCAGCGCCATCGTGGCTGACGCGCCAACGCTGTGCGCCCGTTCCGTTGTTGGAATAGAGCTGCACGCGAGCGCTGTCCCACCAAGCCGCACCGCTGACATCGAGTACCATCCAATTGTTGTACTTGGAGCCGATCACATAGGTGCCATCCGTCAAATCGGAACGATGTGCGGCCGCAAGTTCATCAATCATCTGACGCCGTGTCTTGACAGTCTCGATGGCCCAGCGCTGCGCGTAAGTGCCATTGCCATCATAAAGCTGCACCTTCTGGCTCCTGGTAGCATTGCCGCCAGGAATATCTATCGCCTTATCGGCGGCGCAAGTGGTATAGAAAGCGTATTGTCCGCTGGACTGTTCTCGAAGCGCCCAGTGCTGGGCACAGGTTCCGTTAGCCGCATACTGGTCAATCATCGCGCCGTTTGCAGTATTTGCGTTACCCAAATCAACGGCTTTGCCAGAATTGGAATTCCTGATTTCGTAGATGCCATTACCCACCCAGTTGAAGGTATATTTCTGCGCATCCGTATTGTTCCAATCATAAACCTGCAGCCTCGCAGTATCATACAACGCGGCACCGGGTACATCGAGAACCACATTGCCCGCAAGCGAACGAATACGTTTATTGCCTCCGGAAACTGATGAAATCGTGCTGAAAATAAACTGCTGTGCCCGAGTCAGATTCGGATCCCAGAGTTGCAGCTTAGTACCACTTCTCGTACTGGCATTTGGCAAATCAAGTACGAAGTTACCAAGCTTCGATTGGATATACATTCCGCCTTTCCCTGCATTACGCAGATACCAACGTTGAGCGTCGCTCCCATTCGCATCCCATTGTTGGACAGGAGCACCGGCGTAGGCCTGCGCGCCACTGATATCCAACACTTTGCCGGAATTGACATTCTGGATTTCATATGAACCATCATCACGATGCCGAGTCAATTTATATTGCTGCGCTTTCGAACCGATGGCATCATAAAGCTGGATTTTCGTTCCTGAAAGACTTGAACCATTAGGAATATCAAGACCGGCTGAATCCCTGGCTGACGAACTAATATAATACGTATCATTCGGCAATGCTGCAGCCTGATAACCGCTCATCTGTGGCGCAACGGCAGACATCCCCATACCGCTGTTGGAATAGTTGTAGTTGCCGAAGGCGTTGATATCCACACTGCCGCTGATGCCGCCGATACTGCCGTTGTCGGCGTACTGCCAGCCTCGGTCGTTGGTGGAATAGCCGAAGCCGGTGCGGGCGCCGTAGCTCGCGACCCAGCGAGTGCTGCTGCGAATATTGTACGAATTGAGAGGCCCGTTAAGATACGCGGTGTATGAATATACGGACAGATTGTTGTAACCATTGGCCTGCATACGCCACCACCAATTGTTGACGATGCCGTCATAGGTACCGGAATCATTGGGATGGTAATGTCCTGACCAAGGCGCATAGCCCTCCAGATCATAAAATACGGGATAGCTTAAATCTCCCGGATTCACGCCCGCGTTACGCAACAGCGAAGCCGTGTCATTGCCTTCAGCTGCACCGGTGTTGCCGTCGTACGCATACGAATAGATATAAACGCCGAACGGAATGCCCAACCGCTTGCATTCGTTGATATTGCGCCGAGCCTGACTATCATATCCGTTGCCCCAGCCAAAGCTCAGACGAATAATCGCGCCCTCTACGCCGGAGTTTTTAACGGCCTGCCAATTGATGGTGCCTTGCCATTGCGAGACGTCGATCACGCCCTTGGCCTGCTGGGCGAAGAGATTGCCACCGGCCTCGAAGAACGCCGGAGTACCGTTATAATGCCCCCAATAGGCGCCGTATTGGTTGTTCTGCAGCGCAACGTTGCGAACGCTGCCGCTCGTCGCTTTCGCTTTCTTCCCGGTCTTAACGACCTTGTCGGCCTTTCTCCTCGTAATGTCCGAGGCGCCGCTCACTTTGGAGGACGAGGCAGAGGAATCGGCGTTGCTGTTGCTGCTGCTGCCACCATTCGCACCATTGTTGCCATTCGTACTGCTGCCGCTGTTAGCCGTATCCGTCGCATTGGCATCGCCGCCGTTCTTTTCAACGGCCTGCTTCACCTTATCGGCTTCGACCGGGATGAATCGCTTGCCATCGGTCTTTGCCAGCGGATCAGCGGGCTTGTCTTTCGTCCCGACCACCTTCGGATCGGTCACGGGCTTGCCGGTCTCCACATTCTTGACCTGTCCGTCCTTGGTCACGGCCAGATCCTTCGAAACCACGGTCGCGTCGTCTGGCACGGCGGCGCTGACCTTGTCGGGCAGCTTCTGGCTTGGGTTGTCCGGCATGGCGTCTTTCGGCGCATCGACGGCCGGCAACGTCTTTTGGTTGCCGATGGTTTTGGCGCCGAAGCCGCTGCCCTGCCCGCCAAGCTGACTATTCGAAGCCGCAGATCCGATACCAGCCTGGTCGAAACCGCTCAGATTGGTGTCCTGCGCCGCCTGCGCCGGCACCGCAGTCAATGCCAGCCCCAACGCGGGCACCGCCACCACAGCCGCAAGTTTGGTAGCCGCTGCCACTAGCTTGTCCTTCATCTTCCCGCCTTTCAAACCGGTCCGCGTCAATTGAGAATCCAACTTGCCCGCGGATGCTCTACTTGCGCCCTGCCGCAACTCTTGGTTCGACATGTTCGCCATCTTTTACTCTCTTCATTCTTCGCCCGATGAAACGGACATCGCTGCTGGTAACCGAGCAAATCTGTTCAATCTACTGTAATCGTAATGCCAATAAAGGGAATCGCGGAAGTTCCGCCCAAAATATTAGCGAAATCATAACAGTTTATTGTTATTTAGTGGAAATCACCATTCCGAACAACACATGTCTCTCTCGAAAACGTGCAACGATCGGTGCGATCCGCCTAGCTAAAATCGCAACGCTTGCCTCGCTTTGTCCAGAATCGCAACAATCCAAGAAAATCGAGCATACCGAACTGGCTTGCGCCACTATCTAACGCCCATTGACGACAACCACCATCCCATATCCCTCAAATTACTTGATCGTTCGTTTCGATTTCATAGGTCTAACAGAACATTTTAAATGTTAAGTTCAAGACATTTATTTACCAGTAATTCATCAACTAAATAAATTTTGTCGGAATTCTATCAAAGAAGCGTTATCGTGAGAAATTCTACAAAATTCAGAACTTCGTGCCATTGGTCATGTGCTACACTGAATGAGTCGGCACGGCAAAGTGTCGGAAAGATATGAATGAGTTATTCGCACAAAAAGGCTGTTCACTGTAACATCCCATCAAACGCAATAACCCGTTGTCTATTGGCAAGAAAGTCGATAGGAAGGAATGCATCATGGCAGATGACAAAACCATCGTCGTCGATCCGGCGCTGTACGGCGAAACCGCAGCTGAGAAGACCGCAGAGGCCAACAAGGTGGCCCGCAAATTCGGCATCGGGGACGACGCCCTTGCCAAAGTCGAGGATTTCAAGAAGGAACTGACGGACCATAACGCCTGGGATTTGCCTTTTATGGGCTATATCGACGAGGACGGTTACGGCTATGCCTACGTTCCCGACAAGGCCATCGCGCCGCCGAACTGGGATGCGCACGCGGCTTTCAAGTCCCTGCCTTACGACGCTCAGACCGCGTTCGCGATCCGCATGCTCTTCACCCACCGCGACGTCGACCGTTACGGCGCCACGATGTTCCTGCACTATGAGCGCAACTTCGACATCAAGTTCAAGGAAGACGAGCTCAACTGAGTTTTCAGTAACCTTCAACAGCATCAGCAACGTCAACAACGGCACGTCCCCGGAAGCGGTTATCGTTCCAGGACGCGCCGTTTCGTTTGCCCATATGAAGCTGATTATTCCTGCAATCAGGCAGCTTGACACCGTCAAGGATTTGCTACAGCAGCTTCAACCGCCACGCCGATGCCGAAAATTGCTTGCGAAGCTCGCGGGCTCATGGTATCTTATTTAAGTTGTGTGTTGTGAAGTCTGCTTGCAGGCTTGGCAATGTGCATGCTGGAGAATTCGCCTAGTGGTCTATGGCGCACGCTTGGAAAGCGTGTTGGTGTAACAGCCTCACGAGTTCGAATCTCGTATTCTCCGCCATCCTGAAACCCCTTGATTTTCAAGGGGTTTCGTCATATCTACGACACTGCCGAAAACGGCTCTATGTTATTGCTCTGTTATTAAAACGAAGTGGTCATGTTATGCCTTTGGAAAGCTGTGTGGGCCGCCAACCGAAGCTGACAGCCCACGCAGAAGACAAAACCATAAAGCACACAGTCTATTTTAAAAAAAATCAGTACATGATTTCTTGGGAGTGGGCGGTGTGACGAGCGTGGGTTGGCTTGCGGAAACGGCGGCGGCCGCGCCAACGCGACGGCAGGCCGATAAGCGAGGCGTGGCGAACCGGGGACGGGCGACGCGCGGGGCGGAGCACACGGCTTAGGATCGCGGCGATGAGGCCGAAAACGAGAATGGCGATGGTGGTCAATATTGCCAGAATCACGGGATCTCCTTTGGCGTTATTCGGGTCGGGAATCGGGTCCGGGATGGGTTGGCGGGTGCCGGTGATGACCAGGCGCTGGGTGTTGACACCATAGGGCGTGCAGGTCATGAGCGTCACCAAATCGCGGCCGGGCACGACCTTATATAAATGGGTATCGCTCGGGTCGATGACGTGACGGCCGACCACGCGGTAGCCCATAGTGCGGTTCAGGGTCTGCACATAAAACACATCGCCGGGGCGCAGCTCGTCGATACGCGTGAACAGCAGCGCCGTGCTCAGGCCGCGGTGGCCGCTTAAGACGGCGTTGGTGGATTTGCCACCTACCGGCAGGCTCGTGCCGTACAGGTGCCCCACACCTTTGAGCAGCACATCGTCGGAAGTGCCATGATAGATCGGCAGGTTCACCGAGACCTTGGGGATGCGTATGGTGCCCATAATGCCGGTGCCGTCGTTTAGAAGCGACTGGTATTCCGCGTCTTTCGCGCTCTGCGGCTTAGATTTGGTAGCGGCTTTGGATTTCTTGGCACCGGACGCGCCGGAACCGGAGCTGGAATTGCCGGAACCAGACGTTCCGGAAGCGCCCGCGCCACCCACGTCGGCGAAGGGATCGGCGAACTCCCCCAACGTCGTCTGCCCCGAATCGGCGATCTTCCTGTTGTAGGCCTGCGCGCGGTGGTATTCGTCGATGGTCTTGCCCTGCGGCCACTTCGCGATGCGGTTAACGGCGGCGTTGACCTCCTGGTTCTCGCGATAAGCGTGCACCAGCCAGATGGTCGGGAACCACGAGATGGCCACGACCAGCGCCACCAGGCAGCAGACGATCAGCACGTCGATGATGACGGCGAGCCTGCGACGCCACGGGCTGATACGCGCCTCGCTGCCGTCGATGATCGTCTCGAACATCTGCAATCTCAGCGGCAGAACGTTGTCGGGTTCTACTACCATCGTTGTCTTCCTTTCGGAACCTGGACCATTCGGCGAATAAAAAGTATTGGTGAAAATATTGGGTATCTGTACCCATAGGAATATCGGATAAAGCACCCGCAGAAATATCAGGTAACTAACCCGCGAAATATCAGGTAAAAGTACCTGCAAAACTTTCGGAAAGCTTTCGGAGCGCTATCCGAAACGTTGAAAAATGCTGTCGACGCTATATAGAAAAAGCATTAGAACGATATTCGTAAATTATCGGGAAAATATTCGCTGCGATATCGAAATAGATACCGAAACTATCGACAGAACTACCCAAATAAATATTCGTAATACTTTCATCAAAACGCAGGAGGCGGACCCGTCTCCGAGTTCCGCCTCCCACAAATCAGCGAATCACTTGACATGTATCGACGTCAACGTACGGCATGTGCATGCCAAATGCACGATGCATGTCAGTCAAGCGCACAATGCACGCCAAACGGTTCTCGCCAAAAGCGCTTACCGCTTACTGGCGAATCTTGCGACGTGCGGTGATGAGCAGCGCGGTGAGCGCCATCAGCGCGACGACGACGAGCAGACCGAGAATCGCGCCCGCGCCACCGGTCATCGGCAGCTGCGAGATCGAGGTGACGTTGCGCACCACGATGGCGTTGGTGTTGTTGGCGCTCTCAATGATGCTCGCATCCGGAGTCCAGTTCACATCCTTGCCGTCGTGGATGCCGTCGGTGAACAGAGTCGTCGCGTCCTTGCTGGTCAGGCCCCAGAAATCGCCCTTGGAAACCTTGACCTGGAACTGGACGTCACTGGTCACCTTGGCATCGGACGGACGCGGAGTGGTCTTATCCACGGAAAGCTTGACCTGGAAATCAGGCAGGAAGGAGTGGGAGTAATCCGTCGCCTCCTTGGTCTGCGCAATCTCATAGACGCCTTCGCCGAGGCCAGTGACAGTAATCTTGCCCTTGCTGCTTGTGGACAGCGTGGTGGACACCGTGGTGTCGCCTTCCTGCGGGGCGACGACCTTCTTGTAGGAGCCGTCGGCGAGCTTGCGGAAGGAGATGTTCTCGCTGTCGTCCTGGGCGGACGCACCCTGAGACACAGACTTGATGGTGAACGTGGCGCCGGTGAGCGCGGTGCCGTTGAGCTTGTCGGCGTTCAGCAGGCTGAAGTGGCGGAAGTGGATCTTCGCGCCCGTTCCGCCGTCGGTCGGCGAAACGGAGGCCACGGAACCGTTCGCAGCACCGGAGTTCACGGCACCGCCGTCACCGGCGGTGGCGGCCGCATTCTTGGTCTGGTCGTTGACGTCGTTGGAATAGGAGAGCGAGACGCCGTTGGATAGGCCGTCGTTCTCATCGGCGTTGTCGTTGACGGTCATCTCATAGGTGACCACGATCGGATCCTGCCAGGTATAATCCTTGCTCATGATGATGGAGGAAAGATCGAAGTCGATGAAGTCGGTGTCGCCCGTGCGGCCAGCGGCGCTGGAATCACCGGTCTTGACCGTGTAGCCCTTGGCGGTGCCGGTCTGGGCATCCACGTCATGGCCGTTGATGGTCACCTTTTCGCTGCCCTGCTTGTAGGTCAGGCCCTTGCCAGGCTTATCGACCATCGTGTAGATGAAGTGGTCGAAGCCGGTGGTCAGCGGCACCTGGCCGGTGAGCTCGTACTTGACGGTTCCGCCGATCGAGGCGTCGGTGGACACAATCTTCTTGTCGATGGTCGGGTTGTAGCTCTTCATCTCGATGCTGCCCAGCGGATCGCTCATGTCTGCCATCTGGGTGTACTTGGTGTTTGCATCGATGGTGATGCCGGTGCCCACGAGCATTGGGATGGAGTTGGAGTTGGCGCCGGACTTGGTGCTGGCGCTCGTCGCCTCCCCGGTCACGTCCTCGACCACGTAAAGGCCAGGAGCAAGACCCGAAATGGTGACGGTCGACTTGGAAGTATCGCTGTCGGTCTGCACGTCTTCCGGCTTGGTCGCAGTCGCCTTCTTCACCAAATCGGAGAAGTGGGTGGTGCCATGCTCGGCCTTGGCCAAGTTGGTGACGAACTTACGCAGGTTACCGTCGCGGCCCCAAGCATCGGCCTTGGCACCGCTGTTGGAGACCTTGTCATCGCTGGAGGCGGTGGTGGAGGTGGGCGCGTAGCCGAGCCACTTGGAGGCCACCTCGCCGACCGGGTTGCCCTTGTACTTGGCGTCCTGGTCAGCGGGCTTGATGACGCTGTCCAGAGCAGACTGCGCGAGGTCCTTGACCTCAGCGTTGGTCTCGACGCCGATCTCGCTGAGCTTTGCGCCGTTGGCGCTGGCGTAGGCATAGTCGCCGATCTTGACGGCGGCGAAGCTGTGGCCGGTCATCGAAGCGCTGTCGCCGTGGATGGCGATGGTCTCCTGCTTCGCGGTCGGCATGGTGATGCGTGGATCGTCTTTGGTCGAGATATCGACCTGTCCGGCCGCGTTAGCGACGCCGAACGGTGCCAGCGCGAGCAGCGTGGCCGCCGTAAGTGCGACCCCCGCCGCACGGCGAATCGTCTTATCAAACAACATGGAAGGATACCCTTTCTTATTGGTTTCTTTTTCATTCCATAGCGGTCCACGCGCTCAAGCCGCAAGGCGGCGGTCATGGACCAAATCTTTGGTTATCGCTGCATTGGTTTATGAGTTCAGCGACATTTTTCATTTATGAGACTTTTATTATTTATTTGTCTAATTATCGAACAGCGGATTCAACCCGCCTATTTGCCATCTCGATTGTCGCCATGAAGCCGATAGCCGCCAGACTCTAGCATTGCTCTGCAACGCAAACTGCCAGGATATCGGCCTCACAGCAACTCAGACAAGCCGCAACTCACCTCACGTGCCGAGCGCTCTGGCCGCGAGACCGGAACCACACCAGCGAGACGCAGGCGGCAATCAGCAGCGCCGTAACGCCTGCGAGCAGCAGCATCGTCCCGAACCAGCGCGCGCCACCGGTAAATGGCAGCTCGGTGATGGGCAGCGGCTCTTTGAGCACGGCCTTCACCAAGTCGGACTGGTTGTTTTTGATATCCAGCTTGTCGTCAGTATAGTTCGTGTTATACGTGCTCTGCAGCTGACCCGCCCGGTCGGCCGCTGTGACATGGAACTCACCAGGCCATGTGCCTTTCGGCACATCAACATGCCAAGTACCATCCTTCTCACTCTGCGTGGAGGAACGCGACCCATCCTGCCAAATCACCGTCACTTTGGACCCGGACTTACCGGCTATGTTGGCGGAATCCGGAATATCCGGCGACGTAGCATCCTCGGGCATCTCCACAGTTCCGTTCACACCAATAGATCGGTTGACCGAAGTCACCTTGACGATTGGCGGCACCATGTCGATGATCCTGTTGACGACACGGCCGATGGCAGGCTTGCCGCCCACGGTATCCTGAAGGACCGCGTAGACCTTGTACAGCACGTTGCCCTTCGGATTGGCCTTGGTCGGGAAGACCGACGGATCAACAAGACATGACCAATTGGCCTGATAGCGCGCCGGGTTCTTGGGATCAGGCTTACCATCACTGGTAGTGGTACCGGTGCCGTCAATCTGTTTCACGTCCTGCAATTTGTCGACGGTCGTTTCCTTGTCTCCTGAAGAATCGTTGAAATTCTCGCAGTTGAGCTGGTACTTGGCGTTGGGGATGTGCAGCCCGTTGGGCGCCACGCTGTTGTTGCCGTCGACGATCACGGGATTGCTGGGGTTGTCGTCGGGCGAACCGGTGGTGCTTCCGTTCTCGCCAGTGGTGTCCGAAGCGGTCATGATCGTGTCCTGCGGGACGGCGAAGAGGCTGAACTTGTCGTTTATATGGTTCGCTGAGGTAATGTCACCCTTAATGATGACTTTCGCGCCGTCAGGCAGGCTTGTCTTACCCGCATTCGCCCCGCTGGCAGCCACCGAGCTATGAGGAGCATATACCTCCTTGACCGATGGGTTCGAATTCATGCTGAGCTGGAAACGAGCCGCCTCGATATTGGAGAAGTCCGATGTGACGTGAACCGGGGTGTTATCGGCCTGCCAGGCATGGTAGCGTACCTGGTCCTGCTGGTCCGGATTAATGGCAAGAGGGTCGTCAATAGTCCATGTTCCGTCATCGCCCACTGGTACCGTGCCGACCTCACGACCTCTGGTCTTGATATTGTTCGCATCTTCCGAATCAATGGGATTCTTCGGATCCTCAGCGAATACCGTGACGTTATAACCCTTCGTGCCGGTTCCCGTCACCGTACGCTTCTTGGGATCGGAATAGCCCGGGAACGGATTGACCACCGGAGCTGCCGGACGCACGATATCGAAGTCGTAGTAAGCCGTGTCGATGGTCCAACCCTTGTCGATCTGCGCCTGAACCCCGCTCGGGTCATTCTTGGCCATGTCGTCGGTGATGCCCTCGGTTTTCGGGTCAGGATTACGCAACGGATCGGTCGCCTTGCACGCCTGATTGACCACCGGCCAGGTCACGAGCTTGAAATAGCCGTCAAGGTTCTGCTTTTCCTTGGCCATCTTGAAGTCGATGCTGCCGTCGGCGTACTGAGCCTTGCTGCCATCGCCAGCGCCGGGCACGATGAGCTGGCCCGCGGGCGCGACACCGTAATAATTCGTGGTGCTGTTGAAGGCCATCGACGCGGTCGTGCTTCTTGCATCTAGATTGCTCACAGCACCTGAGGAGTTCAAACCGCCTGGTTGGTAGTCATTGCTTGATTTTTTCGATCCTAACACCGGCATATTGGAAACCGTCAGCGCCTCCGGCGTAAGCGAATCGACCGGCACCCACTTGTTGTTCTTCAACCCGATCCACTGATATTTGAACCCGGTCACCTGATAGCAAGCCTCGTTGACATCAACACCGAGCGCGGGGTTGTACCATCCGACGAAGAAGGAGTTCGGCGGTGCCACACCAGGCTTCGTCAGCGGTGGCTTATTGCCACGAACTGTAGTTGGACCAGCAACGCCCCTATCAGTCGACATGCCCCAATTAGCCTGCCTGGTTGACCATAGAGTCGGCCAATCACTGTCAAAACCAACCCAAGCGTTGGGTATATCGCAGCCATGTACCGTTTTGAAGTCCGAGACATCGCCAGTCGGCGAACAGGTTCCCGGATAAGCCGTGATGGTCTCCGAATCAGACATGTCTCCAGCCAGAGACGATTGTGAAAGTAACGTGGTGGCGTGATCTGACGTTGTGCTGTCGCCACCGCCCCAATCCCATTTATTCTTTGACAGGGTGTTATCCACACTGTTGTTGCTTCCGGTGGCCAACGGACCGACCTCGACCCAAACGTGCTGCCTCCAAGAACGCCCGTTGTTATAGCCAGGACTGCCTTTCTTGTCTTGACTGGTCCAAAAAGGCTTCGACTCGTCCCTGATGTTCATGTCTCCCTGAACGGAAACGGTCACATAGTCATAAAGGCCGGCATGCATGATTTTGGGGATGGTGAAATACTCATCATAGTTATCTGCCCAATGATTAGCGTTTGTAATAGCCGTCGAATCAGAAGTCGAGGAATCAACATAGGTGTTCATATACTTCATCATGCGGGTATAATCCGGATAAATCGTACCGGTACTATCCGTTTTATTGCCGTCACCAAAGTCGTAACGAATCTTCATACCGATGCTCTCAGGAGTCGTGCCTGCTGTCGGTTTCACCTCGTCATGTGCCACACGCACCACAAAATCCATACGCAATTCGTCACGCAACGTATCGATTTTGTTGTTGGCCGCGAGCAAACGGTACAGCATTGGCGTGCGGGAAGCGCCATCCGGGTCGGTCGGGCACTCGGTGGCACGCCAATCCTTTGCATACTGGGCACTTGTGCAGGGATCGGTGGTCGTCGTTGACGCGGCGCTGGCCGTGGTTTGCACAACCGTGCCATTAAAGGTCGCCAGCAGCGTCGCCAACACGATCAGCACGGCAAAAACGCACGTCGCGGCCTTTGCGGCACGGCGGCGCTTCACGCCTTGCCCGCGCTCTGACACGTCGAGGCCTTGCTGCCTTGTGTATCCATCGTTGCTTTTCACCACAATCACCTCTAGTGCGGTAGTCCGCGTGACATCGAAATTGTTGTACTTGTTGTCGTACTTCTTGCTAAGTTCTCTGGTACCTATCGATATAAAATTTTCTGCTGTGCATCGATGGCCAAGCAAAGACGTCAAACGGTCTACATAGCTTCATCGACCACTGTCGCCTTCCAGCGGAAACGCATCCCGTTTTTAGACAACGAGAGACAAAGATGCCATACCAAGCTGACAAAAAGGTTCACACATAGAATAATTATTTGTCTAAATAATTAGAGTAATATTTATCAACTTTTATAATTTCGCGCAATGAACTTTCTCTTGCGCTTTCTGAAATCGTTGGAATTCCAGCGTTGTTCGCATCACAATGAAAAACGACTTTATATCACAGCTTCATCCGCGACGGTGCCGAACAAGCCACGAATGTGACATACCACATGCCACCAATGTGAGTATAACCACATCAATAAATCCGCATGTCAAACGTTTTCTACATGTCCGCATTATTCTTATCGAACTGGGTAGCAGCTTCGACGATGGTACGTTGCAGACAGAAGGGACTGACAATAATCCAACTATGCGTTGAAAAGCAGAAAAAGTCGGTAGCAAATCTGCTTATCAACGCAAGACCGAAACTGCGTGCGTCGAAAAGCAGAAAAACAACCCTGTAAATCTGCCTTTCAACGCATTCGTTGCACTCGAACGCTTACAGCTCAGATCCGACTGCCTAACAACCTGTCAGATGGCGTCGCCGTCACGCTCGCCGGTACGCACGCGGACCACCGAATCCAGCGGGACGACCCACACCTTGCCGTCGCCGATGGTGCCTGTCCGGGCGGTTTTCACGATGATGTTGACCAATGTTTCGGCGTCGGCGTCGCGCACCGCCACCTCCACACGGATCTTGGGGATGAGGTTGACCGAATAACTCGCGCCGCGATAGACCTCGGTATAGCCGTGCTGCTCGCCGCAACCGTTGACTTCGCTGACCGTCATGCCCTCGACGCCCGCGGCCGCAAGGGCGTCCCGGACTTCCTCAAACTTCGCTGGTTGAATAATCGCGGTAATCAGTTTCATCGTTCCATCTCCTGGCTTGCCGGTATCGGGTTGGCTCGGCAGCAACGGACGAGACGTCCTTCAACAATTGGTCTCATTGTTCAGTCTCCTTCGCGATTGCCACCGCCGTCGGCTTGGCAACGACCGACCTGACATTCTCAGAGTTGCCATGCACCTTGGAATAGCTGGGATAACGAACCGCCAGATCCATAAGCGTTCCACCCTTGCTCGTACTTGCCAAATCGTACGCGCTCTCGCCTTGGTCGGCAAGGTCGACGCCGGCCAGTTCCTGGTCCCCGTCCACCCTCCAGCCGACGGTCTTTTCGAGCGCGAAAGCGATGACGAACGTGACCACGGCGGAGTACACGACCGCGGCGAGCGCCACTACCACCTGCACCGCAAGCTGACGCCAGCTACCGCCCGCGAAAAGCCCCGCACCCTGCGCAAAGAAGCCGATGAGGATGGTACCGGCTAAGCCGCCGACGCCGTGTACGCCGACCACATCCAGTGAATCGTCGTAACCGAAACGGAACTTGAGCCCGCACGCCAGGCAGGTCAGCACACCGACAATCGCGCCGATCGCCATGGCCCAGAGCGGCGAAACCACATCGGCGGCAGGCGTGATGCCGACCAAGCCGGCCACCATGCCTGAGGCCGCGCCGACCGCCGTGTAGTGGCCCGTGCGAATCTTCTCGGTAAAGCCCCAGCTCAGCATTGCCGCAGCGGCGGCCAGCGAGGTACTGACCCACGCATAACCGGCGACGCCGTTGGCCGCGAAGGCCGAACCCGAGTTGAAGCCGAACCAGCCGAACCAGAGCAGGAACGCACCGAGCATGACGAAGGGGACGTTATGCGGACGGATCGGGACTTTGCCGAAGTCCTTGCGCTTGCCGATCAGCAGGACGATGACCAGAGCCGCCACGGCCGCGTTGATGTGGACGACCGTGCCGCCCGCGAAATCGTGGACCGGCGCACCGATGAGCCTGGAGATCAGACCGTCGGGCGAGAGCAGGCCGCCGTTCCAGACCATGTGGGCCATGGGCGCGTAGTCCAGCGTCACCCAGATGGCGACGAAAATCATCCACGTGCTGTATTTGATACGTTCCGCAAGCGCCCCGGAAATGAGCGCGACGGCGATCATGGCGAAGGCGAGCTGGAAGGCGACGTCGATGCTCACCGGGTAGTTGTTGCCATTGGGGGTCAGGCCAGTGGTGGTGAAAACGCCGTCTTTGCCGGCCTTCATCGTGTCGCCGAGCAGGAAGCCGGTGGACGGTTCGCCGAAGATGCCGCCGATATCCTTGCCGCCCCAAGCGATCGACCAACCCCACAAGGCCCAGATGATAGTGCTCACCGCAAGCGCACCCGCCGAGAGCATCAGCATGTTCAGCACGGCCTTGCGGCGCACCATGCCTCCGTAGAAGAACGCCACCGCGGGCGTCATCAGAAAGACGAGCGACGCCGCGATCAACATCCATGCGGCATTTCCTGTATCCATGTCGTGTCCCCTCACCAACCCCAAACGCGTACCTGGTCTGATGCGCGAATCGTATGGAGACATACAACACGGTCAACGTAAGGGGAAGTTTGACACGAGATTACGGCGATGTAAAGCACGCATCATCGCCGAAACATGATGGTTACGTATCAGACAGGATTGCCGGGTTCCATGCAGAGACAATCACAAAATTGCGCCTCAAACTGTGATTATCTCCGCACATTCGCATCGGATACAGAGCTAATCACAGAATAAACCCCAATACTGTGATTAGCTCTGCATATCCATGCCCGATACAGAGTTAATCACACAATGAGGCCCAAAACTGTGATTAACCCAGCACACCCACAACACAAATCACACAACCACGCCCCAAACCGTGATTAACTCTGCACACCCACAAAACAAATCACACAACCACGCCCAAAACCGTGATTAACTCCGCACAATCCGTTCCGTACAGAGAAAATCACACTATCTGCCCGACGATACGAAACCGCGCACCAACCATGGCTGGCTGATGCGCGGCTGAAGTTTACCGTCTCGTACAAATTGTGCTGACTTGCCTCAGGCGAGAATGCCGTCGACGAAGCCTTCCGGGTCGAAGGGCGCGAGGTCGTCGGGGCCTTCGCCTAGGCCGACGAGCTTGACCGGAACGCCCAGCTCCTGCTGCACGGAGATGACGATGCCGCCCTTGGCCGAGCCGTCAAGCTTGGAGAGCACGACGCCGGTGATGCCGATGGCCTGCGCGAACACCTTGGCCTGGGCCATGCCGTTCTGGCCGGTGACCGCGTCGAGCACGAGCAACACCTCGCTCACGGGCAGGTTCTTTTCGGTCACGCGGCGAATCTTGCCCAGCTCGTCCATCAGGTTGGCCTTGTTCTGCAGACGGCCGGCGGTGTCGATGATCAGCACGTCGGTACCGTTCTCCTTGGCCTGTTTGGAGGCGTCGAAAGCGACCGAGGCTGGATCCCCGCCCTCTTTGGCGCTGCGGACGACGGGCACGCCGACCTTCTGCCCCCAGGTCTCAAGCTGGTCGGCGGCGGCGGCGCGGAAGGTGTCGGCTGCGGCGAGCATCACGGACTTGCCTTCCGAGACGAACAGGCGCGCGAGCTTGCCGGCGGTTGTGGTCTTGCCGGTGCCGTTGACGCCGACCATGATGATGACACTCGGCTTCTTGGCGTCGGGCTTGTCGGCCTCGAGCGCGCGGTCGGATTGGGCATTGACCAGGTCGATCAGCTTGGAACGCAGCGCCTCGCGCACGGCCTTCGGGTCCGAAGTACCGGTGATCCGGGCGTCGTTGCGCAACTCGTCCACCAGCTTCTCGCTGGCGACGCTGCCGACATCGGCCAGCAACAGTGTGTCTTCGACGTCCTCCCAATCGGACTCGGAAAGCTGGTCTTTGGCGAGAATATTAAAGAGTACCCGACCGAACGGGTTCGACGACTTGCTCAGTTTCTCCTTGAGGCGGACGGCACGTGAGGCTTTGGGCTCAGGAGTCTCGACATCTGGCTTCGCGTCAGTTTCTTTGTTTTTTCCGTTATGAGAAGATTCGGCACGCGATCCCGGCTTGGTTGCGTTCTTGGTTTGGGGGTTCTGCTCCGACTCGTCCTCGGCGCTTGGCGTTCCGCCCTCCGGAGATTTATCGGAGCTTTTCTCTTCCTTGGCTTTGCCGAATTTGCCGGCTTTTTCGGTATTCTTAACGGCTTTGCTTGATTCCTTGTTGTCGGCATCATCTGACGAGTCGGCTTCCGTGCTTTTTGCATCGGCGGCAACATTGGCGTTCTGCGCATTTGCGCCGTTGTTCTTGTGCGCATGCGCCACCAATGCAGCCACGGCAATAAGCACGACGGCGACGACAACCAGCGCCGCAACGATAATCATCGGATTGATCATAAGAGTCATGCTTCAAGATTATTGGCGAGACCCGACGCAAAGCGCGCGTCCGAACCCATGGTTTCCAAAAGAAACTGTACAAATTTTCATGGTATCGTTCAATAACCATGGGTTAGGGTGAGTCTGAATGTGGAAGAACACACTCAAACCAGAAACAAAAACATCTTTTATCAAGCAAAGTAATCATCGATCAACAATTCCATTTTGGGCGCGAGCCTCACCTACAATATAACTATGTCAAATGCTTCCAGAATGACTTCGTACCAACGTCGCGAACAGCTCATCACCGTCGGGCGCGGGCTTTTTGCCGCCAAAGGCTACGAAGCGGTGAGCGTGGAGGAAATCGCGGCCGCCGCGAAGGTCTCGAAACCCATCGTCTACGAACATTTCGGGGGCAAGGAAGGCCTTTACGCCGTCATCGTCGACCGCGAGATGCAGAAGCTGACGAGCACGCTGATCAACGCGCTTTCCGCCGGCGACACTCATCCGCGCCAGATCGTGGAGCGCACGGCCCTGGCACTGCTCACCTATATCGAGGAAAATTCCGAGGGCTTCAACGTGCTCGTGCGCGACTCCCCCACCACCGACCCGGCCGGTTCGTTCAGTTCGCTGCTGGGCGACGTCAGCCTGCGCGTCGAGGAAATCCTTACGAAGGCGTTCAAACAGCATAAGCTGCCGGCAAAAGGCGTTCCGTATTACGCGCAGATGCTCGTGGGCATGACCGTCTTCACCGGCCAGTATTGGGCCGCGAACCAGAAGAAGATCGACAAGGAGCAGCTCGCTGCACACATCGTCAACCTCGCCTGGCACGGCCTCTCGCGCCTCGAAGCCAAGCCGAAGCTGCAATTCGAGAACGACCTGAACGACGATTTGGGCGACGACGCGGGCGCCGGCAAAGGCGACGGAGACGGCAAAGGCAGCAAAGGCGACAGCACCGGAAACAGCGAAAAGAGCAACGCCACAAATACCAAAGACCCCGAAATACGCAAATAATACAAATAACGCAGCCAAACCAAACAAACCAAACAAATCAGGCAATAGAAAATAGTCCGTCTGACGACAGTTTCGCGCGATATACCGCCGAAAGTAATGCAGCTCACGCACGCAACCCCGCCATTGACGGGTTTACATGGTAAATTAGCTGGTGTCCGCCGCACCAACGCGGCGAATTCCGATAATGAGGAATCATGCCGCAAACTAGCTTGAAAACGCTTACTTTCGTTGTGCCCGCATTCAATATGAGCGCCTACCTTGAGCGTTGTGTTTCGTCGTTGACAGCCATTGACGACAACGACGACATCGAAGTGCTGATCGTCGACGACGGTTCATCCGACGGCACGCCGGAACTTGCGGATCGGCTTGCGGCGGCGAAACCCGGCATCGTTCACGTCATCCATCAGAAAAACAAGGGTCATGGCGGCGCGGTCAATACCGGCATCGCCAACGCCGAAGGCATGTATCTCAAAGTCGTCGACGCCGACGATTGGGTGGGTGCAGCCTCACTGAAGCAGCTTATGAACGTAATGCGTCGGCAACACAACGCCAGCGAACCGATCGACATGTTCGTCACCGATTACGTCTACGACAAAGTCGGCAAGCGACGCAAACACGTCGTCAAATTCGACAGCGTCATGGCCGCGGACAAGCGCTTGGTCTGGGACGATCTCAAACATTTCGGCATCGCGCAATACATGATCATGCACGCGCTCATTTTCCGCTCTGACGTGCTGCGGCAGGCCCAGACCCAGCTGCCCGAGCACACGTTCTACGTCGATTTCATCTACGCCTACCAGCCGTTCCCGTGGGTGCGAACGCTCATGTACGTCAGCACGCCGCTCTACCACTACTTCATCGGGCGCGACGGCCAGAGCGTGCAGACCGACGTCATGATCCGGCGCGTGGACCAGCTGGTGCGCGTCAACCGCGCGATGGTCGCCGCCACCCCCGAGCGCAAGAACGTGCCCGACGGGCTTTACCGCTATATGATCCACTTCCTCTCCATCGAAAGTGTCGTCGCTAGCGTGTTCCTCATCCTTTCGCGCCAGCCCGCAAACTACCAGATCAAGCGGGAACTCTGGGACAACCAGCGCGCGGTTTCGCCTCAGATCGCACGCGACGTACGTCGCCAGTTGCCTTCCCGCGCCATCAACCTGCCCGGTTCGCTCGGCCGCTGGATCATCCGCATGGGCTACCGTATCTCGGAACGTATCATCGGTTTCAACTAAACACGTTCAAACGGGAATACAAACTCGTATCAATATGAATACGGACAGGCCGATGAGCATGATTTCGCGATGGCCGTCGTCCTCGCCCTGGCTTTCAGCCATATAGCGGTCTCAGACGATTTTGGGCATCGGGGTCGTGAGCGAGGTGGTGAGATTGACCTGCACCACGCCGGCACCGAAATGCGGCTCGACTTTTTTGAGTGTCACGGTGCGCTCGTCGGCTGCGGCGGAATCGTCGTCGGTCATCGTGGCCGGGGATTTCACCGCCACCACCGCGAGGTCGTCGACGCTCGTGCCGACGCCGTTGCACAGTTCGGTCGCGGAGGCAAGGGAATCGGCGAAACCTTCCTTGAACAGCACGCGGTCAGCAGGGACGCCGTACGCGTTGCCAGCAATCCACTTCACGTCCTCGACCAAGCCCATGCCCTTGTGACTGGCACGGTTGTTGGCGGCTTCCGGATCGGCTGCATCGGCCGGAGCCGACGCGTTGGTAATATTCTTGGAACCATTCGCGTCTTCGAGCGCACCGACGAACGCATCAAGCTGCGGGGCCAGCGCCTCGCCACCATCACGGAAGAGATTGCCGATGATGGGCTCACGGAAGTTGAGCGACTTGGCGGTGTCGCGCAGGGAGGCGATCTGGTCGTCCTCGCCGTCCCAGAGGTTGACCAGCGGGAAGGTCGGAATGCCAAGGCTTTCAAGGCGATGGACATGGAAGGGGTAGCGCCAGGAAAGCGCCGGGTCGTCGCGCCAGGTCGAGGCGCGGGTGACCACCACCGCGGCGGCCGGCCACTGGGCACCGAACTCGCGGCAGGCGATGTCGAGCCACTTCTGGGCTCCGGCGTCGGCGCCATAGCCGGCCTCGACGACGACGACATCGTGCAGCGCGCACGCCATCTCGACCGAAATCAGGCTGGGAATGCCCAGCGACACGTTGGCGAACGGACCACAGTGCACGTAAACCGGCGAGCCGTTGACCGTCTCGGTTTTGGCTGGCTTCACCGCGTCGCCAAGAATGCCGGTGATGCGCCAGAGGTCAATGAACTCGCCGAAAGTGACGGGCTTGCCGTCCTTGGTGCCCGCCACCATCTTTGAAACACGCTGCGAAATCTCGTCCATGGAGCGCGAGAGCACGACGATCTGCATCAGCTCGCAGGTCGGGGTCAGCACCACCCGTTCAGGCACGTTGCCTTTGTTGCGGTCCACGGCGATCTGGCGCAGCGAGCGCGACGGCACTTCGGAGACGCGCGGCACCAGAATCGTGTCGATCCGCCCGTCGTCCACGGCCTTCTCCGCGAAGGAGACCAGCAGGTTCTGCGCGTTCTCGATGGCCGCCATCTCGCCGCACAGGCCCCAGTCGATCAGCTCGGGGTGTGAGAGCGAGGACTTGCCACCGCCCGAGGCCCCGCCCTTGGAGCCAGCCGCGGTGATGCCCATGCTCGGCTGACGCAGCACGGCGGTCGCGTCAATGCCACGAGCGCGCAACGCGTCGATCAGCGCGATGGTGGTGGTGGTCTTGCCTTCGCCGCGCGAAGCCTTCAGCGGGGTGTCGGCGGTGACAAGAATGACCTGCCCATGCTTGCGCGGCTCGTCGGCGTGGTCGCGCAGATGATCGAGGTAACCGAACGCGTCGATTTTCTGGACCAAACCATACTGGGTCGTGAATTGATCGATCAATGCCATGCCATACCTGCTTTCAACACGTTGGAAATACTCTAAAATCCCGCGGAGCCTTATCGGCACATGCGCTTAAATCTGCGCGCAAGCCAACGTCCGATATCACCGCGGCCAATATCCCAAGCCTATCAGCAGACGTCGCCGCATAGCACAAAAGTCGGCCGACATGAAATCTAAAACACGGAATACCGCCGTTCCTAGTTTCGTATCGACCGACCTTTGTGCTCAGTTCGTCAGTTATCAGACCTATTGAAGCCGTTGGCCATCTTCATCGAGACCGTGTAGAGCACCGTGTCGAGCAGCACGTCGGTCTCCTTCTTGACCTGGTCGGCCATCGACTGGTTGGCGGCGCGCAGGATCTCGCGCACCTCGGCGTTGCGGGTCGCGGCGATGACTTGGTCGGGCTCCATCGGCTCGACGTCGCCGTCCGGATTGCCGGCGTTGAGCTCGGCCTGAGCCATCGATTCGGCGCTGGCCTCCTGGTCGCCGCCCAGACGCGCGACCTGCTCATCGGTGGCGGCGACCATACGGTGCGCCATGCCGCCAGTCAGCTCCTGGTAGCGCTCGATGGCGTTGGCGGTGTCGGAGAAGGCGGAATTGCACAGCGCCGCGATGATGCGGTTGGCCCAGTAGAAGTTCTCGCTCGTCACGCGCGTGGTGGTGGCCTCGAGATAGGCCGGCGTGGCGTCGACGTTCGGATAGAACGGCACCAACGTGTTGAACGGGTTGGAGCCGTAGGAGACCCACTGGATCGCGCGGTCGGACTGCGGGCGGTACGGGCGGATCTGCATCACGGAAAGCTGCGACTGGCGGTTGATGCCGATGGTGCGGTACATGTGGCGGGTGTGCTCGTCGCCGCGGTGGCCGTACGGATCGTAGGGCGTGCCCTGGTAGTGCGAGCTCAGCACGTACTTGACGTCCTCGATGGTGATCTTGCGCTCCGGCTGGCGGGCCCACGGGATGTCGTCGGACTCCGGGGTATGGTCGGCCTCGGGGCCGTCCCAGACCTCGTCGTAGGGGTTGAGGGTCCGCTGCATGTACCAGGCACGCGGGGTGTTGTAGACGTGGTCGGAATCGGAGTGCGAGCCGAAAGCGTCGCGCGGGTTGAACGGCGTGGTCGCCTCGACGGCGAGGTCGAGATGGTTGGCCTCGATGAACTCGTTCAGGTCGGCCGAGCACATGCAGTTCTCCTGCTCGCCCAAGGCGTCCTCGAGGTCGAACTCGTCGATGCCCAGCTGATTCGGCATCGTCACGTAGGCCTCGTCCGGCACGCGCTTGGCGATCCAGTGGTGGCCGCCGACGGTCTCCAACCACCAGATCTCATTGGAATCGCTGAAGGCGACGCCGTTCATCTCGTAGGTGCCGTACTGCTCCAGCAACGCGCCCAGGCGTTCGACACCTTCGCGGGCCGTCTTGATGTAGGGCAGCACGATGGTCAGGAAGTCTTCCTCGCCGATGCCTCCAGCGACCTCGGGCACGTAGCCCTCCTCGCCCTCTTTGCCTTGGGCTTTCGTGAATTCCACGAACGGATCGGCACCGAGCACGCGCTCGTTGGTGGTCAGCGTCTCGGTGGCGCTCATGGCCACATTCGCCTCGTTGACGCCGGCCTCGCCCCAGATGCCTTCCTTGGTGTCGGCATTGGGCATGGAGGTATATTGCATCGGGTTGTCGGGCAACTCGACCTCAACGTGGCTCAATACGCTGCGGTAATGCCGCGGCTGGTCCTCGGGCTTGACAACGACGAAACGCTTGGGGTTGAACTCCCCGTTCGCCGAATCCTCGTTGCGCGCGATGATGGTCGAGCCGTCATAGCTCGCGTCCTTGCCGACCAGAATGGTGGTGCATGCCATAATTGTTTCCTCTCCTGAAATGAAATGACCAAGTGCTGATTACTAATCATAACGACTGGATGCCAATACTGTTTTCATGATAGATGCCTGCTCGCACATGAAGATCATCTTGGGTCAGAACCAACCCCACTGCTCTGTTCGGGTCGACTGTACGCATCTGCACGCACAGACCCTTGGCCTCCATCCGCTTATTCCTCATTTTGAACGTCTGTTGGTGCCACCAAGATACCCAAAATACGCAGAATGGAGGCCATATTCGTAAAAAACGGGCATCTTGGTGCACCAAGATGCCCGAAAAATGGCAATTTCGGGGTTAATCTTCGAAAAACAGGGGACTTGGTGGCACCAACATCACAATAATGGCTGGTTTGGGGAGGATGGCACCTCGGAATCGAGAACCTTGATATTCGCAGGCGTGAAACCGGAGGACGGCCAGCAGATTCCAACCCACGTGGGCGCTTTTATTTCGCCGGATTGCCGATAAGCGTGATCTCGGCGTCGTCAATCGGGCCGCTGTAATCGAGAATCTTATGATACAAATCGTTGAGCCAGAAGCCCTGACGCATATCCGGCAGCGGATTGGCCGTGGCCCAGACGTGCAGGACGTAGCCGTGCGGCTTGTCGGGCGGGGTCGGGCCGTTGTAGCGCATCGTCACCGCAGGATTGCTCGAACCGACGAACTTGCTGGCGGCGCTTGTGCGTCCTTGCGCGGCCTCGGGAATCATCGTCGGCAGCGTGCGCGAGAAATCGGGCGGAATTTCAAGGGCGTGGGAATCGTTGAAATCGAACATCAGCGCGTCGACCGGTACGTTGGCCGCCGACCAGTGGATCCATTCGAAGCCGCAGACGGGGATCGAATCCGGATCGGTCACCTGCCAGTGCAGGTACTGCATGCCTTGGCTGAGCTCGTCGATATAGAACGGCAACGAGATGATCGGCGTGCCGTCGACCTTGTATTCAGGTGCCGCCGCCCCGGTGAAATCATTGGGAATGGTCGTAAAATCTGCTGAAATCTTCATACTTCAAGTATCCCTCGGGCTTGTGACGAACGTTCACTCGAAATATCAAAAACCCGACCCTCGGCAGGGA